>NC_014207.1:1835922-2141909 GCF_000093025.1 Methylotenera versatilis 301
CATCAGCCTTTTTTGGTACACCTGATTATCGTTGCATAGTTTATCGATGAAATCAGAAAACTCTATTTGGTGCTGCGCTTCAAGCGCTTTTGCACGCTCTTGCAGACTGGCTACATTCAGATTACTCGGGGCTTTATTAAAGCCGAACACGACGATATTGCCAGGTTTTCCAGTACGCATCATCAACACCTTTTGCTCAAAACTTTGCTCTATGCGCTGCAAATAAATATCAAAATTCTTATCGCTGCCCCATAGATTGATTACAAATATCCCGTCACCTTTTAAAGTTGCTGAACATTGATCAAAAAAATCTTGGCTGCAAAAATCTGGTGGAATACCGTTGCTATCAAACGCGTCAATCAGCAATACATCAGTGGTATGAATATGCTCAGCCAAATACTGCAAGCCATCGCCCTCAATCACATCAAAATAGTCACCATTTTCTGGCACAAAAAATTGATTACGTGCCATTTGAATGACTTTAGGATTGATCTCAACAATAGTACTTTTAATACCTTGGCAATGTTTGTGCACATACTTTGCGACAGATCCGCCACCCAAGCCGATGGTAAGCATATCTTTAACATTAGTCCTAAACAGTAAAAAGCACATAATGCCACGTGTATATGTGAGCTCCAACGCAAACGGGTCACGTATGCGCATAGCGCTTTGTATGGTGACTGAGCCTAAATGCAATGAGCGCACGCCATCAGTTTCGCTCACATAAACCGTTTCGTCTGCTGCGCTAGTATTGGTGAAATTGCGCATTAAATGTTTAGCGACACGAAACATTATGCAGCCTCAACCTCAACCGTGTCATCTGGAGTAGCTTCGCTGTTATTTGAATCAGGAGTATTCATATCGAGAGTAGCTGAGTCTAAACTATCCAAAGCTTCGATATCTGCATCATCAAAATCCACAGGCGCTGCGGCCTCTTCTAGCACTTTTACAAATTTAGTACGCAGATCCAACATCAGCGTATCAACTTCTTGTACTTGCAAACTCACACGCGTGCCAGGTTTAAGTTCAGGCAAGCCGTAAACTTTAGTCATGTAAGGCATATGATCTAAACGCACTAGATTCTCGCGCCAAACGGTCGCATGAATCTCTTGCTTGTTTTCTTCTAAAAAGCCTTCCTGAATCAAATACTGCAAGCACCAATATCTCTCCATACGCGTTTGGAACTCGCTATATGCCTTGTAAGTTAGCTCAAAATTGCGCATATGTGTTGTGAGTGCGTCGCTATTCTGTGGATAAACAGGCTGATTGTTTTGCACGACACTGATAATTTGGCGTTGATTAATTAAATCCACCGCACGGCGCAAAGGCGACGTGCTCCAAGCATATTGCGCTACACCTAAGCCTTGATGCGGCTCGGCCTTGGTGGTCATATACACTCGACCGCCCATTTGCGCACGATACAAACCTGGCACTTCATGCGATGCCAATAAGGCGCCCCACTGATTGTTAGCCTCTATCATTAACTCAGCCACTAACTTGTCCATAGGCGAACCACGATGGCGGCCAACGATGCTGACTTTGTCATCTGTTACATAAAAGTTATAGTCAACTTGGGGTGGTTTTGTTGGGTCGTATTTACCGCGAGATTTTTCTAATGAAACTGCTAAGTCAAATAAATACAGCAACCTAGCCCAATAGGGATGTCCGCTGTCAGCCTCTAATGTGTTTTCATTAAAAAACGGCTCTAATCTATCGTGGCGTAGATTTTCAGCTACTTTAATCAACTCAACTTTGCTATCACGTTGAATAATTTCTAGCGCTTCATTCACATGCAAGTACAAAGATAAAACTGGTTTAATTTGCCCAGCATCTAAACTGAATGGTCGAATAGCGGTTTCTGGCAGCATTGTAATCTTGTTGCCGGGCATGTACACGGTAGATAAACGCTGCATGACCTCTTTATCCAGTGTGCTATCAACAGCAATACCTAAAGCGGGCGCAGCAATATGAATACCAACGCGAGTGATACCATTGGCTAATTGTTTAATTGAAAACGCATCGTCAATTTCTGTAGTAGTGCTGTCATCGATACTAAAGGCTTCAGCATCAGCCAATGGCAAATCAAAAGTTATATCACTAGCAATCTCTGCTATTTGTTCAGGGGTGAAATCTGTTCCCTTAGCAAAGTATTCGCGTAAAAAAGCACCTAAGTGATAGTCGTGCACAGATGGAATTGCGCCACAGATATGCATTAACTTGAGATGACTTAAGTGCAATGCACTCGCAGCAGCATCTAATGTTTTGTACTCAAAAGCATTTTTATCTGGCTCATAAAGCAACATATCGCGCTTCTGCATCAGCTCTTCGGGCATTTTGTGAGATTTTAAATCTTCTACAAAAGCTGCCATCTTTTCGGCTAATAAGCGCTTTTTCTCAAGTCCAGCCAGTGCAGCCTTCAGTATTTCGGCAGGGGCCGCTTTATAGCGCCCTTTACCTTTACGGTTGAAATACACTGGCGCACTGTGCAGCTTAATCGCAATTGCCGCAGCCTCAACTGGCGTCGGTTTACGGCCATAATAATCAGCGGAAAACTCTTCAAAACCAAACTCAGTTTCGCCGCAACACTCCCATAAAAAATCTAACTCTAGCGTTTCAGCCTCTGTATTAGCAGCTTCCATAAAGCCAGCTAAAGGCGTTTCAAAACGCATCAATACATTACTGGCTTTCACTTTGGTGCGCTTGCCACTAACGGATTCCACCTGCAAAGCGCCTTGCGTTTCGGTCATGATGGAGGCAATTTTAAAACTGCCGTCTTCTTCAAAAAATACGTTCATAAATGCTTATATGCGTTGTTCTAACTAAATTAGTGACATTTTACCTTGTATTAGAGATTTCGCTTTATGTATTAGCTAATTCGCTTTGTTGCATTTAAAATATGGACATGGATAAACGCATACCCGTCACTCTACTCACTGGCTTTTTAGGCAGTGGCAAAACTACCTTACTGAATAAACTACTGCATCACCCTGATATGCGCGATACCGCGATTATTATCAATGAATTAGGTGACGCAGGCTTAGACCAGATTTTTGCCAATAGCAACTTAGCGCAGAATATTGAAAATGAGCATATTACCGATAACACTGTACTGCTTAGCTCAGGCTGCCTATGCTGCACGCTAAAAAACGAGTTAGCAGATACCATGCGCGACTTGTTTTTTAAGCGCGCTCTGCAAGCTATTCCGCAATTTAATCGGCTGATTATCGAAACCACAGGCATGGCCGATCCAGGTCCGATACTTGCCAACTTAATGAATGAACCTGTAATTGAGTCTGTGTATCGCCTAGATGCAGTCGTCGTGACCATAGACAGTATTTATGGCTTACAGCAAATTGAAGAAAATACCGAAGCCTTAAAGCAAGCCGCCGTGGCAGATGTGTTAGTGCTGACTAAAACAGATTTAGCTAGCGCCGAGCAAATCAACGCGCTTAAAGAAAAACTTATCACTATCAATCCCGGAGCAACACAACATAAAATTGCGCATGGCGAGCTAGACCCCGCTTTTGTAGTGGATGTGGGTTTATTTGACTTAGCGACTAAACATCCTGAACCACAGCGTTGGCTTCGAGCGCCAATTAAACAAGCGCAACCTAAAGGCACATTGCCGCAAAAAACTCACAATGATGACATTACAAGTTTCACTGTCATCATGCCCAGCCCGCTTAACTGGTCGCAACTCAAACCGCATTTATTATCTTTTTGCCAAAAATACGGTAAAAATTTATTACGCCTGAAAGGTATTATCCATGCGGCTGACCAATCTGCACCGCTAGCTATTCATGCCGTGCATTTCACCCCCTACCCACCCACCTTGCTTGAAGGCTGGACCGAAGACGAACCACTTTCACGAATTGTGATTATTGGTAAGGATTTAGACGAACTGGAAATTAGAAAAGCATTAATGCAGTTTTAAGCCATCGCCTAACCTTCCATAATGAAACTTTACGAACAACTAGCTAACTCTATTGCCCTGTCAATTCAAGAAGGAGTGCTGTGTAAAGGCGACAAACTACCCTCTGTTAGACAAGCAAGTTCCAGCCGTAATATTAGTCCGTCTACCGTGTTTCAGGCCTATTACTTACTAGAAGCTAGAGGCTTGATTACTGCGCGCGAACGTTCAGGATATTTTGTTACAGGTGGCGCTGGTGGAATTCCCGCATCGCCTGAGCCTATTTTGGTTAAGCATGAAGAACTGACTCAAGTTGATGTGAGCGAACTCGTATTTGAAGTGCTGGAATCAACGAGAATGAAAAAAGTTGTTCCGCTTGGCTCAGCATTCCCTAGCCCATTGTTGTTTCCTTTAAGTAATCTAGCACGAACGATGGCTTCAAGCATACAAGTCATGGATCCTTGGAGTAGCGTAGATAACTTGAGTCCAGGCGACGCTGATCTGAGACGGCAGATTGCCTTGCGCTACATGATTGATGGTTTGCATGTACCATCTGACGAGATTGTGATTACCAATGGCGCCCTTGAAGCCTTAAATCTTTGCCTGATGGCGGTGACGCGGCCGGGAGATACGGTGCTGATTGAGTCGCCTACTTTTTATGCGGCTTTACAGTCCATCGAGCGCATTGGACTTAAGGCGGTTGAGGTCCCTAGCCATCCTAAAGATGGAGTAGATCTTGATGCAATGGAATGGGCACTAGAGCGCCATAAACCTAAAGCATGCTGGTTAATGACGAATTTCCAGAACCCGTTGGGCAGCTTACTGGGTAATGAGAAAAAGAAAGCACTCGTCGAGTTGTTAACTCAACACCAAGTACCATTGATTGAGGACGATGTATATGGTGAATTGTATTTCGGCGATAAGCGCCCCATGCCTGCAAAAGCATTTGATACTGATGGCTTGGTGATGCATTGCTCCTCATTCTCAAAATGCTTGGCGCCCGGCTATCGCGTAGGTTGGGTCGCACCCGGTCGATACTCTAAAATAATAGAACGGCTAAAACTAACGACGACTTTATCGGCATCAGCACCAGCGCAGCTTGCCTTAGGAAAATATCTGCAAAAAGGCGGCTACGATAAGCATTTGCGTAACCTTCGTCACACTCTTTTAGTGAATCAAATCAAATTTATAGACGCTATTCAGAGATACTTTCCAGAAGGCACGCGCTTAACCAAACCTCAAGGTGGCTACTTTTTATGGGTAAAGTTACCTGATGCTGTAAACGCGCTGGATGTTCATCGTGTCGCACTAGCAAACGGCATCAGCATCGCTCCGGGGCCTATATTTTCAGCCCAAAGAGGTTTTACTGATTACATGAGATTAAATTATGGGCATATTTGGAATGAAAACATCGAGTCTTCCTTAGAGAAACTTGGTAAAATAGTCTCGGATTTAATGCGATAAAATAATGCTATGCCAGCCTCTTTTTATATGGTCAAAACATGTGTTGACATCAACTGATATGCTTTTTATTTAGCTATCTGCTTCTGTTTTAATTCACTGCAATACCTTATTCTGTACAGTAACTAAACTGGCTTCATATAAAACCTGTTTAATTCAGAAAATGCATGGTTTGATTGCAGTAAGTTTAGTTAGCCATTAAATACCCCAAATTGAAATAGTTTATTGCCAGTGAGATGTAAAAATGACGGTTAGTCAAAAGACACCAAAAAAAGTAATTCCTATTGCAGTGCACACTTCCATGTTTGCAGCACAGAACAAAATCTACCCAAGAGCCACTTCTGGTTACTTTACCAATTGGCGATGGATTATGGTGTGGATTACCCAGTTAATATTTTATGGCACGCCATGGCTTGAGTTTGGGCAAAGACAAGCGGTTTTGCTCGATATTGATACCCATAAGTTTTACATTTTCGGTTTGATACTTTATCCGCAAGATCTAATTTATCTTGCCGTTATCTTAATTATTTCCGCATTGGCACTCTTTCTATTTACTACGGTTGCAGGTCGTCTTTGGTGTGGTTTTTCGTGTCCGCAATCTGTCTATACCAAAATATTTCTCTGGATTGAATATAGAGTTGAAGGTGACCGTGCCACACGTATTAAGCTAGACAGCAAAAAGGTCACCGTAAAAACGCATTATAAAAAATGGATTAAACATGCCATCTGGATTAGTTTTTCTATTTGGACAGGGTTTACCTTTTTAGGCTATTTCACGCCAATTCGTCATCTGTTTGATGGCATATTTAATTTCAGTTTGGGCCCTTGGGAAACTTTCTGGATAAGTTTTTATGGATTAGCCACCTACGGCAATGCAGGCTTCTTGCGTGAACAAGTGTGTTTACATATGTGCCCTTATGCGCGTTTTCAAGGTGTAATGTTTGATAAAGACACCTTAATCGTCACCTACGATGAAAAGCGTGGCGAGCCGCGCAGTGGCCGTTCGCGCAATGTAGATGCAAAAGAAAAAGGTTTAGGCGATTGCATTGATTGTAGCTTCTGCGTGCAGGTTTGCCCAGTGGGAATTGATATTCGCGATGGCTTGCAATATGAGTGTATTAGCTGTGGCTTGTGTATTGACGCATGCGATAGCGTCATGGATAAAATGGATTATCCACGCGGTTTAATTAAATTCTCCACACTCAACAGTGCAGGTTTAAGTGAGGTAACACTCAACGATAAACATGAAACTAGCGCAACGCAAGAAGTTGCCCATAAAATCTTACGTCCTAGAGTCTTAATATACGGCGGCTTATTGCTGTTGCTATGCGTGGGCTTTGTGGTGTCACTGAGTTTACGCAGCTCATTTATGGTCGATGTGATTCGAGATCGCGGTGTGATGTCACGCATCACCTCGGATGGTGCAATTGAAAACGTCTATCGATTACAGATTACCAACGCTACCGAAGAGACTCAAACCTATCGCGTTTCAGTCGAGGGTTTAGATGGCTTATCTATCTCTTCCGGCGATGCATTTATGGTGAACGCAGCCAGTGAGCGCATGGTACCTATCAGCTTGCAAATACCTGATGGCTCAGTCAGCAGCGGTTCACATAAAATCATGTTTAAAATTGAAGCGCTTGGCCGTGATGAGCAAATCTCAGAAAAATCAACATTCCTGATGCCGCGTTAGTATAACTAGCGTTTAAAGTACTAGCGTGAATTAAGTGGGGTTGCAATGCGGTTTAACGCGTCTGCAATCACACTGCGTGGCGATGCAATGTTAAGTCGCATAAAGCCACTGCCGCCTTTGCCAAAGGACTTACCGGGATTAAGTCCAACTCTGGCTTCTTTCATAAAAAAAGCTTCTAGTTGTAAATCTGTCATTTTTAAATCACGACAATCTAGCCATAGCAGGTATGAACCCTGAGGCTGGATTAGTCGTATATTGGGAATATTCTTTTTGAGATAGTTACTCACAAAATCACGGTTATCACGCAGATAAATCAGTAGCGCATCTAACCAAGCTTCCCCACCACGGTATGCAGCCTCAAAAGCCGCAATACTGAACGGGTTGGTATTACTCAAATGCAGGCTATCAAACACTTTCTTTAAGGCAGTTCGCTGTGCGGGGTTTGGTACAATCATCGCGGATAAACCAAGCCCAGGAATATTAAATGTTTTACTTGGCGCGACCGCAGTGATGATTTTATCGCTCTCGCTCGCTAGCATTGCTAAGGTGGTGTGCTGTTCACCAACAGGATTTTCAGTATGCTTTAAATCTGGATAAATTAAGTCGGCATGAATCTCATCAGATAATATCGTTATATCGTAACGGCGTGTGATGGCTAATAGCTGCTCTAGCTCGGCTTTGCTCCACACCCGCCCTACTGGGTTATGTGGTGAGCAAAATAGCAGCATTTTTGCTCCATCTGCCGCGCAACGCTCTAGGTGCTCAAAGTCTATATAGTAAACACCATCCACTGACATCAATGGGTTTTCAATCAAGCGACGCTGGTTGGTCGTCACTGCAGTGAAAAACGGTGCATAGACTGGCGGCTGCACGATGACCCCCTCACCTGACTCTGCAAACGCCATCACGCTGGCAAATAATGAAGTCACAACACCTGGCGCCATTACAATCCAGTCGCGCTCAACTGTCCATCCGTGGCGTTTCTTGAGCCAATCTATTAGCGCGCCATACATACTTTCTGGGTAAAAAGTATAGCCATATACTGGATGTTCGGCGCGCTGTGTAAGCGCTTTCGTGACTGCTTCTGGCGCAGCAAAATCCATATCAGCCACCCATAACGGCAAGATATCTGCTGTACCAAAGTAGGCAGCTCGTCCATCTTGTTTTACCGACGCAGTACCATCTCGCGTTATGATTTTATCGAAATCAAAACTCAAGAGATGCGCTCCCAAAGGGTGACTTCGGAAAGCGAATGCTGGAATTTTCGTTTAGTTTCGCGAATCACAAAAGGCACGTCCACAGGCTCTGCAATCAGGCGAAAGTGTGCGCTAAGCTGCTCTTTCAAACCATCAAGCGTAGTGAAATTCTCAGCGTCTTTCTTGAAGCCGCCTATCCACTCCTCGCGCTTGGTGTGCTCTTCCAACCAAGTATAGGGTGAGGCAATCAGCAGGATTCCACCAATATTCAAACGCTCATGTACGTGCGAAAGGAATTTCTTTGGGCTATAAAGCCTATCAATCAAGTTTGCAGCCAATATCAAGTCGTAGTTACTTAATATCGGCTTGAGATTACAGGCATCACCTTGCGAAAATTCTACTTTGCCTTTTAAGTTACCTAACCCTAAACTTGCCAAGGTACGAGTCTTGTAACTGACCAACTGACCTTCATCGACTAATGTATAGTGCAACTCACCTTTTTCAGCCATTTGCACACCAGACTCAATCAGACGCACTGAAAAATCAACGCCCTCAACATGTTCGAAATGTCGTGCCAACTCAAATGTTGCGCGCCCTGATGCGCAACCCAGATCTAAAGCTTTGCGCGCAGGCTTATCTTTCATTGCGCTAATCGCAATATCAGCAAGGCTTTTAGTGAAATTCGCTATCCCGAAAAAGCTGTCACCATAGTGAAACTCAGCGTACTCTGAAATAAGTTTATCGGTTTCATAATGCGAGGCTGGCACGCTTGCTAGTTCATCGGCAACCACATACCGAAAGCCAGCATGCTGAAAGAAATGGCGTCGGAATGCATAGCGCGCACTGTGTAATGCCTCGTTGCCACAAGAAATCCATGAACCACCTTTGATAAGATTGTGTCTGCCATCAAAGGTCGGTGTAGTGAAGTCATCATACAAAGGATGAACCTTAAAGCCGCTGAACGGATAAATAGGCGTTTCTGTCCATTGCCAAACATTACCAGTCACATCAAAGAGTTCACCATGACGAAAATCTGTGACTGGGCATGTCGACGCGGCATGGTCTAGATGAATATTAGAAGCGGCAATTTCACCATTTTTCACTTCAGCAACGCTTGCAAAATCACACAAACGATACCACTCATCCTCGCTAGGTAGACGCAAAGTCAGGCCAGTTTTCTGTGCTTTCCAGTTACAAAATGCTTTGGCTTCGTGATAATTGACCTCTACTGGCCAATCCCAAGGCATAGCCACTTCTTCGATCATCAGGCGCAGCCACCACACTTCGCCTTTGCGCAGCCAAAAGGTAGGATGAGCCGCCAGTGTATAGCGTCTCCACTTTAACCCCTCTTCAGCCCAAAACTCCTCTTGCGCATAGCCACCCTCAGTGACAAACTCTAAAAATTCAGCATTACTCACCAAATATCGGCTCGCCTGAAACTCGGCGACATCCGCTTCATGCAAGCCATATTCGTTATCCCAGCCATATTCAGCAGCGCTCTCTTTTTTATCGAGAGCTACCTTACCAGCTGGGATCGTAACCAAATCGTTCTGCGGCGCATCGCCAGAGCGAGTGCAAGCTTGCCAAGCAGCATGTGGCTGCACTAACTCAAGCGCTTGCTGACGAATCAGCACAGACGAGGTTTCAAGATGAATACGTTCATGCTCAATGCCCATGATAATCACCCACCACGGATGATTCCAATCAATAGGCAAAGTAAGCGGCGCGGTTTGAATTAGGTTGATTATCGCATCACGCACTTGGTGGCGGTAATGCTTAACCTCGGCGGAGGTTGGCCAATCATAGTTAGCATCGTTCAGATCATCCCAACTCATCTCGTCCACACCTACTGCGAACATTGACTCAAGCCTCGGATTAACACGTTCCTTCAACAAACCTGCTAAAAGCAATTTGTTTAGGAAAAAAGTCGCAGTGTGACCAAAATAAAAAATCAACGGATGACGTAAAGCTATAGGCTTTACTTGGTACGAGTCTTCATTCACCAAGGTTTCAAACAGCAACTCATAGCGATTGAACGTGGAGAGAAAATACTCAAGAAACTCTTTACGTGTAGTGACAGCATCGTTGCCATTCAAAACTGGTGTTCTTGCAAATAAGGATTGGGTCATGTTTATTATTAAGTGATCGTTTTAGAGAAGTTTAGCTTAATTTAAGCTGAGTATGCAGCCAACCTAATAAACTGGTATCTTAGTGAACCACTGTTTTGGTAAGCTGCTATTTTTATACAGGCTTAGGGTACTTGCTATACTAAAAGTTCAAATAGCGATTAGCTAAAACATCTAAGATAAAACCTATTTAGGCTCAAAACTCAACGATGCAGAATTAATGCAATAACGTAAACCTGTGGGTGGAGGCCCGTCTGGAAACACATGGCCAAGATGCGCATCGCACACATTGCAAATGACTTCCGTGCGTATCATTCCATGAGTGCTATCTTTTAGTTCACGCACGTTTTCAGGATTAAGTGCTTTAAAGTAGCTAGGCCAGCCACACCCTGCATCGAATTTGGTATCCGACTCAAAAAGCGGCGTATTGCAACATACGCATGTATAAATGCCAGCTTCGTTATGATCTGCATATTGACCAGTGAAAGGCCGCTCAGTCGCCGCATGGCGTGTGACTTCATATTGAAGTGGTGTAAGCTGATTTTGCCACTCCGACTCAGTTTTGATGATTTTTTTCATATAAATCCGATCTAATTTTAACGCCGTAAGCATACACTGATATACGGCATCGCGTTAAGCGTTAGGTTCAATCTCAACCATGAATTAGCATTAAGTAGCGACTAAAGATCACTCAAACTTTTAACATGTGTCATCACACAACGCCCTAAAGCATGCAAAGCGTATCCACCCTCAAGTGCGGAGACTATGCGATTATTCGCATGACGTTTAGCTACGCCTTTTAACGCTTCTGTGACCCATAAGTAGTCTTTTTCATGTAGACGTATATCGCTCATATCGTCTTCCCAGTGAGCATCAAAACCCGCTGAAATTAAAAGCATCTGTGGCTGAAAGCGTTCTAAAGCTGGTAGCCAATGTTCTGTAACAGCTTCACGAAACTGCTCGCCTGTGCTGCCTGCCGCAAGTGGTATGTTAATCATATGCTCGTTACCGCTATCGGCACCGCTGTATGGATAATAAGGGTGCTGAAAGGTTGAGCACATCATCACGCGTGGATCATCATGAAAAATATCTTCGGTGCCGTCGCCGTGATGCACGTCAAAATCGGCAATAGCTATGCGCTCTAAGCCATGATGCTCAAGAGCATAAGCAGCCGCCACCGCCACATTGTTAAAAATGCAAAATCCAGATGCACCACCACGTTTAGCATGGTGGCCTGGTGGGCGAACGTTGCAAAATGCGTTACTAACATTGCCCGCCATGACTAAGTCAACACCCTGAACCACTGCGCCAGTGGCGTACAAAGCTGCGTCTAAGGTGTACGGATTCATCATCGTGTCACCATCAAGATCTACCAGCCCTGAATCTGGCGACTGGCTAAACACCCAATCGATGTATTCTTCGGTGTGCGCCAAAGCCAATATCTCTCTGCTGACTTTTGGTGCTTCATAATGATCAAGGTAATCAAACAAGCCCGATGCAATCAGCTGATCTTGAATCGCATGAATGCGTGCAGGACATTCGGGGTGGTCTGGACCCATGTCATGTTTAAGAAACTCTGGATGCGTGATGTAAGCGGTTTGCATCACTTATAAATCTATATACACATTCTTAATGCTGCTATCGTCAGGGTTCACCGTAGCAGTAAACCCCAAGCGCTTCATCAGTTTTAACATGCTGACGTTATTCTTGAGCACTTCACCCTCAATACGACTTAAGCCTTTGGTGCGGGCAATATCCATCAATGCCGTCATCAGTTTATGGCCTAAACCAGTGCCGCGCATGCTATCAGCGACTACTAAGGCAAACTCGCAACTTTCACCATCTGGGTTAATGGCATAGCGCGTGACGCCTAGCTCGATTTCTTTGTCATTTTCATTTCTTACTGCAATGAGCGCCATCTCACGACTGTAATCGATTTGGGTAAAGCGCACCAATAATGTTTCACTGAGCTGCTCTACGCTTTTCATAAATCTAAAGTAGCGTGCTTCTTCCGATAGATTTTTCACGAAATCTTGTACTAGCCACACGTCTTCTGGACGTATGGGGCGAATCACCACATCAGTACCGTCTGCAAGCTGCCAGTTGGTGACTAAGTGAGTCGGGTAAGGGTAAATCGCCATATGTGCATAACGATCGGCGCTTGGTGGACGGACTTCTACCATAATGCGAGCATCGGCAGCCAACACGCCATTTTCATCTAATATCAACGGATTGATATCCATTTCCATTAACATTGGCAGCTCACACACCATTTCAGAAACACGTAACATCACACTCTCTAGCGCTTCCATATTGACGGGTGGCATATTTCTGAATGTGCCTAGCATTTTTGCCACGTGTGTATTATTAATTAGATCTTTCACCAAGAAATTATTCAAAGGTGGAAGCGCTACCGAGCGGTCAGCAATAATTTCAACGGTTGTACCGCCTGCGCCAAAGGTAATAATAGGACCAAATACAGGGTCGTTAGTCACGCCAACCATCAGTTCACGACCATTTGGTTTGACAATCATAGGCTGAATAGAAATGCCGTTGATATGCGCATTGGGGCGTTTACTTTTAACATTCTCAATAATGGAGTGATATGCAGAGCGGATTTCTTGCGCATTAGCTAAATTAAGCACCACGCCACCCACATCAGATTTATGTGTAATATCGGGCGAGTTGATTTTCATCGCTACTGGGAAACCTAATTGCTGCGCAATCAATAATGCTTCATTGGGAGAGCGCGCCACCATGGTGTGCGCCACAGGAATATGAAACGCCGACAGCAAGGCTTTAGATTCCATCTCACCCAAAATTTTACGTTTTTCTTGCAAAGCACCCTCGATAATCATGCGCGCACTCTCAACATCTGGCGCCAAATGGTGAGAGATTGGCCCCGGCATTTGCATCAAAAGCTTCTGGTTTTTATGATAGGCAGAAAGAAATAAAAACACATCCACCGCAGACTCAGGGTTACGGAAACTAGGCATCTTGGTGCGATTAAATGCAGCACGCGATTCGCTCACTTGCGCTTCGCCCATCCATGAGGCTAGCAAAGGCTTTTTATATTGGTGGCTCAAGGCAATCATCGCGTTCGCCACTTCTAGCGGTTTAGTCATGGCCTGCGGCGTCAAAATGGTGAGTACGCCATCTACGTTGGGGTCTTCTAAACAGGCTTTGACCGCACATTCATATCTATCCACTTGCGCATCACCAATAATATCAATCGGATTACCATGCGACCATGTTGTTGGCAGTGCCTGATTAAGTACTTGAATGGTCACATCTGATAATGCGGCAATCTCTAGGCCTAAATCAATCGCGTAATCAGTTGCCATCACGCCAGGACCGCCGCCATTCGTCACAATTGCCAATCGGTTGCCTGTTGGATCAAAGCCGCATGAAAGTGCCTTAGCGGCGGCGAATAACTGTGTAATGGTTTGCACGCGTACGACGCCCGCGCGACGAACTGCTGCATCAAATGCATCATCAGAACCAACAATCGCGGAAGTATGTGAAATAGCAGCCTTAGAAGCAGCTGGATGACGCCCTACTTTTACCAGAATCACCGGTTTAATACGCGCAGCAGCTCGAATAGAACTCATAAAGCCGCGTGCATCGTGTATACCTTCGATATATAGCAAAATGCTACGCGTCTTGGTATCTGAAATTAAATAATCGAGGATTTCGCCAAAATCTACGTCGACTGAAGCACCCATAGAAACTACATTGGAAAAGCCAACATCGTTCGCGTTTGCCCAATCTAAAATCGCCGTACACAGCGCGCCAGATTGAGAAATAAAGGCGATATTACCTGCAATAGCGTTACCTTTATTAAAGGTCGCATTCAAGCCAATATCAGGACACATCACACCAAGGCAATTTGGACCTATTAGACGAATACCATAGTGATGAGCTTTTTCTAGTACAGACTGTTCCAGCAACTTGCCTGCTGCACCGGCTTCGCCAAAGCCTGCACTAATAATAATGGCGACTTTCACCTTATTAAGTCCGCAAGCTTCGATAATATCTGGCACAGACTGAGCCGGTGTGGCAATGACCACCAACTCTACAGGCTCGGTAATTTCAGTAATGGATGCATAAGCCTTATAACCCTGCACAGTGCTATGTTTGGGATTGATTGCGTAAAGCTTACCTTGGTAACCACTTTGCAACATATTTTGAAACACCACTTGCCCCACAGAATCTACGCGGTCACTCGCCCCAAACACGGCTACCGATTTAGGAGCAAACAAGGGCTTGAGATGATGCTGACTCATGGTTTTACTTTGCAGTTAATGGCTTGATTGTTATGTTAGCGCATTGCAAACACTTTAATATGATATAGCTCAATAAACACTAGATTTAAAATATGAAGCGCGCTTTTATGTAGAAAGCGCTAATAAGGCGTGTTCTTATAGTTAGTGCCAAAAAACTCCATCATCATAAACTCTTCCAGTTCTGCACTATCTTCTGGACGGGCAGATTTCACTACCTCTCGACCCAAGCGTTGAGACTCCCAGTTAAAATCGCCATCATAGTGTCGGCGAATCAAAGAGATCATTTTCTTAATCATCACTAATCTAACGTCCTGCCCAGTGCCCGCTTCAACTTCAAATGATTCACGCTTTGCGCTGCTGTAATCATTAGTCCAACCCTTAAATGCAAAAGCCGCATGCCGCCCACTTAAATTAGTAATTTCAAAAATGCCATTAGTACCAACTTTTAAATTACTTTTAATTCTGTCATCTCTGACTTTTTCTTGGCTAGGACCAACTTCGCGCGCTACGGCTTCTGCATTTTGTCTTGCCGCATCCGCTTCCATAGCATTACGCTTTGCTTGCTGCGCCTTAACGTAAGAAGCCATATCAGTTGGCGCGTCATTTGGCTTAACCTCTTTAGGTGGCGTCGGTTCTGGTGTTGGTTGTTTTGTCGCAATTACATCAGGCACGGAGAACGTGGATGGTTTTGTATTTTTACTAGGTTTTCGTGTAATGACTTTTGGTGGCGACTTTTTAACTTCAGGCTCTGGTTTTACAGGAGTTGGTTCAAGAATTTCAACTTTAGGCAGAGGTGGTGGCGCCAAACTCACTTCCAATGCCGTTGGCTGTGGTGAAGCCGCGTTATCAAAATCAATTTTTGGCAACATCACGATTAAAAGCAGCCCATGCACCAATAGCGAAAAGATAATCGCAATCAGTGTGTTACGACTAATATTAATACGAATCAGCTTATCGCCACGCGGCTTAAGCAAGAATTCGTCAAACTGATTTACAGCTTTATCGAGTGGAGTAGTTTGATTAATTTCCATGGTTGACTACGGGCAAACGCTAATTAGCGCATGTCCGCCCATGTTTTTTCTAAGCGCTTAATCGACACTGGAAATGGCGTTTTAAGTTCTTGTGCAAATAAGGAAACGCGCAACTCTTCTATCAACCAGCGGTAATTCTGCAAATCTTGTGGAATATTCTGATTAGCCTGATGCAGCGCATTCACTTTATCTTGCCACTTTTGCCAAAGTACACCCACGCTACCTGCATTTTTTCCATCACGGTCTGGATTCGCAGGATGCTTTTCAATGCGCAAACGCAAAGCTTTTAGGTAACGAGGCACATGCTGCAAATGCTCCCACGGCGTTTGGCTAAAACAACCCTTGTAAACCAGTTGTCCGACTTGTTGATCCAAGTCGCGTTTTAATCGATTGGCTGTGGTCGTCATTTGACCTTGCTTCACTGTAAGCAGTTGATATTCAGTGGCAATCGCCTGCGCTTGCCTTGCTATCGCCTCGCTAACGGCTGGTAGACGTGTTCTGGCGCGTTGTTTCAACTTCATAAACTCAGCATTAGTGCGCGGCAACTCGTCTTCACCAATAAAGGCGCGGTCGGCAATGGCAGTAATCATATCTTCACGTAAATCTTCTGGCGACATTATGTTTCTAAGTGTTAAGGCGTATTGATTAAAATTTGGCAGGCTTTTTTCAAGCTGCTTCATTTGTTCTTTTAACTCAAAACGAATTAATCGGCAAATACCTTTACGTAGATTTACAGCCGCCTCGCGCTCAGTATCAAAAAGCTTCACAGAAACGCTATCAATATCATCTTCTAGTGCAGGATATCCCACCACCTTTAAACCATCACGCTCAAAACTTAAGGTTTGCGGTAAATCACCAAAATCCCATTGCTTTAGACCCGTTTTTTCAATGTCTGGTGAAGTATTTCTAAAAGTGAGTTGCGCAGCTGAACCTAATTGTTTTTTAAGTGCATTCCAATCGCGCCCCATAGCAAGTTCACGACCTGCATCATCGACAACACTAAAGTTCATCAGTAAGTGAGCTGGCGTTTCTTCAGTCCAATCTTCTACTGAGATTTTTAGCGTAGTCACACGTTGAATATGCGCTGCAAGAATCTGTTTAATTACACCTTCACCCACCTTATTCTGATCTAAAAATACCGTGACAAACTCAGGTACAGGCACGCAAACGCGGCGGAAAGTTTTAGGCAATGCTTTAATTAAATAAGTCAGCTTTTCACGCAGCATGCCGGGAACTAACCACTCAGTTTGCGTTGGATTAAGCTGATTCAACAAAGCCAACGGTATAGTCGCCGTGACGCCATCCAACACGTGACCTGGCTCGAAGCGATATTTCAGGTGCGTTTCAACGCCATCCAACATAATCATTTCAGGAAACTGCACAGCAGTAATGGCATCTGCACCATGACGCATCAAGTCATCACGAGTCAGATACAGCAACCTTGGGTTTTCTTTTTCAGCGGCTTCACGCCACTTTTCAAAAGTTGCTGCCTGAAAAATATCAGCAGGAATCTTTGCGTCATAAAAGGCAAACAACTGATGCTCATCTACTAGCACATCTTGCCGACGTGCCTTATGTTCCAACTCTTCAACTTCAGCGATTAAGCGTTCATTTGCAGTGAAAAATGCAGCTCTGGTATCAAATTCACCACTTGCCAACGCTTCGCGAATGAATATTTCGCGCGCCTCTTTAGGATTGATTGGCCCGTAATGCACGCGTCGCTTAGGAATAATCGTTAAGCCATACAGCGAAACGCGCTCCCACGCATTGACCATACCCATTTTTCTATCCCAACGCGGATCAGAATATTGGCTTTCTGTTAAACCTCGCGCTAACGGCTCAATCCAATCAGGCTCTATCTTTGCCACGCAACGCGCATAAAGCTTAGAGGTATCTACCAACTCCGCAGCAATCACCCATTTTGGACGAGTCTTTTTGAGGCAAGAACCGGGGGCAACATAAAAACGAATACCACGTGCACCTGAATAAGCATCGTTATCACCATCTTTAAAACCGATATTACCCAGTAAACCAGCTAATAAGGCTTTATGTATCTGCTCAAAATTAGCTTCTTTTTCGTTGCATTTAAATTCCATTTCGTCGGTAATTTGCTTGATTTGGCTATGCAACTCACGCCATTCTTTTAAGCGTAAAAATGATAAGAAATTGCTATGGCACTGGTTTAGCAAATCCTTGTTCGATTTTTTGGTTTTCAACGCGTTATCAAAAAAGTCCCAAAGCTTAAGGTAGCTCATAAAATCTGAACCTTCACCTGCAAACTTGGCGTGGGCATTATCCGCTGCTTCACGTTTATCCATTGGGCGCTCACGCGGGTCTTGAATGCTCAACACGCTGGCTATAATCAATATCTCGTTCAAGCAGCCTTCACGCTTAGCGGCTAAAATCATGCGTCCCACTCGTGGATCTAAAGGTAAGCGTGCAAGCTGCAAGCCGATTTCTGTAATTTGGCGCTTAGCATCTACCGCGCCTAATTCCTGTAATAACAGGTAACCATCACTCACCAACCTTGATGATGGCGCTTCGATAAACGGAAACTCCGTTACGTCACCCAATCGCAATGCCGCCATGCGCAAAATCACGCTCGCTAGCGAGCTACGCAGAATTTCAGGTTCGGTAAACTCTGGGCGACCATTAAAGTCTTCTTCCGAATACAAACGCACGCAAATGCCGCTTGAAACCCGTCCGCAACGACCTGCCCTCTGTTTTGCAGCGGCTTGGCTAATCTTTTCGATTTGCAACTGCTCAACTTTGGCACGTGTGCTGTAACGGTTCATCCGCGCTAGCCCTGCATCAATCACATACTTAATACCTGGAACCGTGAGCGACGTTTCTGCCACGTTAGTTGCCAATACAATACGGCGTGAACTATGGCTTTTGAATATTTTTTGCTGATCTTCTATGCTTAAACGTGCAAATAAAGGCAGCACCTCAATATGCTTTAACTTCGCTGAACGTCCTTGATATTTACGTAAATGGTCAGCAACATCGCGAATTTCACGCTCACCTGGCAGAAACACTAAAATATCGCCATCACCTTGACGTAGCAAATCATCCGCCGCATCTAATATCGCCTCTTCTATAGCTTCTTCTTCGTCATCCTCCTCAAGCCAACGCGCTTCTGTTTTGGCTTTTCTAGCAATTCCAAAGATAGTTTCATCTTCTAAATCAAACTGTGAATTTTCTGTTTCAGCGATTTCTCTAGCGCGGAATCCCGCTTTGCCTAATGGACGATAACGAATCTCAACAGGATAAGTACGACCTGAAACCTCGATGATTGGAGCGCCTACAAAGTGATTTGAAAAACGCTCTGCATCAATCGTTGCGGAAGTCACAATAATTTTTAAATCCGGACGCTTTGGCAATAACTGCTTGAGGTAACCCAGCAAAAAGTCAATGTTCAAACTGCGCTCATGCGCCTCATCGATAATAATGGTGTCATAAGCATTAAGGAATTTATCGCCTTGCGTTTCCGCCAACAAAATACCATCCGTCATCAACTTGATATAACTTGATTCGGAAAGTTTATCGTTGAAGCGCACTTTATAACCCACCACTTCACCCAACGGACTTTGTAGCTCTTGCGCAATACGTGATGCCACTGAACGCGCAGCAATACGGCGTGGCTGCGTATGTCCAATCAAACCCGCCACACCACGACCAAGCTCAAGACAGATTTTAGGTATTTGTGTGGTTTTTCCAGAACCCGTTTCACCGCAAATAATCACCACTTGGTTATTGGTGATAGCCGCCGCGATTTCATCTTTTTTACCGCTGACTGGTAGCTCAAGTGGGTATTCTGGCTTAGGCAAACCAGCTAATCGAGAGGCAAACTTCTGCTGAGATGTACGAACTTTTTGCGCAACTTCACCTAGCAAGCGCTGTGCTTTAGCCACAGATTTTTCATCTTTTAGCTTTTGTAAATCTGCCGCATCACGCAACTTACGACGAAGAGCATGGCGATCAGCCAACATGCAGCTTAGCAAAGCGGTCGCTAAGTTGGCTGAGTTTGATATAGCAGGAATTGGGCTTGCAGGTTTATTCACATTCATAGACCGATATTTTAACACGCTAGCGATATAGCTTTGCTCAACATATTGTTTTAGTGTTGGTGAAACGTGGGTAACAAGTTACCCACCCTACTTGTCTTATGTACAATTACCCCGCATTTCATGCAGGCTATGCTTGCTATTATTTCTTTTTAACAACTACCTACTCATAAATCTTTATCGTCTAGACCAAGACTCAACTATAGCTCCCGCACCTAACCCGCCGCTAGTTGTGACGCTTAATTTTCCTTCTTGCCTAGAATGGAAATACATATTGCAATTCCCCTCTTCAGACCCAGAACAACTATCGATTTCAGGAAATTTATTACAAAGGTCAGAGTTTCCACTACACTCTGAAATTACTTTTGCATCATCTTTTCCATATCCACCCTTTGGTAGAATTGGTACTAACCAGCCCTCATTCAATAAGATTCTTCGAGCATTTATATAACTCATCCCTTTCTTTATAAAAACTTTTGCTTCATTCTTTTGAGAAGAATGTGCACTTAAAGTCAATTTGCTATTACCCCCTAGGGCTTGTAAATTGCTTTCTGAAGATTGTGCTGAAAAACAAGAACTCGATATTACTAAAAGAAAAGTAATATAAATAACTTTAATTTTTCTTAAATATAAAAATTCTAAAAATTCACATTCCTGATATTTACTTACCATACTTCATTATCCTAATTATTAACTTTTAAAATGGATTAGCTCGCGTAGGAACGTAATCCGCCGCATGTTTTAACACTTACGGCGCAATACGCTTCGCTATTGACGCCCTACTAGAGATTACGGGCTAACGGCTGCTTGTTTTATTCGCTTAACAAGTACTTAATCCCCAAAAACCTTTTGCCATAAAGCTTTCACGGCAGTTGCATGTTCACTCACAGCCGACACTTCCACCCTTAAATGTGCAGCGCCTTGTAGTTTAAGCATGTGCTGACTATGGCGGTAATCTCTATAAGCCAGCACAACTTTATCTGCTAAATCTTGAGCGATGATATTGAGTGATGCCAATAGCCTTAACAAGCCGATATTGCCGATATTGCTTGTGAGTTCGGGGTATTGCTTCGCATGCACCAGCACTAAATATTGCACTAGAAACTCTACGTCGATAATGCCGCCTATGCTATGTTTAATGTCAAACATATTGGCTTCAATATGTTGTGCAGAGCGCATTTTTTCGCGCATAGATTGAACGTCTAGCTTTAACACACCATTATCTCGCTGTTGCGTCATCACTTCGATACGAATTTTTTCAAACGCTACACCTATTTGCTTGTCACCTGCCACAAAGCGTGCGCGAGTGATGGCTTGGTGCTCCCACACCCACGCTTTTTGCATTTGGTATTCTTTGAATGCAGCAACGCTACTCACTAGCAAGCCGCTATTACCGTCCGGGCGCAATTGCATATCGGTTTCGTAGAGCAACCCTGCTGAGGTCAAGCTGTTGAACCAGTTATTGATGCGTTGCGCAAAGCGAGCATAGATTTCACCTGCTTCGGATGCATCGTCGTCATATAAGAAAATAATGTCTAAATCAGACGCGTAGCCAAGCTCCTTCCCGCCAAGCTTGCCATAACCAATCACGGCGAATTTAGGCACTTCTAAATGCTTACCACGCACATTTGGCCAAATGACTTCCAAACTCACACTGAGAATTAACTGAGCGAGCTCACTCAAATAATCAGATAGTTTTTCCGGGCTTAATTCGCCGTTAATATCTTGCGCGGCAAAGCGGAAAATATTGGCATGCTTAAAATGACGAAACACGTCCATTTCGCGCTCCACATCGCCTTTAACTTCAGCTAAACGTGTGAGTAAATCTGCACGTAAGACAGAAAAATCAGGTGCAGCATAAAGTGTGCGCGTATCTAAAAGCTCATCCAAAAGTATAGGGTGCTGCACTAAATAATTGGTGAGCCACGGGCTACTACTGCATAGCTTAATCAACAACTGCATGGCTTGCGGGTGCTCGGCCAATAAAGCCAAATAACTCGCGCGACGACAGATACTTTCTAACAAGTCGATGATGCGCATCATCGTGGTATCAGCATTTTGCATCTCAGCGGCTTGCGATATGACCAGAGGCATCAAGGCATCAAAACGCTGCCGACTTAGCACTGGCAACTGACGGTAGCGGCTACTTTGATGCAAGGTATTGAGTCTACGTAATGTCTCTGCGGCTTCAACGAAGCCCATTTTCAGCAGAGCGTAAACCGATTCTTGCTCGACTATGGCACCGTTCCATATGGACTTCTCTATCTCTAAAGAGTTTTCATCACCATTCTGATTTGTACTTGCATCGCTAAATGTTTCATCAAAATGTTGTTGCACTTGGTGGCGATACGCATTTAATTTCGCCAAAAACTCTTCCCAATCTGCAAACCTCATGGCTTTGGCGATACGGGATTTAGCCTCATCGCCTTTAGGTAGCTCTTGCGTTTGCGCGTCATCCACATACATCAATCTATGTTCTAAATTACGCAAAAATACATAAGCCTCGCTTAACTCAGCCACGGTTTTTTCTGGCAATAAGCCTTTATTTTTCAATAGCTCCAAGACTGAAAGCGTAGGTTTCACTTGCAAACTTGCATCTTGCCCACCGCGAATCAGTTGAAAAACTTGTGCGATAAATTCAATTTCGCGTATACCACCGCGACCAAGCTTGATATTGTCGTGCATACCTTTGCTGTTCACATCACGTTGAATCTGGATTTTCAGATCACGCATGCTGGCAAATGCACCAAAATCTAAATATTTACGAAAAACGAATGGCTTAAGCAATTTAGATACCTGCGAACCACCTGTTACTTCACGGCCTTTTATCCAAGCGTAACGCTCCCATTCACGACCATTATTTTGGTAATACTCTTCTAGCGCATCCAAATTTGAGACTAGCGCGCCTTCGCCACCAAACGGTCGCAAACGCATATCAACCCTAAATACAAAGCCATCTTCAGTAATTTCATCAATTGCTGCGATAAGCTTTTTCGCTAAGCGCGTAAAGAAATCTTGATTGCTGATAGATTTTTCGCCAGTAGTTTCACCTTCAGAAGCATAAGCAAAAATTAAATCAATGTCAGAAGAAACATTGAGCTCACCTCCACCAAGCTTGCCCATGCCAATCACAATAAAGCTTTGAGGATAGCCTTGTACGTCTACAGGCTGACCAAAGGCATCTACTAGCCAAGTATGCAAGTAATCAATCGAGGCATTAATTGCACATTCAGCTAGGCTAGATGTCGTACGCATCACTTCGGTTAAATCTGCCAAACCATTCAAATCACGCACGATGATTCTCGCCATCACATGCTGACGCAAACGTCTCAAAGCCTGCTTTAATGTCGTTTCATCAAAAATATTTTGGTCTGATAAAAAATTCTGCATGTCACTTAACTGGTATTCTTGATGCAGGTTTACTAGCAAATCAGTCAGCAAACCACCATCCTTTGTAAACAATTTTGCAACAAACGGGCTGCAAGCAATAGCATGCTGCACATAGGCTTCATCGCTAGATTTCATGCGGTTTTCTGATAGAATCATATCAAGTGTTATCATAGGTTTTTTAAGGTAATATGGCGTTTTAATGTCGTAACAATACAGAGTGTGGTCAAACTAAAATATTGTCAAAAAGTATCTAGTGAAGACAAAAATTCTAGCTAAAACCAATTATAAATAGTCCAATTTAATATATACCAATTATAAATAGATCAAAGTGATTTAAAGGGAGTTTTAAGCATGTCAATCGAGTCAGTTCTTCATGAAAACCGCGTATTTGAACCTAGCGCAGATTTTGTAAAAAATGCCAATGTCTCTGGCATGTCAGCCTACAACGCTTTATGCAAAGAGGCAACCGACGATTTCCAAGGCTTTTGGGCGAAATTGGCGCGTGAGCTGTTAGTTTGGAATAAACCCTTCACTAAAACACTTAACGAAGATAACGCCCCGTTTTACAAATGGTTTGAAGATGGTGAACTGAATGTTTCAGCAAACTGCTTAGATAAACACCTGAATACTATTCCTAACAAAGTTGCGATTATTTTTGAAGCCGATGACGGCAGCGTCACTAACGTGACCTTTAAAGAGTTGTATCACCGCGTTTGTCAGTTTGCTAATGGCTTAAAAAAGCTAAACCTCACCGTGGGCGATCGTGTGATTATTTATTTACCAATGGGTATTGATGCCGTAGTGGCAATGCAAGCTTGTGCACGTTTAGGTTTAACACACTCTGTGGTGTTCGGCGGTTTTTCAGCTAAAAGCTTAAATGAACGTATTATTGATGCTGGTGCTGTGGCCGTGATTACTTCTGATGGTCAATTTCGCGGCGGTAAAGCACTGCCACTAAAACCTGCGGTAGATGAAGGCATCGCAATGGGTGGCTGTGAATCAATTAAAAATGTAGTGGTTTTGAAAAAAACTGGTCAAGAGATTACCTGGAATCAAAATGGGAATGCTAACAACATCTGGTGGCACGACTTAATTGCTGGGCAAGCAGACACATGTGAACCAGTCATGTTGAGCGCAGAACATCCTCTATTCTTACTTTACACATCAGGCAGCACAGGCAAACCTAAAGGCGTGCAGCATTCATCTGCCGGTTATCTATTACACGCCATGAACAGCATGCGCTGGACATTCGACGTAAAAGACAATGACGTGTTTTGGTGTACTGCTGACGTAGGTTGGATTACAGGTCATACCTATGTGGCATATGGTCCACTCGCCATGGGCGTGACTCAAGTTGTGTTTGAAGGTATTCCTACTTATCCAGATGCGGGTCGCTTCTGGCAAATGATACAAAAACATAAAGTGTCGATTTTTTACACTGCCCCAACAGCAATTCGCTCACTGATTAAGGCATCTGAAACAACTGCCAGCACGCATCCGAAGAGCTATGATTTAAGCAGCTTGCGCCTGCTTGGTTCGGTAGGCGAGCCTATCAACCCAGAAGCATGGATGTGGTATTACGAAAACGTGGGTGGAGGCCACTGCCCAATTGTTGACACCTTCTGGCAAACTGAAACTGGCGGTCACGTGATTACACCGTTACCTGGCGCGACCTCACTCGTTCCAGGCTCTTGCACACTACCATTCCCAGGTATAGACATTGATGTGGTAGATGAAACAGGTAAAGACGTGCCTTGGGGTACGGGTGGCTTATTAGTCATTAAAAAACCTTGGCCTTCAATGATACGAACCATTTACAACGACCCTGAGCGCTACAAATCTAGCTATTACCCAGTGGACTTGGGCGGCAAAATTTACCTAGCTGGTGATGGTGCAGTTCGCGATGCGAAAACAGGTAACTTCACCATCATGGGTCGTATCGATGACGTATTGAACGTATCTGGCCACCGCTTAGGCACGATGGAAATTGAATCAGCCTTGGTTTCAAACCCATTGGTTGCTGAAGCCGCCGTAGTTGGCAAACCACATGACATTAAAGGCGAGTCAGTTGTGGCCTATGTTGTGTTAAAAGGTCAACGTCCTGAAGGCGAAGAACTGAAAAAAATCGTCGCGCAACTACGTGATTGGGTAGGTAAAGAAATTGGCCCGATTGCTAAACCAGATGAAATTCGTTTTGGTGACAATTTACCGAAAACTCGCTCAGGCAAAATTATGCGTAGGTTGTTACGCAGCTTAGCGAAAGGCGAAGAAATTACTTCAGATATTTCTACACTAGATAACCCGGCGATTTTGGATCAACTGAAAGAAGTGGTGAAATAAAGTATAAAATAGTGCTTTAATCATTAGGCATTAACACTTATGGAAGGCTTGCTAGTATTGATTGCACTCATACTGGCAGCCTTCTTTTTAATGCGCAAATAGAAGTCAAATCACATGCCACCATCCCCACGCCACTGTCTAAGTATTTTAGGATTATTTAGTCTTTTCATTGCACCAGCCTATGCAAGCGATGATTTACAAAAGCACTTGCAAAATGACAAGGAATGGACGCATCCGCGCAAAGATTACGCCAATACAGGCTACAGTGGCTTACATCAAATCCAAGCAAAAAACATTAACAAGCTTAAACTTGCCTGGACTTTTTCTACAGGTGTGAATCGAGGCCATGAAGGTTCGCCGATTGTGTTGGGTAGCACGATGTATCTACATACGGCGTTTCCCAACAACATCTACGCACTAGACTTAAATAATAATCAAAAAATACTGTGGTCATATTTTCCCAAGCAAAATCCGCAAACGCAGGCTTTACTCTGCTGCGATACGGTGAATCGTGGTTTGGGCTATGGCGATGGCAAGATTTTTTTGCAGCAGAATGATGGCATATTAGTTGCGCTAGATGCAAAAACTGGCAAGCTCATTTGGCAAACCAAAGTCAATGATATTAAAACTGGCGCGAGCAACACCAACGCACCACATGTGATGAAAGACAAAGTCATTACAGGCTGTAGTGGTGGTGAATACGGTGTGCGTTGCTTTATTGCCGCATACAATATTAAAGATGGCTCATTAGCTTGGAAAGCCTACAGCACAGGGCCTGATAGCGAAACACTCATCGGCGCAGGCTTTAACGAAGCTAATCCGCACTACTCTGCTCTATCTACTTACCAAGATGTCAATGGCGGCAACAAAGAAGATGGCTCGTTTAAAGCGCTGACAAAAGAACAACTGAAATTCCCAGAGGCCGATCTAGGTGTTAGAACTTGGCTGAAACCGCAAGCGAACCAAGATGGCTGGCAACATGGCGGCGGTCCTGTGTGGGGCTATTTTTCTTATGACCCTAAACTAAATCTACTGTATTACGGTACTGGCAATCCATCGGTTTGGAATGCCGATGTGCGGCCTGGCGATAACAAATGGGCGATGACGATTTTTGCACGTGACCTCGACACAGGCATGGCGAAATGGGGCTACCAAATGACACCGCATGACGAGTGGGATTACGATGGTATTAACGAGGTGATTTTATGGGATGCCAATAATAAAAAATTAGCGACCCACTTTGACCGCAACGGTTTTGGCTATACATTTGACCGCACTAATGGCAGTCTGTTAGTGGTAGCAAAAATGCATCCTTTTGTAAACTGGGCAACTAGTGTAGATTTAAGCACAGGAATCCCGCAAAAAGATCCAAAATATTCAGCACATCAAGACACTACGACTAAAAACGTCTGCCCTGCCGCACTCGGCGTGAAAGATCAACAACCAGCGGCTTATTCGCCAAAAACCAAGTTATTTTATGTGCCGTTGAATCACTTGTGCATGGATTACGATGTAGTTGAAGCTAAATATACGGCAGGTCAACCTTGGGTAGGCGCAGGGTTAACTATGCATCCAGGTCCAGATGGCGTGACTGGTGGTTTTATGGCTTGGAATGGTCTAACTGGTAAAAGCGCATGGTATAACAAAGAGCCCTACTCTATTTGGAGTGGCGCAATGGTCACAGGTGCAGATTTGGTGTTTTACGGGACGTTAGATAGATGGTTTAAGGCAGTGGATGCGAAGTCTGGTAAAAGTCTATGGCAGTTTCAAGTAGGTTCTGGTGTAATTGGCAACCCATTCACGTACTCAAACAAAGGCAAGCAATATGTAGGCGTCATGTCTGGCATTGGCGGCTGGGCGGGCATCGCTATTAACTTAGGTCTCACTGAAGATTCAGATGGAGCTGGCGCCGCAGGCGCTTACCGAGAACTAACCAAATGGAATGCCGCGCCGGGTGGCGGTGCGGTGAGTGCATTCAGTCTTTAGTAAGTTTTAAGATGCCGCTAAATCTTGAGTAATGGGCCGAAGTATCAAGCGCAAGCAGTGGCGTCCAAAATTCTCAACTTCATTAAAAAACAATGCGCAGGCAAAATGCACGCCGCTTAAACCAATCACTTCAAAGCCGTAACCAATGTGTGAAAGAAATCGTAAGTTAGGGTTAATTTTTTCACCCTGCATCAAAGTAGTTTCTGTTAATTGCGGCATGATGGTAGAGATATGCTGCCAAGTAAGTGTGCTTGGGATACAGTCTAATAACTCAGCTGCCGCTTGGTTGCAGTCGAGTATGGTACCGTTATCATAAAGCATTAACACTGCGGTTTCTTGCTCACTACGGCACAAACAGGCATGCTCTCTACCCGCTTTTGAGAAGTCTATATATTCAACTTGAGCTGTGTTGTTCATTGCGTCACCTCAGCCTCAGCCGCTAGCCAATCCTCTAACTCATGACCTGATTCAAACCCTCTTGCCTCCGCTTTATAATAAGCTGATTCAGCCACTAGGCAACGCCTATCTTCACCACTTAGCTCTTTGATGCTGATACTGGATTCTTTTTTAGGTTTAGCTTCACTTTTAGACTTAGTTTTAGATTCAATACCAAACACAGGAATATGGTTTTTTGTAAGCAATTGAGTTACCGTTGAAAGTTCCATAATTCCTCCATTGAATAGTGTAAAAGAGATCGACGGTACAGATCTTTAAGAGAGAGATTCTGCAACCAGTAGTTGCTTGGGGGGTGTACCGTCGATGTGAGCAATTTACAGTAGTAGCTCAAGGGAGTAAATGAGTGCAAACACGTAAGGGCAAACCCTTATATGCGCTCAGATTGATAGACATTGATTCATCTTTTATCGTAGACTGAAATGGTTCGTGTAGCACTTTTAATATAGAGGACATTTGTTGACCCACTTATTTAAAGACTCAGCACTATGAAAGACTCACTTTTAACAAATTTGAGTGTGCAAACACTGTTTGATGCAGCTGCTGATGCGATGTTGCTGGTAGACAATACTGGCCACGTAGTACAAGCCAATGCGGTTGCACTTGAGCTACTAGGCTATACATTTGAGCAAATAATTGGCCTGGAAATTGAGGCTTTAATGCCCAAAAACTATCGTAACCAGCATCACCACCACAGAAACACTTATTCTAAAAATCCTGAAAAACGCCCGATGGGTAAAGGTCGCGATTTAGTCGCGCTGCGCAAGGATGGTAGTGAACTAGCGGTTGATATTAGTCTAAGTCCGATAAACACGGGTGATCAGCAGTTTGTTTTAGCGACATTACACATTGCAGATAAACGCCGAAAGGTGGAAGAAGCCTTAAAAATTAGCGAAGAGCGGCTGCGTTTAGCCAAAGAAGCAGCCGGATTAGGCGTATTTGATTTCGACTATCGCCACAATATTATTCATTGGGACGAACGTATGCGGGATATTTGGGGCGAAGAGTCTGAAGAATCCGTTTCTTATAAAAAATTTGTAGCCGCCATACACCCCGAGGACCGCGCAGCAAGGCAAGCCGTGATTGAGCGCGCCATTGACCCTGCCAGTAATGGCGAATACAGCGTAGATTATCGTGTAAAAAACCCTAATGACGGTGTCGAGCGCTGGATTGCTACCGTAGGACGTATTCACTTTACGAACGGTCATGCAACTCGCCTGCTGGGCGTAGCCAGAGACATTACCGACCAAAAAATGTTGGAAAAAACGCTGCAAGAGCAACGTGCCGAAATGGAAGCACTGTTCAAACAACAAGTGGCTTCACAAACCGTATCAGCCATTGCGCATGAGCTTAACCAACCACTGGCAGCTATTTCTGCCTATAGTGAAGTAGCTTTACATGCCCTCAATAGCAGTACTTTTAACCCCGAAAATCTCAAACATGCGCTTGAGGGTGCGGTCGCGCAGGCACAGCGAGCAGGTAAAAGCCTGCATGAATTGCTGGCTTTTATGCAAAAAGGTGAGCTGGTAACGGAGCGATTTGAGCTGAACCATGTGCTGAAAGAAGCGCTAAATATTGCCAAAGGTGATGGTTACGGTGATTTTAGTCCGTTGCTATCGCTAGAACCCGCAATGCCAGAAGTACTAGGTAATGAAACCCAAGTACGAAAAATATTAGTTAATTTACTAAGAAATGCCGTAGAAGCGATGCGCGGCGCAGGTGTGCCTTCTTCAGCCATCTCGATTACGGTACGTACTAATCAAGAAATTAATATGGCACACGTGACCATACAAGATAGCGGCCCAGGTTTAGATGCCGAAACCGCCAAGCGTATTTTTGAACCATTTTTCACTACAAAGCCAACCGGCATTGGCATGGGGCTTGCCATTAGCCGCGCATTGACTGAGTCCAATGGCGGTCAACTCTGGCTAGAACAAAACAACAAACCTGGCGCTACGTTTCACTTTACGCTACCTTTTGCAACTTTAGCTTTTGCGAGTTGAATGTAATTTATGAATACTGAAGCAACCATTTTCATTATTGACGACGACCCTGCGATACGTGACTCTCTGACGTTGATGGTAGTGCAGGAAGGCTTCACAGTGAGCACTTTTGAGAGCGCTGAAGCTTTTCTTGAACACTTTCAAACTGAGCGTTTCGGCTGCGCCATAGTTGATATTCGCATGAGCGGCATGGATGGCATGCAATTACAAGAGATGCTCACAAAGCATCACTTTCAACTGCCTATTATTTTCCTCACTGGGCATGGCGACATTCCGATGAGCGTACGCGCAATAAGGGCTGGTGCAATCGATTTTTTAACCAAACCTGTCACCCGCGAGAAACTCATGGCATCAGTACGATTAGCACTCATAGAATCTGAAAAAATACTCACCGAGCGCGCCAATCATCAAAACGTGCAATCGCATTTAGCAGAACTTACTGAGCGTGAACGTGATGTGATGGCGCTTGCCGTGCAAGGTCACTCTAATAAAGAAATTGCGAGGCAACTGGGCATTAGCCACCGTACTGTTGAGATTCACAAATCAAAAGTCATGCATAAAACTGGCGCGACTAACCTGCTAGATTTAGCGCGTATTGCCCATGAAGGCGATTTATAAATCAGTCGTCCCATCTCAAAATCTCGATAAGCCAAGCGCCAAAGTAGCTAGCTGTAAGTTAAAAACCTAATTTAAGGTAAAATGTCGTTTTAGCATTTTCAAAGATTAAAGTTCACCATGTCATCGCCCGCAACTCCTTTACAGCTCGAAATCAAACGCCGCCGCACATTTGCCATTATTTCGCATCCAGATGCGGGTAAAACCACGCTGACTGAAAAGCTTCTATGGTTCGGTGGCGCGATTCAAGTAGCTGGTGAAGTGCGTGGCCGCAAAGCTTCGCGCCATGCGACGTCTGACTGGATGGAGCTTGAGAAACAACGTGGCATTTCGGTGACTTCATCTGTGATGCAATTCCCTTACCGCGAGCACATGGTAAATTTGCTAGACACGCCAGGCCATGATGACTTCTCGGAAGATACTTATAGAACACTCACAGCGGTCGACTCTGCCGTCATGGTGATTGATGCAGTCAACGGCGTGGAAACGCAAACCATCAAGCTACTGAATGTTTGTCGCATGCGCGATACGCCAATCATTACTTTCATTAACAAGCTAGACCGCGAAAGCCGCGAGCCAATTGAGTTGTTAGATGAAATTGAAACTACGCTAGGTATGGAATGTGCGCCTATGACTTGGCCAATCGGTATGGGTAAAGGCTTTAGAGGTGTTTACAACTTGTATACCGACACCATTTCGTTTTTTGACCCGCGCGCAGAAAAAGGCACCTCAGAAGTCATTCAAGGTCTTGATAACCCCCGTTTAGATGAGGTACTAGGTCACGTAGCTGGTGAATTGCGTATCGACGTAGAACTAGTACGCGGCGCATCGCATACCTTTGATGCAGAACGCTATTTAAGTGGCAAGCAAACGCCAGTGTATTTTGGTTCTGCAATCAACAACTTTGGTGTGCAATCTTTACTGGACGCGGTGGTTGACCTTTCCCCAGCTCCGCTCGCACGCAATACCGCTACCCGCCCAGTACCACCAGACGAAAATAAATTCTCAGGTTTTGTGTTCAAAATTCAAGCAAATATGGATCCGAAACACCGTGACCGCATTGCCTTCTTGCGCGTTTGTTCAGGCCGCTTTGAACGTGGCATGAAAATCAAGCAAGTCAGCACCAATAAACAAATCGCCGTCAACAACGCCATTACCTTTATGGCGCAAGACCGCACAACGATGGACGAAGCTTATTCTGGCGACATTATCGGCATCCCCAACCACGGTACGATTAAAGTAGGCGATACGTTTAGTGAAGGCGAAAATCTAAAATATACAGGTATTCCCTCATTTGCACCTGAGTTCTTCCGCCGTGCGCGCATTAAAAATCCGATGAAAATGAAGCAACTACAAATCGGCCTAAAACAATTGGCAGAAGAAGGCGCAGCGCAGCTATTCCGCCCACTTTTGAGTAATGACTTGATTTTAGGCGCAGTCGGCATGCTGCAATTTGAAGTCGTTTCGCACCGCTTAGAACACGAGTACAGTGTGGACATGGTATTTGAACCATACGATTGCTACACCGCACGCTGGTTACGCGGCAAAGATGCAGACTTAAAAGCTATTGCCGATAAATACGGCTTTAACGTAGCGCTAGATGGTGCAGACGAATACGTTTACCTAGCGCCAAATCGCGTGAACTTGCAAATGGCACAAGAGCGGTATCCTGATATCGAGTTTTTAGAAACACGTGAGCTCAATTAATTCAGTAACACTCTGCCCCTGCGAAAGCGGCAAGCCTTATCAGGCTTGCTGTGAGCTGCTCCACAAAGGTTTGGTAGCACCAAGCGCAGAAATGCTTATGCGTTCTCGCTACACGGCGTTTGTATTGCAGTTAGAAGATTACCTACTCGGTACTTGGCACCCTGAAACCCGCCCTAACTCACTTGGTTTAGCCGAAGATACCCCGACTAAGTGGCTTGGTTTACAAATCAAGCGCGCTGAAAATACGAGCGAAACGACTGCCGTCGTAGAGTTTGTTGCACGTTACAAAATTGCAGGGAAAGCAAAAAAACTGCATGAAATCAGCCAGTTTGAACGTATAGATGGGCGCTGGTATTACTTATCTGGCGAGTTCAACAATTGAACCTACAAAACATCCAATGGACTATGGGATTCCAACTCTGTAAAACCCCTAATCTCGAAGGGCATAGCAAAGCCCAAAGGTAACCGAGGGCATTCAAACGTGTACGACTTTAATACATTACCTGCCGAAAAATAGTTTATTTGCTAACCTGTCAATCAAGCTGAACGCCTGACAGTACCCTTATGTAAATCGTTAGTAGGTCAAGCTTATCGCAACTACATACTCATCAAAAAAGTCTACATTTAAGCTAACTAACAGGCAGCTTGATTGCCACACTTAAGCCGCCAGTAGTGATATTGCTTGCGGCAATTGTACCGCCATGCGCCTCTACTATCTGCTTGGCGATGGCTAAGCCTACGCCGTGTCCATCTGTTTGATGGGTATTACTGCCTCTAAAGAACGCTTGAAATATGATGTCCAGTTCGTCTTCTGCCACGCCTGCGCCTTGGTCGTTCACTTCAATTTTGATGAATGCATTGTCAACACTGGTTTTAATTGAAACATGTGATTGACTGGCACTATATTTAAGCGCGTTGCGCACTACATTATCTATGGCGCGGTGCAGTAAATCTTGTTGTCCGAGTAAGCTGAGTGAGTTATCAGGTGTTTCAACTTGCGGAACATAGTCAATCGTGATTTTTCTTGCTTCACCTTCAAAACATGCATCTTCTAAAACGGTAATAAGCAACTCGTTTAAATTGACACGCTCTTTTTCTAGCCTAATCACGCCTGATTCTAAGCGAGAAAGTGCTAACAACTCACCCACTAAATCATCCATTCTTACAGATTCACGCTCTATACGCATGAGTGAGGATTCCAGTTTATCTGGTTGCTGACGCGCCAAACCCACAGCGATTTGCAAGCGCGCCAATGGGGAACGTAACTCATGTGACACTTGATGCAGCAAGCGCGTTTGGCTTTGCAGCAACGCGCCGAGTCGAACTGCCATCACATCGAAGGCATTACCCAAATCAATCAGTTCATCTCGGCGCTTACCCATAGATTCGCCAATTCTCACATCAAGATTGCCATTCGCTGCGCTGGCAAACGCTTGCCGCAATTGTTTAATAGGTTTTGAAAAATACCAAGCCAAAATTGCTGCAAAAATAAAACTGGCAAGTGCGCCAACCAATATGGGCATCAGCGGAAACCACCGTTTATGTTTGGGTTTAAATGGTTTATAAAGCACCGGCGGTGCCATAGCTTTATTCTGAGATTGCATTTGAACTTCATGCTCACGTTGCAGCTCTTCTCGCTCATGCACAATAGAAACGGCTATACCAACACCAATGACTGAAGTTAATTGTGCTAAAAAGAAGAAAATAAAAAACTTCCAATACAAACGACCCATTTGATGTCCTTAATTTGTGTGCGTTTGTAGCATTAGCTTTTAAGCAATTGATAGCCAGACCGAAATACGGTTTGTATGCAATGTCGCCCATCAGGTAATAGCCCCAGTTTGTGGCGTATGCTACTTAAATGCACGTCTATGCTGCGGTCGAATCTAGCTAGCGGGCGCCCTAGTGCTTGTTGCGACAAGTCTTGCTTAGAAACAATTTGTCCTGCATTTTTAGCTAAAATTTCTAATAAGCTGTACTCAGTACTAGTGAGTATCACGGGTTGACTATCCCATTCGACAAGGCGCTGCGCAGGCCAGATGCAGAGCGCACCGACTGTGATTTGAGTATTTGCATTGATTGTTTCAAGCGGTTGCACTCGCCTTAAAATAGCACGAATACGCGCGACCAACTCACGTGGGCTGCTTGGTTTGGGTACATAATCATCCGCACCAAGCTCTAAACCTACAATGCGATCAGTATTATCGCCTTTGGCTGTAAGCATAATTACCGGCACATTGCTATGCTGGCGGATGGCTTTTAGCGTTTCTATGCCGTTCAACCGTGGCATCATCACATCTAACACCACAATATCGAATGGTTGCTCTAGCAGCATTTGTGCACCGGCAATACCATCGTGTGCGACTTGCACACTAAAGTTCTCTTGCTCAATATATTCTTTGAGCATTTCAACCAACTCAACATCGTCATCTATCAGCAATACTGTTTGCATGTGTCGCTTCTACCTAATCAATTCAAATTTATCTATTTAAAATCAATCTAATCTTAACCATTATTGATAATCATCATAACCAGCCGTTGCGCTTGCCACAATCCTAGATTGCAGACTTTACTCAGATTTACATGCACTTAACGCCCTTTAACATTGCCTGAATGCAGAATGGCATCGTCTTAAACACGTATGAAAAGTGACCATCACCGCTTGTACAACTTAAGCAGCTTTTAATTAAAGTTAATAATACAAAGGATTTATCATGAGCACCCCATACAGATTTAAACAAACGTTTTCATTTAAACACCCGTTTTCATTTAAAAAAGTGTTGCTTGCGTCATTTTTAGCAGTGTCATTACCTGCTGCAAGCCTTGCTCACGCAGAACATGATGGTGATAAAGGCCCGCGTTGTGAGCGTGGAGACAAGTCACATCATGGCATGCATGAAGGCAAACCTCCTTATTTACGCGGCTTGGATTTAACTAGTGCACAAGAAGATCAGTTGTTTAACTTAAACTATGCACAGATTCCAGTGATACGTGATCAGCATAAACAACATCAACAATTGATGGAAGAGTTGCGTGCAACGGCACAAGCTGAAAAATTTGATGATGCAAAAGTGCAGCAACTTTCAGACAAAGCCGCTAAATTAGAAAAAGAAAAAGTGCTCACGTGGGCGCGTCACGGTGCGCAAGTATTTGCGCTATTAACGCCTGAGCAACGTAAAAAAGCACGTGAATTTAAAATGGAAGAGCACGGTTTTGGTCATGGCGATGAGCGTAGAGATAATGACGACAAGCGTCCTACTCGCTTTAAACAGCATGAGCGCCCAATTGAAAATCGTAGTATGTAATTGCAATATAATATTAAGTGTTTGCTCATAAAAAACGCCTACTGAGATTCTCAATAGGCGTTTTTTTATTTTACAAATTTAATAAACTTAAACGTTCTCGAAAGCCTCACACAATTGGCTTAATAGCTGACCGAATAATGGAATCACGTCTTCTTTATCATGCGGGCTTTCATCATCGGTACCAGCGATGACAAAAGCTACGGTTAATTTATCTAAGTTCTCTCTAAACTCAAACCAATGATCAACCTCAGCATCACCAATCAATTTAAATTTCTGTAAACCTGACTCTATGATTTCGATTAACTCTGCATCTGGCAAGCCAGCGAACAGTGTTTTTGCGATAGTGATTTGCGCAGTTTGAAAGTTTGGTGAAATATCTTCTCGCGCTAATGGTGTAGTGAAAAACGCATAAGCCAATAAGGCATAAGCTTGATACACACTCAACATATCAAAGTTGTCAGTGCGCTCAGCCAGCGGTGAACGCTCTGCTGCTTGAATCGCCTTAAAGGTGACATAACAGCTTAAATAATCGGCAGAAACCAGTGCATCGTAGTCGTTCAAATCTATATTTGGCTTGGCCTCATCGTCACGTAATGTTTCAGTAAGGCACAATGCGTGCATGAGTTTGATACGTTTTGAGTATTGCATTTCCATATTAAACCTTATTCGTTTTAATGATGATTAATCTAATGCAGGTATTGCTTCTAAAAGCTCATGCAATTCTAGCCAACGCTCTTCAGCCACTTCGATTTGGTTAGCTAGCTCCGCTTGTTTCTTTAATAATTGCTGTAATTCAGTCTTATCTGCAGCACTGTAAAGTTCGCTGTCATTCAAGCGGTCATCGCACGTTTTTTTCTCAGCTTGCCATTTGGCAATATTCAGCTCTAGTTGTTCAACCTCTTTCACTAGCGGCCTACGTTCTACGATTCTGGCTTGGCGTTCGGCTTTATTGGCAGCGCGGTCATTCTTATTAGACTTCTCTGCCGAGGACAGGCTTTCCGCTACAGCTTGCGTTGCTTGTTTTTCTTTTAAACGCTGCTCGTTTAGCCACTGACTATAGCCTTCCAAATCGCTATCAAATGGCTCGGCTTTCCCGTCGGCTACTAAGATAAATTCATCGCAAGTGGCGCGCAGTAAGGCTCTATCATGCGAAACCAAGATGACGCCACCTTGGTAATCTTGTAACGCCAGCGTTAAAGCATGGCGCATTTCAAGGTCTAAATGGTTGGTTGGCTCATCTAGCAATAGCAAATTAGGTCGCGTCCAAATAAGCAAAGCAAGCGCCAAACGTGATTTCTCCCCGCCTGAAAAATTTGCACATGGCGAACGCGCCATATCACCTTTAAAATCAAAGCCGCCAAGATAATTCATATGCTCTTGCTCGCGCGTGAGCGGGTCTAGCTTCATCATGTGCTGAAGTGGCGACTCATCTGGGCGCAATTGCTCTAACTGATGTTGCGCAAAGTAGCCTATATTTAAATCCTTGCCTTCAACACGCTTGCCGCTTAAAGGCTGCAACTCATTGGCGAGTAATTTAATCAGTGTAGTTTTACCAGCACCATTGCGCCCCAATAAACCCAAACGCTCACCGGGTCTAATTGCTAAAACAATATTCTTAATAAGGGCAACATTGTTATAGCCGACAGACATTTCGTCTAATACCAACAATGGATCTGGTGCGGCAACTGGCGCTCTGAATTCAAAATTAAATTGTGAATCCACGTGCGCAGCGGAAATCATTTCCATGCGCTCTAACGCTTTAATGCGGCTTTGCGCCTGACGTGCTTTTGTGGCCTGCACACGAAAGCGATCAATATAGCTTTGTAAATGCGAGACTTTGCGTTGTTGCTTTTCAAACATTGCTTGTTGCAAGGCCAGTTTTTCGGCACGTTGGCGTTCAAAGTCGGAGTAACCACCGCGATACAAAGTCAGCGTTTGCTGCTCGATGTGCGCAATGTGATTCACAATCGCGTCCAAAAAATCTCTATCGTGCGAAATCAACAACAGCGTACCGCGATAGCTTTGCAACCAGCCTTCTAGCCAAATCACCGCGTCTAAGTCTAAGTGATTGGTCGGCTCATCTAACAGTAGCAGGTCTGAGCGGCACATAAGCGCCCGGGCTAAGTTTAAACGCACACGCCAACCGCCAGAGAAGGTAGAAACCGCTTGCTGTAAATTTGCCTGACTAAAGCCTAGTCCGCTCAACAGTTCGGCGGCACGCGCCTTTGCACTGTAACCATCAATATCCATCAATCGATGATGCAGTTCGGCAATCAATTCACCTTTATGATTCGCTTCCGCATCCGCTAGCGCTGCTTCAATATTGCGCAACTCAGCATCACCATCCAATACAAACTCAATAGCTGGCATCGCTAATGCTGGCGTTTCTTGTGCCACATGCGCGACCACCCAACTGGAAGGCATTTCTAAATCGCCAGATTCCAATTGCATTTCACCGCGTAACAAGGCAAATAGTGACGACTTTCCAGCGCCGTTTGCACCTGTTAAGCCAACCTTATGGCCAGGATGAAGCTGCAAAGAGGCTGCCTGAATGAGGATTTTTAAGCCGCGAACTAGCGTAAGTTGTTTGAATTGAATCAAGTGAGGACCAATATTAAATCAAGTAGTAAATCAAGGTTAAATAAAGTATTGGTCAACTAGATTTGACCAAAAACGCTATTCTAATTTATTACTACGATAGTCTTAAGAAATCTTTAATAAAATATCTTTAAGATTTGCATAACTTTACTAATATTTTCCGACATGGCTTTATATCTAATCGTCTGTAGACGTCGATATTGAAGTAAAATGACGTCAATTGAAACGGTTTCAAATTTACAAGATTTAAATGAATCACCACCCATTCTAAAAATAATAAAAAGATAAAGTAAACCCACTAAAATATGGTAAAAAAATCACTACTCAAGCTTTATCGCATCGCGCTTTTGCTTGCAACCATCATCATTGTCATTTTTTTGATGGCAGCACTCGTCATTCAATTTTATGTGTTCCCAAGTATTAATCAATACAAAGACAAAATCGCTAACTACGCAACGCAGGCGGCACATCAAAAAGTTGTCATCGGCAATATTAAAGCAGGCTGGCAAGGAATTAACCCACATTTATCATTATCAAACATTGATCTTTACGACACGGAGAATCGCCCTGCCTTAGCACTTAAAAATACGGATATATCGTTCTCATGGTTAAGCATTCCATTGCTAGAACCACATTTAGCCAATTTCACTATTCGCTCACCTGAGTTAACCATACGCCGCAACTTAAACGGTGATATTTTTGTTGCAGGCATTAGCATGCAGGGGCAATCAAAGCCAGATTTACCAAATTGGCTATTGAGACAATCCCAGCTTGATGTGCTAAATGCTAAAGTGGTGTGGTTAGATGAAATGCGTGGCGCGCCTGCATTGAGTTTAGAAAAACTTAACCTACAAGTGGTGAGTCCGCCGTGGAAAAGTTTTATCAAAAACCATAGAATTACGCTAAGCACCCTCGTTTCTGCTGGCACTAGTGAGCCGATAATGATTAACGCAAATGTTTACGGTAACGACATTAGTCGTTTATCTGAATGGCACGGCAGTATAGAAACAAAGTTAAAAAATGCCAACGTGGTTGCCTTCAAACCATGGTTTGATTATTCACCCATCACGCAACCTATTGACTTGCAATCTGGCGTAGGTAGTACAGACACTACCATTGAGTTTGCTAAGAGTCAGGTGCAGTCTGTCACAAGCAACGTAGCGTTAGACAATGTTCAGTTACTCCTCAAGGCCAACACTGAGCCACTGATATTAAACAAGTTAGTGGGCGAACTTGACTGGAAAAGTTCGGCGACAGAGCAATCATTTAACGTAAGCCACTTAACACTCAATACTAGCAATGGTTTGACCTTGAAAGATGCTGCTGGTGGTTATGCTAAAACGCAGCAAGGTAATGAAAAGTTTAATCTCAAACTTACACATATAGACTTGGCATTTATCAAAGCCTACCTAGTGCAACTGCCATTGCCTGCAGACATAGCGCAAAAAATTAATAGCTTATCGCCCACTGGCAAGCTCGATAATTTGCTGCTTAGCTGGGAAGGCAAACAATCTCTTACTAAAAAATACCAATTCAACGCGAAGTTTAACGATCTAGGCATACTTGCTTATGAAAAAATCCCTGGTTTTAACAATCTGACAGGGGAAATTAAGGCTAATCAAAACTCTGGAAAAGTCTCACTGAATACACAAAATGCCAAATTAGATTTTAAAGACGTTTTACGCTGGCCTATTCCTGTAGATAAGCTGTCGGGAGACATTAGCTGGAGTATTAACGATAAAGAAACCACCATCAAAGCGAGTCAGCTAAATATTAGTAGCCAACATTTGGCTGGCATACTCAACGCCGAGTATTTAATGGATGGCAACAAAGGTGGTTATCTTGATTTGACTGGTAAATTTGGCAAAGGTAACGCGAAATATGCCTCATTTTACTACCCAACTATTCTCGGCAAAGACACCTTACATTGGTTGGACACTTCTATTTTGTCTGGGCGTGCCGATGACATCAACCTGACGGTAAAAGGTCGATTGGCTGACTTCCCATTTGTAGACAGCAAGAATAATTTGAATGCTAAATTAGGCTTATTTAGAGTGACCGCCAAAGTCAGCAATAGTACGCTGGAATATGGCACTGATTGGCCTGTGATAGAGGGCTTAGGCCTTGATTTGCTGTTTGAAGGTAAGCGCATGGAGCTGAATGCAAATGCTGGCCATATATTTGGTAATCAAATCGTTAAGAGCAAAACCGTGATTGCACAATTGGATGCTGACTCACCAATACTCAGCATTGAAAGTGAGCTTAAAGGACCTACGGCTGAAGCCATTAAATTTGTCAATAAAAGTCCAGTTTCAACAGTGACACTAGGGTTTACTGACGACTTAAAAACCAGCGGTCAAGGTAAGCTCAATTTAGGCTTAAAAATTCCTTTGCAAGATTTAGACTCTGCGCAATACAAAGGTTTGTACCAAATTATCAATGGCAGTATGGATAGCGCAAGCATCCCTACCCTCACTAACATTAATGGTGCGTTGGCATTTACAGAAAGCAGCCTATCAGCCAAAAATATCAATGCGAATGCCTTCAGCTCGCCAGTAATTGTGAATATTGACTCTGGTAAAGATAAAATCGTACACGTCACAGCCAAAGGCAGATTGAATGATGAAGCCATCAAACAAGCGCTGCTGGAGCAAGATCCTGTTAATCGTTCTTGGGTAAAAGGTGCAAATTATATTTCTGGCAGTACAGACTGGGTAAGTGACATCACGATTCAAAAACCAGTGGTCACTATCAACGTACGTTCAGATCTAGTTGGTATCACATCGCGCTTGCCTGCGCCGTTCAACAAAGCAGCGAATGAGCGCTGGAATATGCGTCTTGATAAAAAGCAGGATGCCACCACAGATACCATTACGATAAATCTGGCTAATAAACTGGCTGCAAAAATTGTCCGTACGGGTAGCAGTGAGAACCTACAGATTGATCGTGGCAGCATTAGGCTCAATGCTAATGCGACAACTAACGCTATCAATAACAATGATTTAACAAGCAGCGTAGATCTAGGTAATGTTAAAGGGCTGCAAGTTTACGGTAACCTCGATTATCTTGATGCTGACGCGTGGCGTAATGTCATGCTGGATTTTTCTGGGTCATCAAAACAAAGCCCTGCATTACCAATACAGAAATTAGCCATAAAAATAAATACATTAGATATATTCGATAGGCGCATCAATCAATTAAAGATATCCAATAACGCGGATAAAGATGGGCTACATGCAAATATTCAAAGTAAAGAAATTTCTGGCGACTTGCAATGGATTAGTCAAAACAACGGAAAACTTATTGCTCGCCTGACTAATTTAACCATACCAGAACCTGCGCCAAATCGAACCAAAACCAAAGAGGTCGTAGCAAAAGAATTCTTTAAACTAGAACAGGACTACCCATCGCTGGATATTACTGCTGACAACTTTGAATTCAACAAGAAGAACTTTGGCGCTTTAGAGTTAATCGCTTATCCGCAAAAAGATAATTGGAATATTCAAAAACTCAAACTCAGCACACCTGATGGCCAAATCAGTGCCGAAGGCCAGTGGAATAACTGGGTTAGAAGTCCTAACACTTTCCTTTCTATCACATGGGATATTAAGAACTTAGGTAAAACGCTCAGAAATATGGGATATCCAGATACCATTAAAGGTGGTGATGGGACGCTCACTGGACAGCTACATTGGCCAGGCAGCCCACATGAGTTCAATCCAGCGGGCATGAACGGTAACTTTCAGCTTAGCCTGAATAAAGGGCAAATTTTAAAAGTACAACCTGGTGTTGGCCGATTGCTAGGCCTACTCAGCTTGCAAAGCTTACCCCGCCGCTTGACCTTGGACTTTAGAGATTTATTTAGTAATGGCTTTGCTTTTGATAAAATAGACGCCACAGTTAAAGTCAACAAAGGCGTAATGCATAGTGATAATTTCGTCATGTCGGGTCCAGCAGCGGACGTGAATATTAAAGGTGAAACTAACTTGCAAAAAGAGACTCAACATTTAACGGTCAAAGTTTTGCCTCATGTGAGTGATAGCATCTCGCTTGCAGCGCTAGCAGGTGGGCCTTTAGCTGGTGCTGTTGCTTTTTTAGCACAAAAAATATTAAAGGATCCACTGAATAAAATTGCTTCGAGTGAGTATGAGATTATTGGTACGTGGGATAACCCACAAGAAGTGAAGTCGGGTGAAGCGAAAGAAGCTAAACCAGAGTCGAGCACCAATTCACTTCTCAATCAGTCAAATTAACTAGAAATCGTATCAACTTACAATCACAACTTAACAATCGCATTAATAAAAAACGTTTGGATTAATTATGGCTATTACCTCGCGCTTAAGAACCACCAAGGCAAAACCAAGCAGCTTGAATGCTGACAGCAACATCATCAAGATTGCCGCCATTCAAATGGCGTCAGGCCCTCAAGTTTCTGCCAACTTGAATGAAGCAGAGCGCTTGATTGAAGTTGCGGCGAATCAAGGTGCGAAGTTGGTTGCGCTGCCAGAGTATTTCGCCATTATGGGCCTTAAAGAAACCGACAAAGTTGCAGTGCGAGAAGAAGAAGGCAAAGGTCCAATTCAAGCATTTTTAAGCAAAATGGCTAAAAAGCATAAAATTTGGTTAGTTGGCGGCTCAGTTCCACTCTCCAGCAATTTTCCTAATAAAGTTCGCAATAGCTGCTTGGTATATGACGACAAAGGTAAGCAGGTTGCACGCTACGATAAAATTCATTTGTTTGGTTTAGACTTAGGTAATGAACATTATCACGAAGAAAAAACCATAGAATCAGGTAATGAGATTCAAGTTGTTGATACACCATTTGGTAAAATTGGCTTATCAATATGCTATGACTTGCGCTTTCCTGAACTTTACCGCGCCATGGGTGAAGTCAATATGATTATTGTGCCAGCGGCGTTCACTGACACAACAGGTAGAGCGCATTGGGAAACCTTGATTCGTGCGCGCGCTATCGAAAACCTCTGTTATGTAGTAGCGCCAGCGCAAGGTGGTTATCATTTATCAGGGCGCGAAACACATGGTAACAGTATGATTGTGGATCCATGGGGCGTTATTTTAGACAGACTACCTCGTGGCTCTGGCGTTGTAATTGCTACGATGAACCCGCAATACCAGGCCAGCTTGAGAAAAAGTTTACCTGCACTTAAACACCGTACTATTAAGTAAATCTTGTAAGTAAATAGAACGTAACCTAATACAATCGGAATCACCATTGATGACCACAAAAGTCGACACATTATCAAATTCGCCTAAAATATTAGGCTCGCATTTTGACCTAGCTACCGAGTCTTTACTTGCGCCAGCTAGCTTAGATATTGCGAAGCTGCAAAATGTTTTAGGCGATATGATGTCGCACAAAATTGACTACGCTGACCTGTATTTTCAATACAGCCGCGCTGAGAGTTGGGGACTAGAAGAAGGCCAAGTTAAATCTGGCAACTTTTCTATCGACCAAGGTGTAGGCGTGCGCGCAGTCAGCGGTGAAAAAACCGCTTTTGCCTACTCAGACGACATTACTTTAAGTGCGCTACAAGAAGCGGCTAGAGCCACTAAAGCGATTGCTAGCCTTGGTAGTGAACAAACGGCCAACTCAGTGATTAAACGCCAAGCATCGCAACTCTACCTTCCACAAGATCCGATTGCATCGCTTTCAGCCGATGCAAAAGTGAAATTATTAGAACGTTTAGAGGCTATCGCAAGAAGCTTAGACTCTCGCATTTCACAGGTGACAGCATCCATTGCTGGCGAATATGAAGTGGTCATGGTCGCACGCCACGATGGCGTAATGGCAGCTGATGTACGCCCTCTTGTGCGCCTTTCCATCAATGTAATTGCTGAGAGCAATGGTCGCCGTGAGCAAGGCTCTAGCGGTGGTGGCGGTCGCTTTGACTATAGTTATTTTACTGATGCGATTCTACAAGAATATGCGCAAAAAGCCGTGCATCAAGCCATTGTAAACTTGGATGCACGCCCTGCCCCAGCCGGCAGCATGACGGTAGTGTTAGGCGCAGGCTGGCCTGGCATTTTGCTACACGAAGCCATAGGCCACGGTTTAGAAGGCGACTTCAACCGCAAAGGCAGCTCGGCTTTTTCAAACATGATAGGCCAGCAAGTCGCTGCTAAAGGCATTACCATTGTGGATGATGGTACGATACAAAATAGACGCGGCTCACTCAGCATGGATGACGAAGGCAACCAAACCAATAGAACGGTATTGATTGAAGATGGCATTTTGCGCGGCTATATACAAGACACTTTAAATGCACGTTTAATGAATATGCCTGTGACTGGCAACGCGCGCCGTGAGAGTTACGCACATATCCCCATGCCTCGCATGACCAACACCTATATGTTAAACGGTACATTACCACCAGAAGAGATCATCAAATCAGTCAAAAAAGGCTTATATGCAGCTAACTTTGGCGGCGGTCAAGTTGACATCACCAGCGGTAAATTCGTATTCAGCGCAGCGGAAGCCTATATGATTGAAGACGGTAAAATCACTTATCCAGTGAAAGGCGCTACTTTGATTGGAAATGGTCCAGAAGTGTTAAAACGTGTCTCTATGATAGGTAATGACATGTCTTTAGACAGTGGCGTCGGCACCTGTGGCAAAGAAGGTCAAAGCGTACCGGTGGGTGTAGGTCAACCTACCCTTAAAATTGATGCACTAACTGTGGGCGGAACAGCATAAACGCTAGGATTTAAGTAATGAATATCATCAAAACATTCAATTTTAATCAGTGGGATACCACGGTAGATTCTTCTGTGAGAGATGAAGTCATTGATGCCTTAGAGCACGGGCATGTGATTGCGCTGCCACAACTCGAATTCAAGTTATTACCCGAAGAGCAGAAATTCCTCTCCCCAGATTGGGCAGATAAAAAATCGAAGAATATCTCATTAAGACCTCGCGCAGGAGGAGTTAGTGGGCTAAAAGGTGCAATAGGAAGCGAAGCTGATTTAAGTGCAATTCAAGCAATGATACAGCGCTATGCAGATCAGTCATTACAGCTGATCTCGGCAATATTGCCGAGTTATATGCCAAACTTAACCATTGCCAATACAAGCTTTAGACCACTTGAAGTGGAAACTCGTGCGAGTTCATATCGTAAAGATGATACGCGCTTACATTCAGATGCGTTTCCATCTAACCCTACGCAAGGCACAAGATTACTCAGAGTATTTAACAATGTGAACCCTTACGGAAAACCACGCGTTTGGCGGGTAGGCGAACCGTTTGATAAAATGGCAGAAGCCTATTTGCCTAAAACCAAAGCATTGCTGCCTATGCAAGCTTGGTTAATGAAGCAGCTTCATATTACCAAAAGAACGCGTACCGAATACGACCATCGTATGCTGCAGCTGCACGACCAGCTCAAAGCTGACATGCATTACCAACAGCATGCACCTCAACAATCCGTCAACTTCATGCCAGGAACCACTTGGATTGTCTATTCAGACCAAGTGCTGCACGCAGCCATGGCGGGTCAATACATGATGGAGCAAACGTTTTCTTTACCCGCTAACGCACTTAAGTGGCCAGAAACTGCACCGCTAAAAGTGTTAGAGAAAATGCTAAATAAACCTTTGATTAACTCAAGATAAATCAACAAAAATACATTGTTACTTAGAGAATTAACTCTAAGAAAAAACAGCTCACTACTGCCCATACCGTTATAATCTAGCCTTTCAAAACTTCATTAAACTCATTCATGTCGCAGACTTCACTGCTAGTTCCAAAATCAGGTCAATCTAACCGTGTTGAGCTTTCAACCAATGGCGAAGATGGGCTAGCTTTAGCTGAGTTAGCGCTTAAAATTAAAAGTGCCTCGCCTACAAAACCATTAGTGATTATTACCGCGAATGCCTTTGATGCGCAGCGGTTGCTTGAAGAAATTCCATACTTTGCGCCCTCCCTCACGGTTAATTTATTACCTGATTGGGAAACACTGCCCTACGATCAATTTTCACCACATCCTGACTTAATTTCAGATCGACTCACCACGCTTTACCAAATCAGCCAAAATTCATGTGATGTGATTATTGTGCCGCTATCAACTGCCTTGATTCGCTTAAGCCCTAAGGCATATTTAAGTGCGAATACCTTTATGCTCAAAAAAGGGCAGATACTGGATACTGAAGCGCTGCGACGCCAATGTGCTGAAGCTGGTTATCACCATGTGAGTCAAGTGATTTCGCATGGTGAATTTAGTGTACGTGGCGGCCTAGTTGATTTATTTCCTATGGGTTCAGCGCTACCTTACCGTATTGATTTATTTGATAACGAAATTGAAACCATACGCACATTTGATGTAGACACACAGCGCAGCCTTTACCCTGTACCGGAAATTCGACTGTTACCTGCGCGTGAGTTTCCGCTAGATGAAGCAGGTGTCGCGCTATTTCGTGGTCAGTTTAGAGAAGCATTTGAAGGCGACCCACAACGCGCAAAAATCTATAAAGATGTCAGCAAAGGCATAGCTTCTGGCGGTATTGAATGGTATTTACCGTTGTTTTTCGAACAAACAGCGACCTTCCTCGACTATCTGCCTACCGATTGCGTCCTTTGCTTGCATGGTGATTTAGACCAAAGTGCGCAACAGTTTTGGCGCGAGGCGCAATCTCGTTACCGCACACTGGCGCATGATGCGGAACGTCCATTATTAACACCTGAAACACTACTGATTAAAACAGAAGATTTCTTTAGCACCTCGCATCAATTTACACGTATTTCATTAAACACAAACAGTAAGACAACTGGCTTACCAGCGTTAGATATTGAGCGCCGAGCTGAAAAGCCTTTGCATAAACTACAAAGCTATATCAGTGATTTTTCTGGTCGCATTTTAATTGCTGCAGAAAGCCTAGGTCGCAGAGAAACCATTTCACAGCTATTTGCTGAACATGGCATACAACCAGCCTTGATTGAGACTTGGGCAGAGTTCGTCGATTCTAAAGAAAAAGTAATGCTAGGCGTGTCACCGTTGCATCATGGTTTTTGTTTAGAAAACAAAACCATCAGCAAATCAATCGCCGTGATTACAGAAGCTGAACTTTACGCCGCCACAGTTCGCCAGCAACGCCGTAGAGAAAAAGAAAAAGCCCGCAGTACAGAAGGCATGCTCAAAGATTTATCTGAGCTACGCATGGACGACCCTGTGGTACATGAACAACATGGTGTGGGACGTTACAAAGGCTTAGTGAATATAGATTTCGGCGAAGGCGAAACTGAGCTTTTGCTATTGGAATATTTCGGCGACGATAAACTTTACGTGCCAGTTTCACAGCTATTCTTAATCTCACGTTATTCTGGCGGACCGCCTGAGTCCGCCCCGTTGCACCGTTTAGGTAGTGGTAATTGGGAAAAAGCCAAGAAAAAAGCACTCAAACAAATTCGTGATACTGCTGCTGAACTGCTTAATCTATACGCACAACGCGCATCACGTCGTGGTCATGCGTTTACCTTGAGCTTGCACGATTATGAAACTTTTTGTGAAGGCTTTCCGTTTGAAGAAACACCAGACCAATTAGAAGCCATTGAAAACGTCATCAAAGATATGCAATCTGGCCGTCCAATGGATAGGTTAGTCTGTGGCGATGTAGGCTTTGGTAAAACTGAAGTTGCACTACGCGCCGCTTTTGTAGCGGTGATGGGTGGCAGGCAAGTTGCCGTGCTTGTACCAACCACACTATTAGCCGAACAACACTTTAACAACTTTAAAGATCGTTTCGCTGAATGGCCGATTAAAATTGCTGAAATCTCGCGCTTTAGAACTGCCAAAGAGCAAAAAGAAGCATTGGCTGGCTTAGAGGCAGGGCAAATCGACATCATTATCGGTACGCATCGCTTGATTCAAAAAGATGTAAAATTTAAGAATTTAGGGCTAGTGGTATTAGATGAAGAGCACCGCTTTGGTGTTCGACAAAAAGAGCAGTTAAAAGCTCTACGTGCCGAGGTTGATATACTCACGCTAACAGCCACGCCAATTCCACGCACGCTAAGTATGGCGATGGAAGGCTTGCGCGAATTTTCAATTATCACAACGCCGCCGCAAAAACGTTTGAGCATCAAAACATTCCATACCGATTATTCTGAAGGCATCATTCGCGAAGCCGTCATGCGTGAATTTAAGCGTGGTGGTCAGGTTTATTTCTTACATAATGAAGTGGATACTATCCACTCCATGCGCGAAAAGCTTGAACGCATTGTGCCTGATGCCCGCATTGCGGTGGCGCACGGCCAGTTACGTGAGCGCGAGCTAGAACATGTCATGCGAGATTTTTATAATCAGCGTTACAACTTATTGCTATGCACTACCATTATTGAAACTGGTATTGATGTACCAACAGCCAATACCATCATTTTGAACAAAGCCGATATGTTTGGTTTAGCGCAAATGCACCAGTTACGTGGCCGCGTGGGTCGCTCGCATCACCAAGCATATGCTTACTTGCTCACAGACCCAGATCGTAAAATTACCGTACAGGCGCAAAAGCGCTTAGATGCGATTCAACTGATGGAAGATCTAGGTGCAGGCTTTCATCTTGCGATGCACGATTTAGAAATTCGCGGTGCAGGTGAGTTATTAGGCGACAGCCAAAGTGGTGAAATGCAAGAAATCGGCTTTCATTTGTATTCTGACATGCTCAACCATGCAGTGAAGCAACTCAAAGCAGGTAAAGAGCCTGACTTAAATGCACCGCTTGGCGTCACAACTGAAATCAATTTACATACGCCAGCGCTGCTACCCACCAAATATTGCCCTGATGTGCATGAGCGCTTGGTCATTTATAAACGCCTAGCTAACTGCGTCAATGACGATGATTTAGACAATATGCAAGAAGAGCTGATCGACCGCTTTGGCTTGCTGCCAGAGCAAGGCGAAGCACTCATTGCCTGCCACAGATTACGTATTGCCGCTAAAGCGATTGGCATCATTAAAATTGACGCCAGTTCTGAAACTATTCAGCTACAATTTAACCCCAAAGCAGACATTGACCCAACCAAGTTGATTGCCTTATTACAGCGTGACCGCCGTTGTCGCATGAATGGTCCCGATAAGTTAAGAGTAACGATAGGCTTAGAAGACCTCCAACTAAGAGCTGACTTTGTGAAAACGTTGTTAAAAGAATTTATTTAAGAAAGTAGCAAAAAATATGTTGGAAAAATTTATCGCGCTTGTCGCCGCATGGATTATAAGCGTCATCTCTACAATGGGCTACGGCGGCATCGTACTACTCATGGCAATTGAGTCGGCTTGTATTCCGCTACCTTCAGAAATCATCATGCCTTTTGCTGGATTCTTGGTTTCAAAAGGTGAAATGTCACTTCTAGGCATTGCGCTAGCTGGTGCATTGGGTTGCGTTATCGGCTCAATTCCAGCTTATTATGTCGGTATGTTTGGTGGCAGACCGCTAGCAGAACGATATGGCAAGTATTTACTGATTAGCAAAAGAGATTTAGATTGGGCGGATAATGCCTTTGCAAAGCATGGTCAGCTCATTATTTTTCTTGGTCGTATGTTACCTGGTGTACGCACTTTTATCGCTTTTCCAGCGGGTGTTGCGCGGATGAACATGTCTAAATTCATCATTTACACCTTTATCGGCTCGTTCATTTGGTGTTGGTTACTGGGTTACGCCGGAATGAAAACTGGTGAGCATTGGGAAGATTTAAAAGTATATTTCCATGAATTCCATTACGTCATAATCGGCGCAGGAATCATTTTTTTGATTTGGTATGTCAGACGCCACTTTAAGCAAGATTAAATAAAGCTCTAGTTAATAAAGTGAGTTCTTGAACTCATTTTATTAAATTATAACTCCACCAACTTACCCGCACTTAAAAACAGTACTGCTTTTTTAATGGGCAAGTTTTCATGACTAAATAGCCCCGCATACCGCTCCAATTGTGGGCGGTGCTGTTCTGCCATAAGACTTAAATCATCTGTTGTACTTTTCGCCTCATCTAATGTCGTTAATTTATAATCGACAATCCAGCGTACGTCGTTCTCAATAAAAGTGCGGTCTATCACATGGTTTTTAACACCATCCTCTTGCGTCTGCAACAAGCTTAATTCACTTACTGAATCAGTATGATTTTGCAGAACCCATTGCCCAGCGGCACTTGCTAAGGTGGTTTGCAAGGCCGCCAATACTTGCATAGCGCCCTGATCAGCTAATTGCTTAACATGTCCTTGTTGTGCCAGCCACTTTTGCATGGCGGGTTGGCATTGCTCTAAACGTTGATATGTCCAACTTTGCAGATCTGTTTTTGCGAACAGCTCCATATATAGATGCGCGAGTGTGCCGCAGTGTTTTTGGAAATCAATTTCACGAGCACGTTCACTGGAGAAGTCACCTAAAACATCAGATTGCTCATTCATTTGTAGGTCGGCCTTTAGCCCTTCATGTCGAGCTAAAGGCCGACCTACAATATCATCACCAATAAGAGTTGAGTTGGAAATATGTACAAAATGCTCACTAGGCAAACGTTGCAATTGCGGCTTAAATTGCTTTATATCTAGCCCTGCTTGGGCATTAACATTTTGCTTAACGGGTGTCGCTTGGGCAAAGTCCGCCTCTACCGCAGGCCATAATCCTTGTAGCAAGGAATTTGCTGTAGGTTTAATTTCACCTTCTTTATTGGCTTGCATACTAGCAATCAAATGTAGCTGTCTATGCGCGCGCGTTGCTGCCACATACAGCAAACGCACCAATTCATTCTCTGCACGCGTTTTTTCTAAATTTTTAAGAAAATCATATACGTCAGCGCCTGTATTAGTTTTAGCAACTGCTTTACTCTTTAATGGTGCAACAATTAAATGTAAATGATTATCCACCACCACTTCTTGCCATAGCACCAACTCATTATCTCCATTTCTAGGCTGACGATTTAGCGCTGGCAGTATCACAGCATCAAACTCCAAACCTTTAGACTTATGGATGGTTAAAAACTGCACGCTGCCATCAGCTTCGATATCTGGCTTTGCGTAAAGCTTTTGCATGCCTAACTCTAGTGAAGCAATATCTAAATGCCCGCTACGACCAGTTTTTTCGACCAAATCAAAAAACACTTGCACATCACGATTATCTCCCGCATCGACCAAGCACTTACCACCACCTAATTGCAGCCAGGTGCTTTCTATCCAACGACGTAAAGGCATGCGACCTTGTCCGTTAAATGCAGTGGTTAACACGCTATTAACGTGCGCTAAGCGTAACTGACCATCTTCACTCAAGCGGCTTAATCGCGCTTTATCTTGCATCAATTGCCATATAGTTGCACGGTGGTTATCCGCTGCCAACGCATGCAAATCCGCTAAGGTTAGCCCACACCATGGCGCACGCAACACATTGAGCCAATGCGTTCTATCGGCACGGTGATGAAGCGCGCAGACCAATGACAACGCGTCTTGCACGGTTTGTCGCTCATTCAAATGTTCAATCTCAACGGCTTGAAATTTCAGCGCGGGGTGATTACGTCTAATTTCAGACACCAGCTCTTTTAAATGGCTGCGGCTTCTGACTAACACAGCAATATTATAGTGAGCGCCATTCTCCGAACGAAGTTTGACGATTAAATCTGCTACATAGTTAGCTTCAATCTGCTTAAGGTCAGCTTTTTGGCTTTCTTCTTGATCCGTCACCTCCAAAATCAACGGATGCAAAGTGACACCTTCACCTGCTACATTAGGTCGCGTAGCTGTAAACTTTCTGTAGCTAATGGCACCTTGGTTGATATTATCGTTCGCAGGGAAAACTTGCTTAAATGCGTTATTAATCCAATCGACCACCGCTGGATGCGAGCGATTATTGCGGCTTAGCTGTAATCGTGTCAGCGGCAAATGACCGATACCAAACTCGCTTGCTTGTAGAAACAAGCTCACATCCGCCTTACGAAAACGGTAGATGGATTGCATAGGATCACCCACGCAGAATAAGGTGCGCCCATCATCTGGTTGCCAACCCTCTATGAGTTTTTCTATTAAACGTGTTTGTACTGGGCTGGTATCTTGAAACTCATCAATCAGCAAATGTGAGATTTTATAGTCTAGTTTGAGCGCCAAATCAGTCGCACCCTGCTCGTTTTCTAGCGCCAGTTGTGCACTTTGCGCAATGGCAACGAAATCCACTTCGCCAGCCGCCTGAAAGACTATCCATAAATGCCGCTCAGCCAATATCAGCAATCTTGTGAGTGCTTTAATAATCTCTTGATTCTCGGCAATATTCGCTAAAGCAGGCAAATCGAGCACACTTGCAATCACTTGGCTACTTTCTAAACTACTCACTATTTCAGAGTAAGCCTCTTTGTAAGTTTTGCCTTCAGGCGTCGCTGGAAAACCTATATTTTTATTGAGACTCTTACGAAATGTTCGCTCTGATTTAGTCACTAGGAAATTCGCCAGCGCTTGCCAATCCGGCAAGCATTCAGCCTCTGCAGTGATTGGCTGTTGCCAATCTCGCAAAGGCGCAATCTCGGCATCTGCCTCTAAATTACTCGCAGCATATCTGGCAATCGGCATGAGTAAACTTTGCACTCTAGGTGTTAATGTATCGAGCACCACTTGTAAGTTTTCAGCGATTAAATGTTGCAGTGCAACCGCTGTATTCTGAGAAACCTCTTCGATATCTTTACTATGCAAATCAACTGCATGTGGCAGCCATTGATCACGCCTTGCTAACATTTTTGCCAATAACTCAGCCAGTTTTTCACTATTGTTGTCTAAGTAGCTCAAAGCAACGATGACAGTATCGTCTGGCTTAGTTTCATGCACGATATGGGCTATCGCACGGCGTGATGCCTCTATGTAGTGACTATCAGTATCGTCACTCACAGCAGGTTGGCCGCCAAACTTGCTGAGCAAAGGCATTTGGCGCGTTAAGCTGCTGCACAAAGCATCTATAGTTAAAATGCGTAGCCGGCTTGGCTGATTAATAATATCCCATGACTTTACATTTGATTGTAGCAAAGCAGCATTGGCTAATTCACGTGTTTTTAATTTGTGGGCTGCGGCTTCAACTGTTTGATTTTGCGCATTTTCCAGACTGAGTAAAATACGGTTACGCATTTCAGCCGCCGCTTTATTGGTGAAGGTGAGTGCGATGATTTCTTCTGGCTCATTGACCGTCGCTAATAGTTTCAAATAACGTTGCGTAAGCAACTCCGTTTTACCTGCGCCAGCAGGCGCTTCAACAATAAATGAGGCGAGTTCTAGTGCGCGGACACGGTTTAAAGTGTCCATTTGATTTAAGTCTAAAGTGCTTAAATCAGAGTTTATGCCTAGTGTCATGCGTCACCGCCATTTCTTAACACTACTTGCATGTGCTCAAACTGCAATAAACGTTCAGGTAAGCGCAACAGCGGCTTCACATCGCAATAAACCAAATCGGCTTCATTGCTAATGGTTACGCCCGCAACTCCTGCTTTGATTTCTTGTGCAATATTGGTCAAACTTGTGTACCAATGCTCTAACAAAGCATCCCAATCGCCAAAGCCATAAAATGCTGAGTTTTCTCGTACTTTAGCCAAGGCAGTCACTTTGGGCAGCACATCTCGTTCAGCAGACAAGCCAATAAATTTGGTTTCATCACTGCGTATTTTGGCAAAACTTACCGCTACAACCTGCTCATACTTGAGCGCCAATACTACATAGATAGGCAGTTGTGGCTCAGAGATGCGGTCTTCAGCCCAGCTTGAGTTACTGACGGCTGCACTTGTTTTGTAATCAATGACTACTAATCCGCCTTCTGCGAGCTTATCAATACGATCTATGCTTAAGTTAAGTTTTAAACCTTCTACATCTAACTCAAACTTCTTCTCACATGCATCAACAACAAAATCTGCACGTTCCAGCTCTAATGTCAGCCACGCTTGCATGAGCTGATGAAGTCTATTTCTTTCAATCTGTAAGACTTGCGGTGGAATGTGATAGTTAATTTCATCACTTAAAGCTTGTATACTTTTTTCAATTGCCGTATCAATTTTCTCATTTAATAAGGGTGGAAATAAGGCTTTTAGATTGCTTAACGTTTCGCAATCCAGCCAAAAAAGTTGTAGTACTTTATGCAGTAAACTACCACGAGACATAGTATCTAAACCATCTACAGGCGTTTCCAACTTAGCTGCGCCAAGCCGATATTGATAGAATGCCCATGCTGGACATTTAGCTTGGGCGGCAAATAAATTTACGCCACCACGTATGTTTTCATCTGGCAAAACTGCTGGTGCGATAAAATCATCAAGAAACTGTAAAGATGCTGGCTGCGCTAAGCGTTCTGTAAGCGTTTGAATCGTACTCGGCGTTTGTAGGTCGGATTGAATCTCTAGCAGTGGTGATGGACGCAATTCCCGTTCATCTTCTTTTGTTGCATATGAAAAAATTACCTCTGGCGCGCATGTCATTAAACGTTGATGTACCAATGATGCAAATTGGCTTTGAACAGCGGCGCTGGCATTTGGCGTGCCGCGATTTCTCTGCAAATCCGCAGGTAGTAGCGGATTCAGCTTTACCGCTGGTGGCCAATGCTGGTCATTCATATTCAATGCCCAAACGGCATCTAATTGCACAGCTGGTGTTTCTAAAAGCCCAAGAATTTGAATACGAATATCACCTTTAGCTTCTGACTGAAACATAGTGGCGTTACAAAGCTCAGTGATTTTTTGCACGGCAGCGCTTGCAGAAACATTGCCAAATATCGCATCTAAGCTACTTAACTCTTTTAAACACTTCAAAAACGCTTGCTGTGTTTGAAACTCATGGCTAGAAAGCGAACGTGTTTTTGCCCAATGTAACTCGTCTAATAATTGCACAAAATCCGTCACCCATGCAGAAAGTACCTGACGTTGCTTGCCTTGCTGATTTTGGAATCTTGAAATCTGCGTTAAGTTCTCTAGCAGCTCATCTAACAGTATGCCATTGGTTTGCAGCTTACTTGCCTGTTTAATAAGCGACTCTAAGTGATAACTAGCACTCATATTTCTGCGTAAATGCGCATCCAACTGTGCTCTGGCATCTAACTCTTGCTGGCTACCCCAATACACGTCTTGTAAAAGTGGCGTGACCTCATCAAAAATTAAATCTGCTTTGCTCGCAGCCAGCCTCAAAAGCTGCAATGCACTGTGCACGATAGCGTATTCTGTGAGCGCTAAACCCAATGAAAAATCATAGCAGCGTGGAGTTTCATATAAGCTGGAATGCAAAGTTTCTGAGTGAAACGTATCATCAAGTAAATCAGCCAACTCACGGCGAATACTACCCAATGCGGGACTAATAATCGCCAATTGCGCTTTAGGATTCTCCGTCAGCTTTTGCTTTGCCCACGCCACTGCGGCGCGGCATTCACTATTCGCATCAACCGCTGCAAAGTGTTTAACCTCTGTTTGACCTTGCGTATGAGTTGTCATCATTTCAACTTGTACGCCACAGCCTTTTAGAAGTTCAAATAACCGTGCCTCTAATGGCGTAATACGGTCGAAACCAGCTAACTGAATGTGTTTTGGCAAGGCTAGCTCATGGATAATTTGCTGTTGAAACTGTGCAAATAGAACAATTTGTAATGAAGTTAACCGTGCAGATTCGATAGCATTTTGTTTGGCACAAAAATCCTCAAAAGTATGACGCCAACGCAAAAATTGACGCGTTTCTTGCGTGATAAAATCATGATTAATATCTGCTTCAGCCAGTTGCCAATTCAGCATTAAGTTGTTCGCTTCAATCGCAGATTTCGCCATCGAACGAATATCAAACAATTCAGCAGCTTCATGCTTAGCAATGCAAGTTTCAATGGCTTGCTCCCACAGATATGTTTCTGCAATAGTGCTCAATGTCAGTGTGGGCAAGGCGTCGCTTGGTATAAATCCTAATAAACTTGCATGGTTTATCAGTTCATCTAACCACTGCTGTAGCGTATAGGCTTGAGCTGACTGCCACTGCGTAGCGCCGCTTTTGAGCTGCTGTTGCTGGTGCTGAGCAAGCACACCGCGAACAAGACGTGCAGTCGCACAGATAGTAATGGTGTTAGGGGTTAAAGGCATGCCGTGATTGTAGCGTTTAGTCGAGATACATAGCGGAAAATCTCAATAAACTTCATCAAAAAAGGTCGCATGTGCGACCTTTTCTTAGCTTAGCTTAGCAGTAAATACTAAGTTGTTAGTTTAAAACTCTTCCCAATCACCATCATCAGTGCCTGATTTGGTAGCATGCTTTATAGGTTTAGTGCTAACGGGAGTTGGTGCTGACTTTGCAGCTACAGTTTTACTTGTAGTCCCTCGCATCGGATTATGCGTTACTCGTCGCTCTACTGGAGCTGTGTGTTTGACTTGGCTCTCACCTTCTAATTGAAATACGCTGACAGCATTCATAAGTTCATCAGCTTGCTCCATCATAGATTCAGCTGCCGCAGCGGCCTCTTCTACCAAGGCGGTATTTTGTTGCGTCATATCATCCATCTTCATTACGGCTTCATTGACTTGCTCAATACCTGCGCTTTGCTCGCTTGAGGCTGCGGCAATTTCACTGATGATATCTGATACACGTTTAACTGAGGTCACAATTTCATGCATAGTATTACCTGCATTTTCAACCTGACGTGTACCTTCTGCTGTTTTGCTCACCGAATCAGAGATAAGCTCTTTAATTTCTTTAGCCGCACTGGCTGAACGTTGGGCTAGGTTGCGGACTTCGCCTGCAACTACGGCAAAGCCTCGACCTTGTTCGCCAGCCCTTGCAGCTTCAACGGCTGCATTCAATGCAAGAATATTAGTTTGGAAGGCAATGCCATCAATCACAGAGATAATGTCTTCAATCTTTTTAGCGCTGTTGTTAATTGAGCTCATGGTCGCAACCACTTCACTCACCACATCGCCGCCTTTAACGGCTACACCTGAAGCCGCTGTGGCGAGCTGATTGGCTTGTTTAGCATTATCGGCATTTTGCTTAACCGTAGATGACAGCTCTTCCATACTAGCCGCTGTTTTTTCAAGAGAAGCTGCTTGCTCTTCAGTTCTTCGAGATAAATCGGCATTCCCCTGAGCAATCTCTTTGGCAGCTGTACTAATAGTTTCTACCGCGACTTTGACTGTGCCTATTGGGCCAACAATCATTTCCAAGGTTTCATTCACGCCTTCTACAATCTTGCGGAAATCACCTTGGTGCGCACTGGCATCTGCACGTACAGAAACACGACCATCATTTGCTGCATTGGCTAACATTTGAACATCGCCAACTAATGCATTAATAGATTCGATACAAGTATTGAGATTGTCTTTAATATTGTTGAAGTCGCCATTGTAATGGTCAGTAATTCTGTCTGGAATATCTCCGCGTGCGATGCTATCCAAGTTGGCGGCAGCCATATTTAAAGGCGTCACAATGGCATCTAAAGTAGCATTTAAGCCTTCAACGACTTTGCGATACTCACCTAAGTGTTGCGTCGCATCTGCACGTGTGGTTAACACGCCATTATCAGCTGCTTCAGCCAACATATTGCCATCGATGACAAGTGCTTTAATGGCAGAACCACAGGCATTTAAGTTAGTTTTAATAATATTGAAATCACCTTGATAATCTTTGGTAATTTCGTCTGGAATCACGCCTTTGGATAAATCATCGACATAAGCAGCTGCCATATTCAGTGGGTTAATCACCGCTTCTAACAAGCGATTCATACCATTACTGATGTCACGTAAAAACCCTGGTGGCAAACTTGTAGCATCTATACGTTGATTCAAATTACCCGCCACTGTTTGCTCAATGAGTTCAGCTACGTTCTGTTCAGCAACAAGCTCTTCAGTGCGATCAACCCATTGAATCATGCGCCCAATGTATCGACCTTCAGGATTTGTCACTGGATTAAAAGTCAACTGCAAGTTTCGACCAGCAATAGTCGTATCGAGCATTTTTGTCTCACTTAGTGGTGACACATAATTAGCACGATCAGCTTCATTCTCGATATAGGGGCCTAATTTACTACCAATTAATTTATCTACTGAAAAATCAGGATGACGTTTGGCTAATTCAGGGCTCATTTTTTTCCATAGCGCAAAGCTTGCGTGATTCATGTAAATTAGCGTATTGAACTCATTACCCACAGTCACGGGAATGGTCGCGTTATCCAGTGCAGACTTAATTCTATCAATACCAGAAAAAGCTTCAGAGTTATCAAAATCAATACGGGCTCTTAAAGCACGGTACGAGTCCATCACCAAAGTCAACTCATCACGATGACCTGTACGAATAACAGCCTCATGCTCAATGCCCTGTGCGCTGGAGAGTAAGTATCTAACGGCATCTTGTACACGCGGCATAATAGCGTTGTATAACATCCAGCCTAACAAACCAGCTAAACCAAGTCCAACAAAGATTAATACGAAACTAAAGTTACGCTTTTGAATGTAATTAGCCTGTGCCGCAGCATATTCATCACCCGCCACTTTTAGTTGCAAATTGGTTAACTGACTGATTTTATCTGATAGCGGATCAATGGCTGGGTAAAGCTCAGAAGTGGTAAATTCAGCCATTCGTTTATTATCTTGACTACGCAATATGCTTTGTAGTGTTGCAGTCACAGCATTAGCTTTAACGAAAAGTGGCTCAGCTTCAGCAACCAGTTTTTTCTCGTCTTCGACTAAATAGGTAGCGGTGTAGGCTTTCCACTGTTTATCGACTTCTTTTAATGCATTATTGACATTCTCTTCACCTTGCGCCCAGGTCAAATTACCATTTCTTACCTTGTGTGAGGTGTCTACAATATTGACTGCATACATATCTGCCACAACTTTTAGTTGTTGTAGCGGTATTACGCGGTCTTGATAAACGCTAGACAATCTTGCATTACTAGACTCAATACCAGTTAAGCCGTTGTAACCAAGCGCTAAACTGCTCAAGGCTACCACCACAAATATGGAGATAATTCTTGATCTCAAAGTAAAGTTACGTTTAAAAGTAGTGTATTTGGTTTTTACACTTTCTAACCAGTTTTGGCCTTCTTTGAGCACTTGGTGATAGCGCATAGCGCCTTCAATCTGCTGGCGGTTTGCTTTTCTTCTCACAGAAATATAACCTGCCAATTGACCATTTTCAACATAGGGCGAGACAGTCGCTTCCACCCAATAATGATCACCATTCTTACAGCGATTTTTTACTATGCCAATCCATGGTTTACCTGATTTCACCGTATTCCATAAATCGGCAAAAGCCTCTGGTGGCATATCAGGATGCCGAACAACGTTATGGCTTTGACCCAACAGCTCATCTTCTGCAAATCCACTCACATCTAAGAAATCTCGATTGACAAAGGTGATCTTTCCCTTTAAATCAGTCTTAGATACGATTTGCAAAGAATCTTTAAGCTCAACATCACGCTGAGTCACAGGCATATTTATTTTCATTCTCAATCCCTTATTGATCTGGACTAGTTAGACGAGTTATTAAACAAGCTATTTAGCTGGATGATTAAAACTCTTCCCACTCACTATCATGCGTACCAGTTTTAGCCGTCCTGACTGCAGATTCTTTTTTATCATTTTTTGTTTGAGTAGTATTGATGTGTTTTTTGGTTGCTAAAGAAACCTTATGTGCTGTTTTTTGAGAGTTGTTATCTAACTGAAACACACTCACTACCGCAGTCATCTCTTCAGACTGTTCCATAAGAGACTCAGCAGCTGCAGCCGCTTCTTCTACCAAGGCGGTATTTTGCTGCGTCACATCATCCATCTTCATAATCGCTTCATTAATCTGTGCGATACCTGTGCTTTGTTCACCTGAAGCGGCAGCAATTTCACCGATAATATCGGTCACGCGTTTAACTGAGCTAACTATCTCTTGCATGGTTTGACCAGCCATTTCAACTTGTCTAGTACCCTCAGCCGTTTTGCTCACAGAATCTGAAATAAGCTCTTTAATCTCTTTTGCTGCACTGGCAGAGCGTTGTGCTAAGTTGCGTACTTCTGCTGCCACTACCGCAAATCCGCGGCCTTGCTCACCTGCTCGAGCAGCCTCGACTGCAGCGTTTAGTGCAAGGATATTAGTTTGGAAAGCAATGCCATCAATCACAGAAATAATATCTTCAATCTTTTTGGCGCTAGAATTAATCGCACTCATCGTACTCACTACATCACCCACGGCATCGCCACCTTTAACAGCCACGCCTGAGGCTGCAATAGCCAATTGATTCGCTTGTCTAGCGTTATCCGCATTTTGTTTAACGGTAGATGAGAGTTGATCCATGCTAGAAGCAGTGCGCTCTAAACTAGCCGCTTGGTCTTCAGTGCGACGTGACAGATCTGCGTTACCTTGCGCAATTTCTTTTGCCGCAGTATTAATCGCTTCTGCAGATTGTTTAACCGTGACGATTGGTTTAACAATCATCTCTAACGTTTCATTCATACCAATCACAATTTTGCGGTAGTCGCCCAAATGCCTATCTGTACTAGCACGTACCATCACGCGACCTTCACGTGCGGCATCTGCTAACATTTGTGCATCCTCATTCAGCGCTTTCAAGTTAGCGCGTACTTGCTCAATCGCCTCGTTTACAAACACTTTTTTACCTGGGAAAGTTTCTAGCGGTGCATCAAAATTACCTTCACCAAACTCTTTAACGCAAGCTAATGCTTTTTCAGTAAGCTCTAGTTGGCCACCTACAATTTTATTCACAGAAGAAGCGATTTCAGCAAAACCTCCTTTAAACATATGGGCATGTAAGCTCATGTCGATATTGCCTTGCTCATGCTCGGCTGTCACCCATTTCACTGAATCTACAATGCCTTTAAGTTTGCCGTTTAACCTATCTAGGTTCTTATTAATTTCTGCTTTCTTACCCGGGAACTGCTTCATCTGAACTTCAAAGTCACCATCGCCAAGCGCGCGTATTAGTTGAATCATTTGGTCTTTTTCTTGTACATGACCACCTACCATCGCGTTTACACCATTAGCCATTTCACGATAAGTACCAATGAATTTATCTTCTTCCATCCTGACGTCGATATCACCTGCATCATGCGCAACTGACATGCTTTGCATTTCAGCCACAAAATTCTTTATGTTGCTACGCACTTGTTCAACGGTTTCACTCACATACGATTGTTGACCCGAAAACTTAGTTAATGGCGCATCGAAATTACCTTCACCGAAGGCTTTGACTACCGCCATTGCTTGACGGTTTAAATCAATATGCCCTGCAACCATAGCATTCACGCCCTGAGCGACTTCTTTAAATGAGCCGCTAAATGTGCTGGTATTGACTACTTCATTAATATGCCCTTTGTCGTGCTCAGCACTCATGTGTTGCATGTTATTCACTAAAGAACTTAAATTATTTACCATTTCTTTCAATGCAGCATTGACGCTAAAGGTATCGCCAGTTTGAGTCTCTATTTCTACGGATAAATCGCCATTCGCAACTCTGCGCGCCATTTCCATCACGACTTTAGGTTCACCACCTATCATATTGGCTTCATTACGTAGGTTAATCGCCATTAGAATCAACAATGCAGCTTCAAAAACAACGGATAGCGCATGAATAATCAACACATGAAGATTTGGTCCAAGCGCAAAAATATAAAAGCCCGTATTACCTGCCTGCAGAAAATTGAATGCAACATGATGTACAGCGATGACTAATGCAGCCGCTAAAATTGGCTTCCAGTCACGGTAATAGAGCAAAAATGCTAGCAAAATAAATATCGCGAAGTGTGCCTCTATCATGCCATGCGTCTGCTGAATAGCGAGCGCAGAGAACACCATAAAAGCAATACCTACACTGATACGCGTTTGAACACTACCCGGCATTACTCGAATTAACAGCCACGGCAACACGGCCGCTGGTAGCCCAACAGCTAGGGCCTCGAACCATGTACCATTGGTGGCGGCGATTCCCATACTCACCAAGAGCAGTAATGCCAGAGTAAACCCCATCAAACGATCAGCTTTTACAGCCTGAGGATCTACGAAAGTTAGCGTATTATTTTTCATGTTCATTCCAATGTCTTAAGCTAAAAATTATCAAATCAAAGTGCTACTTGGCACACTGATGCGTTTCGACTTACCTGTTCTTTAAAGTGCCAAAGCATCAACATGCTGTATGCCAACCACGTACTGAGTAATATCCACGCGAACTGCGAAGAATTTAAAGCACTCACATTCTTTTCTATCAAAATTTCTTCAGGATTTTTTTTCATTTAACACACCTTTACTCATGCTGAAAATTTATTCTGACTACTCAAAACCATCACTTACATTTCACTTGCAAACTTACTGGCATTGCAAACAAATTCACAATGCCAACTTGCATCTTAAAACTCTTCCCACTCGTCATCATTGGTGCCAGTTTTAGCCACCGCTTTAGGTGCAGGTCTGCTTGCTACAGCATGAATTTTCTTGGCAGGTACTCGCAACGGGCTATTCACTGCACGACGGTTATCACTTGAACCACCCGCATTATTCAACTTAAACACACTCACCACATCCGACAACTGTATAGCTTGCTCTACCAAGCTCTCCGCAGCAGCTGCAGCTTGCTCTACCAAAGCTGCATTCTGTTGGGTCACTTCATCCATGCTGGTAATCGCGTTGTTGACTTGATCAATCCCTGCGCTTTGTTCACTTGATGCTGCTGAGATCTCGCCCATGATGTCAGTCACGCGTTGCACTGATGACACGATCTCTGCCATGGTTTTACCAGCTTGTTCTACTTGTGTTGTACCTTCGGCGGTTTTGCTAACAGAGTCTGCAATCAGTTCTTTAATTTCTTTGGCTGCAGTGGCTGAGCGTTGCGCTAGGTTGCGTACTTCACCTGCGACTACCGCAAAGCCTCGACCTTGTTCGCCTGCTCGGGCTGCTTCTACGGCAGCGTTAAGCGCAAGGATGTTGGTTTGGAAGGCGATGCCGTCAATGACGGAGATGATGTCTTCAATCTTTTTAGCACTGCTGTTGATGGCGCTCATGGTGTTGACGACTTGACCGACGACTTCTCCACCTTTCACCGCAACGCCTGAGGCGGCTGCGGCAAGCTGGTTGGCTTGTTTGGCGTTCTCGGCATTTTGTTTAACAGTTGAGGCAAGTTCTTCCATGCTCGATGCGGTTTCTTCCAGGCTGGAGGCTTGTTGCTCCGTGCGTTGGGAGAGGTCGTTATTGCCAGTGGCAATTTCATTGGCTGCTGTGGTAATGGTTTCGATGGCTTCTTTGACAGCGGCAATAGGGGCGACGATGGTTTCTAGTGTGGCATTAACCCCTTCTACAACTTTGCGGAAGTCGCCTTGGTGTAGGCTGGCATCAGCACGTACACTGACCCGACCATCGGCAGCGGCTTGTGCCAACATGTTGGCGTCTTCAACCAAGCGATTGACAGCGTCGATACAGTGGTTGAGGTTATCTTTAAGATTGTTAAAGTCACCTTTGTAATGTTCGTTAATCTTCGCTGGGATATCGCCTCTAGAAATGCTGTCAACACAGTTTGCGGCTACATTTAATGGGCCGATCACTGAGTCTAAGGTGTTGTTGACACCTTCTACGATTTTACGGAAGTCGCCTTGATGTTTTGTGGTATCGGCACGTGTAGATAAGATGCCTTGGTCAGCAGCATCGGCAAGCATGGCAGTATCTGAAACTAGCGCATTCACGGCATCGATACATTGATTTAGATTGTCTTTTAATTGATTGAAGTCGCCGTGATAAGTATCGGTGATTTTGGCTGGAATGTTGCCTTTGGAGATGTCGTCTACGTATTTCGCGGCAACGTTTAAAGGGACAATCACCGCGTCTAGGGTGTCATTGACGCCTTGTACAATCTTACGGAAGTCGCCTTGGTGCTTACTTGCATCGGCACGGATGGATAGGTTGCCTTCTACGGCGGATTGAGAGAGTGTATTCACATCTGAAACCAGCGCATTAATATTGGCTCTGACTTGTTCGATGGCTTCGTTGACAAAGGCTTTTTTACCTGGGAATTTCTCTAATTGAGCAGCTAAGTCGCCTTCACCAAACGATTTCACGCAGGCTAGCGCTTTTTTATTCATGTCTACGTGGCCGGCGACCATCTTGTTGACGCCCGCTGCCATGTCGGCATATCCGCCTTTAAATCGGCTGACGTCTACATCAACATCAATATCACCAGCATCATGTTGTGCACTTACATATTGCAATGATTGCACGATGCCATCTAAAGTCTTTTGTAAGGTCTTGATTGAGTAGGCTACGCTCGATTTATCATCGGCAGCTACAATGATTTTTTGAGTCAAATTACCATCAGCAAAATTTTTGGCTAGAATAGCTAAGTCAGCGGGGTCATTACCCAACTGCTTCATTAAACCACGTGTGATATATAAGCCGAGTAAAACGATGATTGACAAAACTAAGCCTGAAATCACCAAAGACTGAACTTCAGCACCTGATTTAATTGAAGCCGCTTTTTCAGCACTATCAGTGCCTAATTTAACGTTGTATTTCCGATGATTGGTAATTGCTTTTTGCACACCAGAAATCGCATCTCCCCCAGCAAGCAAAATGGTTCGTGCATTATCTTTCTTGTTAGCCAAAGAGGTTGTCAGTACATGACCACCCATCTCATCAAATGCCGCTAGTGCAGCACGGTCGGCTAAGACCAAGTCCGCATCACTTTTATCAGTCACCATAGTCTTTTCATACTTATCTAAAGTGTCAGTCAAAGCCTTGTGCTCCGTTGCCACTCTAGCTTCAATATCGACCATTTTGGCGTTATCTGTACTCGCCATATGCTGCCAAATTAAGCCATTCATTTCTTCAAAATGCGCTAAGGCTTCGTCCAACAATTGCACGCTAGGTACAGCATTGGTATTGGCAAAGTTAGTGATTTTATACACTTGGTTGATTTTATATAAACCAACTCCTGCCAGCGACACCATGCCCAAAACTGCAGCCAGTATCAACATATACATTTTCTTTGTCATACTCATTTTATTACTCCAATTTATTGAGCTGTTTGTAACGTGGATTTATCAGTGATTTTTTCAAAACTAACTCCAGTATTTAAAAACCACTTAAACGCCTATCTAATACCATTACTTTATTATTTACGTCAGCTTTACCTAAAGCTTGAATACAATTTCCATATAGTGATTTTCCTCTCAAGTAGCCATATTTGAATCGCTAAATAAAGCAATAAATGCGCATCATTTTTGAGGTTTAGATCTATAGAACCAGCTAGTTGATTCGCTAAAAATAGTCACTAAAATGAAAAAGCCCTCTAAAAATTATCCAGAGGGCTTTGTGTTGATTTTGCTAAATAAATTAGCTTGGTTAACTTGGTTTGGTTTACTTTAAGTGGCTATTACTTAACAGCTACTTTTTTAGTAGAAGCATCATCTTTTTTGCTTGCAGCATCACTTTCAGCTACTTTACGCTTCGCTGAATCGGCTACTGCATCACCTTTCATGTGCGCGGCGGTTGCTTCTGGGCTACCTTCTTCAAAACAAATACGCCCCATCATTGAAACTTTACAGACTTCTGCGGCGTATAAGTTAATTGAAGCTACTGTTAATAAAGCTGTTGCTAAAGTTGTAATCGCTAATTTTTTCATCATATTGTTCCATTTCTATAAACTTCGTTTTTCCGTTCATAACACCTCAATACGGCAAAGAGGCGGGAGGTTATGCAAAGGTAATCAATCGCAAAACCTCATATGTGTTATTACGTCATTTCTGTTTAAATCTTGAGTAAATATTGAAAATAATTATTCAACCGATAAGCATAAAAAAACAGCACCCAAAGGTGCTGTTTTTTTATGCTTATGTTGCTACGTAAAAACTAAAATTCTGCCCACTCATTATCATCCGTGCCAGTTTTAATCACCACTTTAGCTGATACTGGTTTTGCAACAGGTTTTGCTTTTGCATGGCTAGAAGCTAAACGTAATGGTGCTCGGCTTTTGGTATTACTGGTAGATGACGATGAACCGCCCATTAATTTAAATGCACTTACAAGATCAGTTAAACTTACAGCCTGCTCTACCAAGCTCTCCGCAGCAGCAGCAGCTTGCTCTACCAAGGCCGCATTCTGTTGGGTCACTTCATCCATGCTGGTAATCGCGTTGTTGACTTGATCAATCCCTGCGCTTTGTTCACTTGATGCTGCTGAGATCTCGCCCATGATGTCAGTCACGCGTTGCACTGATGACACGATCTCTGCCATGGTTTTACCAGCTTGTTCTACTTGTGTTGTACCTTCGGCAGTTTTGCTCACTGAGTCTGCAATCAGTTCTTTAATTTCTTTGGCTGCAGTGGCTGAGCGTTGTGCTAGGTTGCGTACTTCGCCTGCCACTACGGCAAAGCCTCGACCTTGTTCGCCTGCTCGGGCTGCTTCTACTGCAGCATTCAGGGCAAGGATGTTGGTTTGGAAGGCGATGCCGTCAATGACGGAGATGATGTCTTCAATCTTTTTAGCACTGCTGTTGATGGCGCTCATGGTGTTGACGACTTGACCGACGACTTCTCCACCTTTCACCGCAACGCCTGAGGCGGCTGCGGCAAGCTGGTTGGCTTGTTTGGCGTTCTCGGCATTTTGTTTAACAGTTGAAGCAAGCTCTTCCATGCTCGATGCGGTTTCTTCCAGGCTGGAGGCTTGTTGCTCGGTGCGTTGGGAGAGGTCGTTATTGCCAGATGAGATTTCACCTGCAGCAGTATTAATGGTATCGCCTGCCTCCCTTACCTGCTCAATTACTTCAGTCATTTTGTCCATCAACGCATTCACGCCGTCACAAAGACTGCCAATGGCGCCAGTTTTACCATCTAGCGAGACACGACCGCTTAAATCACCAGATTGTGCGTTTTCGATAATACCTTGAGTTTCTTCAACGGCTTCTGCCAGCGCTGCTGCATCTTTACGCTGCTCGGTAATGTCTACGGCGTATTTCACCACTTTGAATGGCTTGCCGTCTATATCCAAGATAGGGTTATAAATCGCTTGTAGCCAGACATGGTTGCCACCTTTAGCAATGCGGTTGAATTGACCCACTTGAGCTTCACCGCGTCGTAAAGTCTCCCAAAATGCTTGGTATTCATGACTGCTACGGTAAGCAGGTTCAACAAACATACTATGGTGATTACCTACTATTTCTTTTTCACTGTACCCAACGACTTTAACGAAGTTGTCATTCACAGCAAGAATTTTTCCTGTTAGATCAAACTCAATCACGCCTTGTGTTTTGTGTATACCTGAGATTTGTCCAGCATTATCAGCTGCTTGGAGTTTTTGTGCAGTAATATCCATAGTGTAATTGACGATTTTGTATGGCTTACCTTTTAAATCGTAAATCGGATTATAAGAAGCTTGAATCCATACTTCTCTACCATCTTTAGCAATACGTTTGTATTGGCCTGTGTCGGTACCACCTTTTCTCAATTTATCCCATAACGTTTTATAAGCTTCACTCTTAGCAAAAGTTGGATCTAATACTAAACTGATATGTTTGCCGAGTAATTCAGCCTCTGCGTAACCTAGCATGTCTAAGTAAACTTGGTTAACTTTGATAATAATGCCATCTAAACATACTTCAATTAACCCTTGCGATTTACTGATAGCATCAATCTGCCCTTCAAAGTCAGCATTTTTGATTTTTTGGGCAGTAATGTCGGTCGCATATTGCACAACTTTGTAAGGTTTTCCTGCTGAACATAAAATCGGGTTGTAAGAAGCTTCTAACCAAACCTCTTTACCCTCTTTACCTTTATATAAAAACTGCCCTGTAACAGCCTCACCACGATTAAGTGTTTCCCAAAACTGGCGATAGTCAGCGCTGTTTTTATAAGCACTTTCCACAAAAGCACTGTGATGTTGACCAACAGTCTCACTGGCACTGTAGCCCAATATATTCAATAAAATATCATTAGCCGAGGTCACTTTGCCATCCATACTAAATTCAATGACACCTGTTGATTTGCTAATCGCAGCTAACTGTCCTTCATACAAAGCTGCTTGCTCTTTGGTATTGGCAGCATTTTCTTTTAGTGTATTTTCGTTCACACTCAATATGGTTTGCATGGTTTGTAATGATCGCAAGACTTTACTTAACTCATTCTCGCCCTTAACTTCTATTGTAGTAGAGAAGTTTCCTGACATAATCTGCCCAAAAGCATTAATAGACTGACTTAAAGGTTTAGTAATACTGCGAGTTACAATCCATCCGACATATAGTAAAAGTAATGAAATTAACCCTAAGCCTGAAAATGTGAGTATTTTAGTAGTTCGGTATTGCGATTGTGCCGCTAAGTACTCTTTGACGGCGACATCATTCTGCAATCTCAGCAAAACATCAATGACTGGTGCGGAAGTATTAAATAACTCTTGCGCTATGTCAGCATATTTCTTCGCATCTTCATAATTATTTGAGCGCAATGCCAATACAGCAGGCTTTAAACCCTGATTAACAAACTTGCCACGACTTTCAGTAAAATTAGCTGCAAGTACCTTTTCCTCTGGAGTGAGGTAGGTCGCTGCGTAAGTTTTCCACAAACCGCTGATTGTCCCAATATTACGTTCAATAGCATCAGATGCCTTGGTTGCTTCCTCGGGCTTCAACACGAGTACAGACTTCTTAGCAGCACTGCTGATTTCCACATTACTAAGTGCTGTTCTTAATAGCGTATTATTCTCCAACATTAGTTTGGCGATTTGACCTAAATCTCTAGTTGGGATTAAACGGTCTTCCTGCACAGTTTTAATTGCATTGTTTGATATATTAATTTCGTACAGCCCTACTGCAGCTTGCACAGCTAAAGCAACTACTCCCAGCACAATAATGCCAGCTAAGCGCTGACCGACTTTAGTGTTTTGTATTTTATTTTTAAGTTTGTTGCCTATTGAATTTTTAACAACTTTACCATCCACAATAGCTAAGCCTGCTGCCTTACCATCTTTAAACAGTCGATAAGCCGCCGTAGCTTCTTCAACTTGCTGACGGCTTGGTTTTCTGCGTACGGAAAGAAAACCCGTCACGATTCCACCCTGTTCAATCGGTGCCGCATTGGCTTCTACCCAATAGAAATCACCGCTCTTTGTACGGTTCTTCACCATACCAGTCCAAGGTTTACCAGCTTTTAAGCTACGCCACATGTCCTCAAACGCCTCTACAGGCATATCAGGGTGGCGCACCATATTGTGGCTGCTACCTACTAGTTCAGCCTCACTAAATCCACTGACCTGAATAAAATCCTGGTTAGCGTAGGTGATCACGCCTTTTAGGTCTGTTTTAGTCAACATAAACTGTGAATCATCAAAAATGATTTCATTATTTGTGACTGGCATATTGATTTTCATGATGGGCTTCCCTCTAACTTTTTAAATATTGTTAATATTTATTTTTGTTATTCTTTCAATTTAGCAACATGTAATTTAATGTACGGCTATTGAATCCATGAGCGCCATTTCTTGGCTACTCATCAATTGTTCAATATCCACCAAAATAAACATTTGCTCCTCTACCGAAGCAAGACCTACGATGTATTTGGTATCGATGTTTGACACTAAAGACGGCACATCGCGAATCTGTTCTTCTTTAAGCGCCATCACATCTGAAACGCCATCCACCACAATGCCAACTACACGACCGTTTAGATTAAGAATAATCACCACGGTGAACTCATCGTATTCAACTTTTCCTAAGTGAAACTTAATGCGCAAATCAACAATAGGTACGATTTTCCCGCGCAAATTCACCACGCCTTTAATGAATTCAGGTGTATTAGAAATTTGCGTAACAGCATCATAACCACGAATTTCTTGTACTTTTAAAATCTCTAAGCCGTATTGTTCTTCACCCAATACAAAGGTTAGGTATTCACCTGCAGCATTCTTTGACTTACTTGATGAAGTTGAATTTGTTACGCTGCTAATGTTTTCTGTACTCATTTTGAAAGCTCCTTATGGATTACTATTTTTTTCAATTGATTGGGCATTTTGGTAATGTGCAAATGGTGGTGCACCAGTAAGATAGTTGCTGGTTTGACCCATCTGAATAATAGCTGAAACATCTAGAATCAAGGCCACGCCGCCATCACCCATGATGGTGGCGCCCGATACACCCGGCACTTTTCTATAATTAGTTTCCAAGCTCTTAATCACAACTTGTTGCTGTCCAACCAACCTATCAACAAACAAGGCTGATTTTTTACCATCTGACTCCAGTAGCACCAATACACCTTGCGTTGGATCGGTAATGTCAGTGTGGTGATTGAACAAGCTGTGTAATGCAATAATCGGCAAATATTCACCTCGCACGTGCACCATACGACCTTCACCAGTCACCGTTTTAATATCTTCAGCGCGTGGCTGTAGCGTTTCTACAATCAGATTGAGCGGTATGACATAAATACTGTTGCCTAGTGACACAGACATCCCATCTAAGATGGCCAATGTCAGTGGCAATGCAATTGAAATAGTAGTGCCATAACCTAGTGCTGAACGAATTTCAACCACACCGTTCATGGCGGTAATGTTTCGTTTTACTACGTCCATGCCTACACCTCGACCTGAAACATCGGTCACGACTTCTGCTGTTGAAAAACCTGGGGCAAAGATTAGATTAAACACCTCGGTATCGCTCATGCTCTCACTGACAGGTAAGCCATTTTTGGCAGCTTTTGCCAATAGCTTATCGCGGCTTAAACCAGCGCCATCGTCAGTCACTTCAATGACGATGCTGCCACCTTTGTGCGCAGCTGAAAGTGTTAGCGTACCAGTTTCCGACTTACCAGCAGCTCTACGGCCCTCTGGCGTTTCAATACCATGATCGACGCTATTACGTACTAAATGCGTCAGTGGATCAACAATGCGTTCAATCAAGCCTTTATCTAACTCGGTGGTCGCACCAACAGTCACGAACTCTACTTTTTTACCTAACTTGGCTGCTAAGTCTCGCACCATGCGAGGGAAGCGTGAGAACACAAAATCCATCGGCATCATACGAATCGACATCACAGACTCTTGTAAATCACGTGTATTACGGGTGAGCTGTCCAACGCTGTTAATCAACGGTTCGTGCTGAACTGGGTCTAACTGGCTGATACGTTGTTCTATCATCGCTTGAGTAATCACAAGTTCACCCACCAGGTTAATCAGTTGGTCTACTTTTTCGATGCCTACGCGAATAGATGAAGTTTCTGCACTGGCTGGTGCTTTGTCTGACTCACGACGACCTTGGTTGCGTCTATCGGTGGCTTCTGAAGCTGCGGCTTTACTGGCTACAGCTACAGCTTCTGCTTTAGCAAGCTCAGCTTTGCCAGAATTAGCTTCTGTTGCAACAGTATCATCGCCAATTAAATCAGCCACTGCCGCATCTTTATGTGGCTGAAATGGCGCGAAGAAACCATAGCCTTCTTCCACATTCTCTTTGCCATCTACAGCAAATAAACCATAACCAACTTCTTCATGAATACTCACGCCAGAAGTGCTGCTTTTCACTTCATTTGCTGAAGAGCTAGCTGTAGTTGCTTTTACGTCATCTTCAAACAAACCAAAACCTGGATCTTCAACGACGGCTGGTTTAGCTTCTACTTGTGCAACTACAGGTGCGCTCACTGCAGTACTCACTGTAATCACTAAATCATCAGGGTCTAGTACAAATGAACAGATTGAAATAATGTCTGCTTGTGTTGAATCTGTAGTTAGCTTAAATACATAGCGATTATTTTCATTTTGACTAGATTCCACATCACCCAATAAGCCTAATTCATCTTTTAGGTTAGACATGTCTTTTTCTGAGACTTCAGGCAATACGATATTGAAGCGAGTTAAACCATCATCAGGCACTGCGGCAACAACAACTGGATCAGCTGGTTTAGGCGCTTCTACAATGGGAGCTGTAACAACTGGCGCAGCTACTGGAGCAGGTGTAGCTTGTGCTGGTTTAACCACAGCAGCGCCTGCTTCAGAGAGTTGTTTCAACATCATTTTCACATCAGCAACTTGCTCTTCATCGACCGCTGTAGCTAATCGATGTCCATCGACTTCCATTTTCAGCACATCTTTTGCGGCTAAAAACGCGTCTACATGCTCGGCAGTGAGCGCCATTTCATGTTTACGAATTTTATCAAGTAAGTTTTCTAGCACATGTGTAATTTCCGTCATGTCCATAAAACCAAAAGTGGCTGCCCCGCCTTTTATTGAGTGGGCTGCGCGGAAAATCGCATTGAGCTCTTCATCATCGGGGCTATCTATGTCAATGCCGAGAAGTAAACGCTCAGCCTCAGCCAATAGTTCTTCTGCCTCATCAAAGAAAACCTCGTAAAACTGACTCATATCAATTGTCATTGCTGTACTCCATATATCTATTTAGCTACTAAGTAGGAGCGGCTTCAGACCGCGAAAAAATGTGACTGTGAATAGTCCAAATTCGGCGTCAAACACCCCTCCTACAAATATACTTAAGAACCAATCACTTTTTGTACCACTTCAATTAAGCGTTTTGGGTCAAAAGGTTTTACTAACCAGCCATTGGCGCCAGCAGCTTTGCCTTTAGCTTTCATTTCATCACTTGACTCTGTGGTGAGCATTAAAATTGGCACTTTTTGATATGAACCTAAGTCACGCAAGTTTTTAATCAACGTCAGTCCATCCATAATTGGCATGTTTTGGTCAGTCAGTACAAGATCTACTGTCTTCTCTTTTGCTTTATCCAAGCCATCTTGGCCATCTACAGCTTGCACTACATCATAGCCAGCGGCTTTAAGACTAAATGCCACCATCTGGCGAAGAGAACCTGAGTCATCTACTGCTAGAATTGTTTTTGCCATTTCATTCACTCACTTTTTTCGTTATTAATCTTGCACGTTGTTAATAAATCACCAGAACTACTTAAACCATTTTTCTTATCGCGCTTTACTTACTATCATTTAGGCTTAATTAAATTTGTCTCACACTACTTAACGACAGAAATTAATTAATTTTCAGTCATTTTGTTAAAAAAGTTCAATATCACCTGTCGCCATATCTTGCTGATCGACTGAGCGTCTTAAACCCCCAGAAAGCGCTCGACTTCCAGCATGCAAACTGTGGCTCATCTCATCTAGAAATTTAGCAATCTCTTCATGCTCATGTTCGGGGTCTATCTCATCGCTGTGATTACCTAATTCATGCAACAAATCTTTTAAGCCATTCACTCGTTTAATCGTTCTAGTCAGCAACTGACTGGTGAGATCTTGAAACTGCAAGCCGGTCACGGCGGCATTCACCTCTTCACCTATTTTTGTCTTAAAATCTTCTAATTTCTTTGTTTCATTGGTGTCAAATTGATGGGTCAACATTAAGTTATTGAGTACAGCTTGTTGAGCTGTAACAGCTTCGTGCACTGCCATAAAACTCACACCAAGCTTTTCAATAGCTTCACTAAGTAAAAAGGTGGTTTGTAGCAAATCAGCCTCAACCTCCACTAGGTGTTGCTTCCCATGGTCTGCAACCGTGGCAAGCAAGCTTCTTAATTCAGTAGTTGGTAATGTTTTCATGTCCATCTCATCATGCTCCAAAGTGCTGTATTTCAATTTAGTGAATACGACCAGTTAAACTAATCAATTCGAATTTTTATTTCCAACCTGCAAATATCATTATGGATTCTTGATTGCTGTGCTGATATCAGCTGAATTGGAGTCAGAAGGCACATTCACTGCTGCGCCATCTTTTAATGCATTCTCTTCAGCCTGTTTATTCATAATGATGATGCTGATACGCCTATTGGTCGCATCGAACGGATTTTCTTTGTTAAACAAACTCGCAGAAGAAAGTCCAACCACCCTTAGTAACTTAGTTTCATCCATACCTCCAGCGACCAACTCTCGGCGAGATGCGTTAGCACGGTCAGATGACAACTCCCAATTGCTGTAAGACTTCTCACCATTAGGATACGGTGTTGCGTCAGTGTGCCCAGACAGGCTGATTTTGTTCGGTACGTCATTCAAAGTTTTACCCAGCTCTTGTAATATCTGCTTGGCATAAGGCTGCATTTCAGCTTTTGATGAGTTAAACATAGCGCGATTTTGCTCATCCACAATCTGCACACGCAAGCCATCAGAAGTAATATCCAGCAACAACTGGTTTTTAAACTTACTTAAAGTTGGACTGTCATCAATCGCTTTTTCGATTTTCTTTTTCAGCTCTTCTAGTTTCACTTTTTCAGCTTGCTCTAAAGCTTTTTTGGCCTCTTCAGCATCAATCGATGTTTTCTTACCATCAGCCCCGTCTATCTTCTTAACCTGTCCAGATTTTTTAGTAAAATCCTTACCGCCACCACCCTTAATTAAGGTGTCGCTCGCACCAACTGCAGTACCACCAGTCAATGCAACCATTAAAGGAGTATTAAAGTAATCTGAAATACCGGCTTTTTGCTCTTTTGATGTAGAGCCAAGCAGCCACATTAATAGAAAGAATGCCATCATGGCTGTTACAAAGTCAGCGTAAGCAATTTTCCATGCGCCTCCATGGTGACCGCCTCCACCTTTTTTAATCTTTTTAACAATAATCGGTCTTACGCGTTCTTCAGCCATTACATGCTCCGTATTCAGTCATTGTTCTGTTTAACAATTAGTTATTTGCCTTTAGCTTGTTTAATGTGTGCTTCAAGTTCGGCAAAACCTGGACGTTCTGTTGAGTAAAGAATTTTTCTGCCAAACTCGACGGCGATCGCTGGTGCATAGCCATTTAAACTAGAAATAAGTGTGACTTTTACGGCGTTATACATCTTGGTGCTTTCTTCTAGCTTCTGCTCTAACAAGCCTGAAAGTGGGCCAACGAAACCATAAGCCAGTAAAATACCCAAGAACGTACCAACCAATGCATGACCAATCATCTCGCCTAATTCAGGTGGCGGTTTATCTAAACTCCCCATGGTATGCACTACCCCCATTACCGCTGCCACAATACCGAACGCTGGCAATGCATCGCCAAGTTTGGCAATGCAATGTGCTGGCACATGACCTTCCATATGATGCGTTTCAATTTCGCTTTCCATTAATGTTTCAATCTGAAAAGCATCCATGTTTCCTGAACCCATCAGACGCAAATAATCAGTAATAAACTCGATTAGATGATGATCGTGTAATAGTTTTGGATATTTGCTAAAAAGTGGACTTGCCTCTGGATTTTCGACATCGTTTTCGATCGACATCATCCCGTCTTTGCGGATTTTGGCGAGAATCTCAAATAACATCGCCAGCAAATCCATATATAGCGCTTTATTATATTTAGAGCCTTTAAATAAAGTCGGGAGTGATTTACCTGTTGCTTTAAGTGCTTTAATATCGTTACCAACCACAAAAGCACCCAGTGCCCCACCAAAAATCATGAGTAACTCTAAGGGTTGCCACAATCCGCCTAAATGGCCGCCGCCCAAGGCATAGCCACCAAAAATTGTGCCCAATATCACAACGTATCCGATAATGACAAACATGTTAAATTACTCCAGACCTGATCAATAGAATTTGTAGTGCTAGATAATTACGGCTATCTAATTAGGTTCAGAATATCAAGCAACTATGCAAATCAATCTGTGGAATAAAGGGCTGTTTTTAGCCTTATATTGTGATTAGTACTTAGCAATAGAACTAAGCTATAGATGTAAAGATGGGAAAAAACAGCGCTTAGCGGCAAAGCTTGAAGATGGAAACTGTGTAGATTAAAAAAAGTTGATCCGCTAGTAAATAAGCACTAAGGTCGGCTATGCAATTTTCCAAACATAGATTTCTGGCGTGTTTTTATTGCCGAGAATACGTATATTTTCTGGCACGCCTGGAATCTCAAATTCGAGACTGATTAACAGGCTGCCAGGGCGCATCTCTTTGCTGGCTTTATCCCACAACATGCGCATAGCTGCTGGTGATAGATAAGCAAAAATGACATCATAATTTGCAAAATCCAGCGCCTGATAATTACCCAAAATAAATTTGGCAGATGACCTGCGGAATTTGGCACGAATAAAGCTAATCACCCAAGGTAATGGTGCAATCTCTATGCCCTCAATTTGGCTATCTGGCCTTGTTTTAGCCATATACATAGACATATCACCCAAGCCGCTGCCAATATCAATTAAACGCACAGGATTATCTTGCGGAATGATGTTGGCTACTTGCTGCCAAACCACAGGGCGAGATGGGAAGAATGGAACTTGAGTGCGAAATGTCGTCCAAAATAGACTCAAGCTGATAACGAAACCGACAAGATAAACTGCATTTGGGATATGCCATTGAAACATAATCCACGCGGTGAGAGGAAAGCATAAGTGTATCCAACGCCACCAAGTTGCCATGCCTGCGAGATAAGAAAGTGTCGCGGCAAATAGTGCCTGCATCAGCACTAAAGTAAAAATTGAAATATTTAAATTAGCGCCAAAATAGACTGTAACAGCAAAATTTACTATCCATATTACTGCGGCTACTATCAGCAACGCGGCACATTGAATCAACACCGCAAGTGTTGCTGGTACTAATCGCATATTTGGCCTAACTGTCATTCGTAACTTATTGACAGCACTCTTTAACAATGACTCTTTATAAAATGATTGCTTATCTACTCGCTTTTGAGGTTGAGCCTTATACTCTAACCGCGATTGTGCCAGACTAGATTTAACGTCATATTTCAAACCATACTTATTGAACACCTTCTGCATGATTGATATTGTCAATAAATCGTTTTATAACAAGTCGCTCACTCAATATTTATGCTGGAATAGCGACTAACTTATAAGTTAATTCTTTAGCCTTTTTAGTTTTACCTGCACGTGAAGGCACATGGCATAAATTGCATACATATTTGTGATTTAAGTCATAGCTATTCACAATAAAACTACCGCCACAGCAATTACAACTTTGCATTTTCAACATTTTGCTTTCAACAAAACGTACCAATGTCCAAGCGCGTGTCATTGACAATACTGGCTCTTCTTCGCCCTCTTGCTCCACTTGTTGCAAGTAAAGACTGTAAGCTTTAATGATGGCGTGTATGCCTTTTTCATCGGTGTAATCCACCATGAATTTGTATATATTAAAGAAAATTGATGAGTGAATATTTGGCTGCCAAGTTAAGAACCAATCAGTCGAGAATGGCAACATCCCTTTTGGTGGAGATACGCCTTTTAGCTCTTTGTAAAGTTTGATTAAGCGTTCACGAGATAAGGTTGTTTGAGATTCCAGAAGTTGTAATCTAGCACCTAGTTTAATCATTTTAATTGCTAGTTGGATTTGTTCTGCTTCATTCACTACACTTTTCTTTTCCATCATATTCCCCTTAACTTAAAGTCAAACGCTATTCGCTAACTCATGTGATTAATGTGCCATTGCTTCGGCATTTTGGCCTGCCATTAAAACAGCAGTATGCAAGTGGGCTTGTGCGCGATCTTTTGTATAATTTGTTAACATGCCCAAAATTGCGCTATCATCAAAACGGAAACGTGCTAGCATCATGTTTGCGTTACTGAGTTTAAGTAACTGTAAGTTGCTTAAACCTTCGAGCAAATCTGCGATGTCTTTGCTGATACCTAGGCGGAAAATTGCAGTGGCTTTATCTGAACGGATTAACTGCTGTGCCAACATTAAGTAGTTTAAGTTTGCATCTTTAATTTCTGCCATCATTTCAAATTCGTTCATTTTATTTCCCCATTCATTTTTACTTCGGTTGTAAATAATGTGTTGCGCGTATGGGTTGTACTTTGAGCTTATTAACATATCTTAACAATTAGGGTTTGTCGGTTAATTCGGTAGGATAAGCGGACGCACCCATGTAGGTGTTTGTCTTACAAACACCTACATGGGGCTAATGGAATCTATATATATCAATCACTTAACCAATCGTAAATAGTTAAAGTGTGTGTAAGAATGTGTTAAATCTGTAATTTCATTCTAAAAAATATCCTAAAAATTTTCTAAAGTTTTACAAAGCTTCACCGTTACCACTGTTTACGTATTAGTTTTTGACTATAAAACTCAATACGTTAAGAACATTGACGGCATTCATTTCAAATTCTTTAATCCGATTACAAAATAATTTGTAAAAACAATTTCGGTTTCATCTAATAAACATTTATCGGCAGCACTTTAGAAAACTTTAGGGAAATTTCGAAAAAATATTAATTATTTTTAAAAATAATTATAAGTTTATGAATTTATTGATAAAAATTCAGTAAATAATCTATAGAAAACAGCTTTTAAGGTGGTTAATTAGTTTAAATCTCACCGCAGACACTCAAGAAAGGGCTGGTTTCACCCTTTTATTCCAAAGATGCAATCGCATTGATTCGCCTGATAATTCATCCCATGTAGTCAACAAAGTAACAAGAATATTTTTACTTGAATGTTGATTTGAACAAACTTTAGGAATCGTCATGGCAGAAGACAGCGATTTAGAAAAAACAGAACAGGCCTCCTCCAAGCGCTTAGAAGAAGCTCGGAAAGAAGGCGATGTGCCACGCTCTCGCGAGTTGGCCACTGTCACTGTGCTTTTCACCGCTGGCTTAACCATACTGATCATGAGCGAACATCTTAATCAAGCATTGAAAACCACAATGAGTGCCGGTTTACAATTTGATCGAACTGCAGCATTTGAGCCAACTGTCTTACTCATGAGAACAGCAGATTCGATTTCATCTTTATTAACGGCATTCGCGCCGCTAGCTTTAATTTTAGTAGCAGTCGCTATTGCAGCACCTGTACTAGTAGGTGGTTGGATATTTAGTGGCAAAGCCTTCGTACCACAATTTAGCCGGTTAAATCCCATTAAAGGTTTAACTAACATCATCTCCAAAAACTCGCTGGTTGAATTAGTTAAATCAATTGCAAAAGTAATGCTCGTTGGAATAGTGGCATATGTTGTCATATCGCATGATATGGAGCCTATCCTTACACTTTCTACGTTGCCATTGAAATCCAGCATCGCTCAAGTAGGAAGTTTAATGTTGACTGGCTTCTTAACCATCGTCAGCACCTTGGTGTTTATTGCTGCGATTGATGTGCCATACCAACTTTACCATTACGCTAATAAGCTAAAAATGACTAAAGAAGAGGTTCGCCAAGAATCTAAAGAGTCTGACGGTAACCCAGAAATCAAAGCCAAAATTCGCCAACAACAGCGCGAAATGGCTAAACGCAGAATGATGTCTGAAATTCCAAATGCAGACGTAGTGATTACCAACCCTACCCATTATGCAGTTGCCATTAAATATCAAGATGAAGGTATGCGTGCTCCTGTTGTCGTAGCTAAAGGTGCAGATGAAGTGGCACTGAAAATTCGTGAAGTTGCTGGTGAGCACAAAGTACTCATTATGGAGTCACCAAAATTAGCACGTGCTTTATACGCACACACCGAACTTGGTAACGAAATTCCTGAAGCTTTATATTCAGCAGTGGCTGAAATATTGGCTTACGTATTCCAAATGCGCATCTTTAAAAAGGATGGCGGTTTCTACCCAGAAATTCCAACAACACTTGCTGTACCTGATGCGCTTGATCCTCATAGCCTATTACCAGCGCCTAGTGTGAGTGATATTGAAGATTCAGGAGTATTCATCTAATGAACGGGCTTAACCTACCACCTTGGATGAACAAGCTCGCAAGCCGTAATATTGCGGCACCGGCTATTATCATCTTGCTGTTAGCAATGATGATATTGCCACTACCAGCGGTTATTTTAGACGTGTTATTTAGCTTCAATATCGCCATCTCAGTCATGGTATTGCTCATTGGCTTACAAACCAAAAAAGCGCTAGATTTCATTGCATTCCCTACCGTATTGCTCATGACCACCATGCTACGTTTATCGCTTAACGTGGCTTCAACTCGTGTAGTGTTGGCTGAAGGTCACAATGGTCCTGACGCTGCAGGTAAAGTGATTGAAGCTTTTGGTCACTTCTTGATCGGCGGTAACTATACAGTCGGTATCGTAGTTTTCGTGATTTTGACTATCATCAACTTCACAGTTGTGACTAAAGGTGCTGGCCGTATCGCTGAAGTTGGCGCACGTTTTACCTTAGATGCAATGCCTGGTAAACAAATGGCGATTGATGCAGACTTAAACGCAGGTTTGATTGGCGAAGATGAGGCACGTCGCCGTCGTGCTGAAGTTGGCCAAGAGTCAGAATTCTACGGCGCGATGGATGGTGCAAGTAAATATGTGCGTGGTGACGCAGTCGCCGGCATCATGGTCATCATCATCAATATTGTAGGCGGTTTAGTGGTAGGTATCGTGCAACATGATTTAGCCTTTGCCGATGCAGTTAAAAACTACACAATGTTAGCCATTGGTGATGGTTTAGTGGCACAAATCCCGTCACTTATCATTTCAGTGGCAGCCGGTGTGGTGGTATCACGCGTGGCTAATAATGAAGATATTGGCGGTCAGTTAGTTACACAATTATTCTCAAACTCAAAAGTGGTGTATGTCACTGCTGGCATCATCGGCGGCATGGGTGCCATTCCAGGTATGCCGCACTTTGCATTCTTATTATTGGCGGCAATATTGGCTGGTGTAGCTTACTTCATCGCTGAACAGAAGAAAGTTGAAGATGCTGAACCTGTAGTAGAAGAAAAAGTTGAAGTGGTTTCAACGCTAGAGGAAGCCACTTGGGATGATGTAACGCCTGTTGACTTAATCGGCCTTGAAGTTGGCTATCGTTTGATTCCATTGGTAGATAAAGCACAAGGCGGTGATTTGCTTAAACGCATTAAAGGTTTACGCAAAAAATTCGCACAAGAAGTTGGTTTCTTAGCACCTACTGTGCACATTCGTGACAACTTAGAACTCAAACCTTCTAGCTATAAAATCACACTTAAAGGTGTGGAAATTGCTAGCGGTGAGTCTAATTACGCTCAATTCTTAGCCATCGACCCAGGCATGGTATCAGGCCCACTACCTGGCACTATGACGACAGACCCAGCATTTGGTTTACCTGCTGTGTGGATTGATAGCAACATTAAAGATGAAGCACAAAACATGGGTTACACCGTGGTTGATGCAGGTACGGTGATTGCGACTCACTTGAATCATATTATTTCACTTCATGCCGCTGAATTGCTTGGTCGCCAAGAAGTACAACAATTGCTAGACCATATCAGCAAAGATTCACCAAAATTAGTTGAAGACTTAACACCAAAACTATTGTCACTTTCAGTGATTCAAAAAGTATTGCAAAACTTATTGTCTGAAGGTGTACATATTCGCGATATGCGCACTATTGTAGAAACACTTTCTGAATACGCAACGCAAACACAAGATACTGGTGAGTTAACAGCCGTTGTCCGCGTTCAACTCGGCCGTGCCATCGTGCAACAACTATTCCCTACTGGTAATGAAGTCACAGTAATGACGCTTGATAGCAACCTTGAACGCCTATTAACTCAAGCGATGCAAGGCAATGGCACCGCAGGATCAGCCATTGAGCCCGGCATGGCCGAAACATTGTCCAGACAAGCCGAAACTGCTGCTAAACAACAAGAACAAATGGGTATGACGCCAGTATTACTGGTTTCAGCTCCACTTCGCGCTGCGTTATCTAAATTCTTACGCCGCGCTGTACCGCATCTTCGTGTGTTGTCGCACGACGAATTACCTGATTCAAAAACCATACGTGTCACTAGTCTTATTGGAGGTTCAGCATGAACATTAAACGATTTTTCGGAAAAAACTCACGGGAAGCACTAAGCATGGTGCGTAAAGAACTGGGAGAGAATGCGGTCATTTTATCTAACCGCGCGATGAACGGTGGCAATGAGATCATGGCTTTCAAAGAAGAAGACATGAATGCGATGGTTGCCAGAGATGAGAATCAACAGCGTTCATTTAGTGAAGAGAGTAATGATGCCCCTACTCTGCTGTCTTTACTCAGCAAAAACAATCGCAATAAAGCGGCTGATACACATATGGATAACAGCGAATCATTGCCAGCTGAAATCGAAGATTACGACGAGATTGTAAGACGTGCTGAATTAAAAAATAACGCTGCCATGAATAGGCAAGCTGAAGTTCAAAAACAGGCTGCGCAACCAAGAGCGACTGCACCAATAAGACCAGCTACGCCACAAAAACCAGCCATGCAACAAGCTAGTCGTCCAGCAGCGCCTGTTCGTCAGCCTGCTAGCCCTAACCCATTGCCTAGCATACAGTCTAGCCAACAAATGACTGACATGCTAAATGAAATGCGCAATATGCGTAGCGTGATTGAATCGCAGCTCACTGCCATTTCATGGGGCAATATTCAACAGCGCGACCCCATCAAATCAAAAATGTTAAGCACACTGTTATCTGCGGGCTTTAGCGCGGCGCTATCAAGACAACTCACAGAAAAAATGCCTGAAAATCTAAGTGAGGAAAAAGCAATGGCATGGATTAAAGCCATTCTTAGTATCAATTTAAATACGATAGAAAATGAAACTGAAGTATTAGATCAAGGTGGCATTTTTGCTCTTATTGGCCCAACAGGCGTAGGTAAAACAACCACTACAGCCAAGCTAGCAGCGCGCTATGTCATGAAGCATGGCACAGAAAACTTAGGCATCATCACCACGGATGCTTATCGTATCGGCGGTCATGAGCAATTAAGAATCTACGGCAAAATCCTTGGTGTGATGGTGCATGCAGTGAAAGATGAAGCTGATTTAAAAATCGCACTTAACGAGCTAAAAAACAAACATACAGTGCTGATTGATACAGTAGGTGTTAGCCAACGCGACCGTATGGTGGCAGAGCAAATCGCTATGCTTTCTAGCACCAATATGCCAGTAAAGAAATTACTATGTCTCAATGCAACTAGCACTGGCGAAACACTGACCGATGTCATTAAAGCCTACAAACGCAAAGGCTTAGAAGGCTGCATCATCACTAAACTGGATGAAGCGGCAACAATAGGTAACGCTTTGGATGTAGTGATTAGAGAGAAATTAAAACTGTACTATGTGGCAAATGGCCAACGTGTGCCAGAAGATATTCATCTAGCGAATAAAGCTTATTTGATTCAGCATGCATTAAAACTTAAGTCTATTAACAATCAACCATTCCAATTCTTGAGTGATGAACTACCGTTTGTCATGGGTAATACTGTTGGCAGCACGATCCAATCTCAATTAGCGGGGTTAAGCCATGTCTAACTTTCATCATGATCAAGCCGCTGGATTACGCCGCATTATGGCTGCACCAAAGCCAAGAGTGGTGTCGATTATCTCTGCTGCTAGCACACAAGATCAACCACGCATGATGACCAATTTGGCTGCTTCAATATTCGGCCAAGGTAGCAATGTGCTGGTGGTGCATGCCTCTCAGGATTCACGTGAAGTTAAATATGGCGTAGATAAATCACCCTCATTATTTGATGTGATTATTGAAATGAATAGCGAAGTACTTTCGCTATCTGAAGCCATTAGCAGCACTAGCTATGGCTTTAATGTTGGGAAGCTTATGCAAAAAAATCAATTTAATCTTGCGATGGATAGTAATGAATGCGAGCTGACTAATCAACTTTTGGGTGAGTTAGCCCATCAATATGAAATCGTGCTGGTAGATGCTACATTGAATAAAGATCAGCTATTGCCGCTAAAAATTCTTAATAATGGCGAAATCATTATTCAGTTAACGCGTCAGCCCGAATCGATCACGAATGCATACGCGCTTATCAAACAAATTTGCAGTCAACTGGGCAGACGCTCTTTCGGCATTATTGTAGACAACGCGACTGACGCTCAGGCGCAAATTGTATTTCGCAATATATCGCAAGTTGCACGACGCTTTATGCAAATCGAGCTTGAGTTCTTTGGCTCGATTCCATGCGATGACCATCTAAGCCGTGCCGCCAAACTTGGTCGCTCAGTGATTGATGCATTTCCATTAGCAAGCGCTTCAACCGCTTTCAAGCAGATTGCGCAACGATTAGATTACAAACAGGATAGCGCCGCCATTAACCATATGGCATCTATCAATTAGGCTAAAGGTTCACTATGTATACCATCCATGGAAAAAAAGACCAGAAAGACGAGCTGCTAAACAAGCATGCCGTTTTGGTTAAAAAGCTCGCCTATCAGCTTAAAGCCAAACTGCCACCTAGTGTTGAACTAGATGACTTAATTCAAGCTGGCATGATGGGCTTACTCGATGCGATTAATCGCTATGAAGACACACATGGCGCGCAATTTGAAACTTATGCTGCACAAAGGATTCGCGGCTCTATGCTAGACGAACTACGCAGTGCAGACTGGTTGCCGCGCAGCGTACGCAAGAGCATGCGCGATGTAGAGATTGCAATTAGTCAGTTGGAACAACAGTTAGGTAAACCGCCGACAGAAAATGAAGTGGCTAAAAAACTACAGCTTTCACTAAGTGATTACTACGACATGCTGGGTGATTGCAGTGGACATCAACTGATTTACTATGAAGATTTCCATGAGTCGGAGAATGGTGAGCACTTTCTGGATCGGTTTAATGCTGATACAACAGGCGACCCAATTAAAAGCTTGCTGGAAGGCGACTTTCGCGAAGCTTTAGTAGGTGCGATTACAGCACTACCTGAACGTGAAAAAATACTGATGGGGCTATATTACGAACAAGAGCTGAACTTAAAAGAAATAGGTGCTGTGATGAACGTTTCTGAGTCACGCGTTTGCCAATTACATAGTCAGGCGGTAGCTAGGCTGCGTTCAAATCTAAAAGAGAAATCATGGACTGGAGCAGTTTAGGTGGCTTAGTACTTGCCTTAATCGGCATACTACTCGGACAAGCCATTGAGGGTGGGCAAATCAGCTCACTCATACAGCCTGCCGCATTGTTGATTGTCATGTGCGGCACTTTCGGCGCGGTATTACTACAAAGCAACACTGCCAGCTTCATTGCTGGTTTGAAGATGGTACGCCAAGTATTCTCTCCACCATTAGATGACAGGCAAGCGCTTGCCAATCGCATCATCCTTTGGAGCAACTTTGCTCGCAAAGAAGGCATTTTCATGCTGGAAACTTACTTAAAAAAAGAAACTGACCCCTTTATTCAAAAAGGCCTAAAACTGATGATAGATGGCACACCACCAGAGAAAATTCGTCAGGTGATTGCTATTGATATGCACTTTTTCGAAATTCAAGAGCGTAATGCTGCCAAAATTTGGAGTGCAGCTGGCGGCTATGCACCGACTGTCGGTATTTTAGGCGCTGTGCTTGGCTTAATTCATGTGATGGAAAATTTATCTGACCCAAGCAGGCTAGGAAGCGGTATTGCCGTGGCGTTTGTTGCCACAATTTATGGTGTAGGTTTAGCCAATTTGGTGTTCTTGCCTGTTTCAAATAAGCTTAAAAGCTTGATTCAGCACGAAATGATGCGTAGAGAAATGCTGTTAAACGCATGGGTTTCTATTGCAAGTGGTGATCATCCTAGAGTCGTTGAAGAGCGATTACTGGCTTATCTTCGTTAGTTTATTTTAGACAAATACCAACACTATGCTAATCAGAAGAAAACCTCTAGACGATGATGATGAGAACCCAGACCGCTGGCTGGTTTCTTATGCTGATTTCATCACGCTACTTTTTGCATTCTTTGTGGTGATGTATTCAATCTCATCGGTCAATCAAGGTAAATACAACGAGCTGATGTCATCCATGGGAACGGCATTTACGGGTGATGGTGGCGCGGGACACTTAAAAACCAATGGAAGTCTTAACCCTAATATCAAGAGCAAGCCTCAAAATCAGGCAGGCTCGCTGATTAAGCCACTTCCGCTGACTTATCTTTACAGTGAAAAAATGCGCAGAGAACGAGAAGCCATGACAAAGATGGGCATAGACTTATCCAACAAACTCTCACCTCTTATTAATGATGGCAAAGTACGCGTGATGCAAAACAATCGTGGCATTCGTATCGACATCAATGACAGCTTATTATTCACACCAGGTTCAGCCGAACTTGCTGCCGCAGCATCAACGGTATTAAGTGAGATTGCACCGATGATCAAAGATAATGATCGCTTGATTCAGGTAGAGGGTCACACTGATAATATTGCCATTCACAATGATCTATTCTATTCAAATTGGGAACTCTCCGCCGTGCGCGCAAGTAGCGTAGTGAGAATGTTGAGTGATACAGGCGTTGCTGAGTCTAGATTAAGCGCATTAGGCTTCGGCTCTACTCAACCTATCACCGAGAATAATACGGAACTAGGACGCGCTAAAAATCGGCGTGTGTCAATTATGATTCTTTACGAATCACCTAATCAAAAAGAGGCTGCACTAGAAATCACGCCTCAAACTATCGCAAAATAAGCCTATCAGTTTTACTAACTAATGAGATTTAAGCAGTACTTCAAACTGCTCGATAGGCACAGGTCTTCCAAAGAAATAGCCTTGGTAATGCGTACATCCATTATTAAGCAGTAAGCCTTGTTGCTCTTCAGTTTCTACACCTTCGGCAATGACGTTTAAATTAAGCGTATGCGCCATAGCAACTATCGTCCTTACAATTGCCTGATCACTACTATCCACAGCAATATCACGTACAAATGACTGATCAATTTTCAGTTGATACAAAGGTAAGCGTTTAAGGTATTGCAATGAAGAGTAGCCAGTACCAAAGTCATCTAAGGAGAAGCGAATACCTACCTCTTTCAATCTATTCATGGTGGTCACAGTATCTTCAATATTGTCTAGCAACATGCTCTCTGTAAGCTCCAACTTAAGTAGCATGGGGTTAACATCATAGCGCTGAACAGCTTCTTGCACCTGATTAACGAAATCAGCTTGTCGGAACTGCTTAGCACTCACGTTAATAGATAAAGTAAGCGCACTCGTCATCTCGTCTTTTTCCCACAATTTAAGCTGATGACATGCCGTTTCTAGCACCCACTGCCCTATTGGTAATATCAAACCGGTTTCTTCAGCGAGCGGAATAAAATGGAAAGGCGAAACTAAGCCATGCTCAGGATGCAGCCAGCGAATGAGCCCTTCCGCTCCCATGGGTCGACCAGCAACATCTACCTGAATTTGGTAATACAAATGTAGCTGCTGCTTGTCTATGGCTTTACGCAACTCACGTTCTAGGTCTACACGGGTATTAATCACCTCTTGCATTTTGGGGTCAAAAAACCGAATGGTATTGCGACCAGCTTTTTTCGCCTGATACATGGCAATATCCGCATGTTTCAGTAGCTCTTCTTGTGACTGATTATGATTACTGAACAATGCCACGCCTATACTAGGTGTGCAGTGATATTCATGTTGACCAAGTTGATAGGCTTGATTCAACGAAGCTAGAATTTTTTCACCGATAACCTCAACCTGAGTCGCAGCTTCAGGCGCGTCTTCACTCAAGCTTTCCAGCAAAACGACATACTCATCGCCACCTAAACGAGCGACGGTATCGCCTTCTCGCACGCAACTGACCAAGCGCTCTGCAACTTGTTGCAGCAACAAGTCACCAACATCATGGCCTAATGAGTCATTCAATGTTTTGAAGTGATCCAAGTCTAGGAATAAAACTGCACCATCTCGACCAGTACGTGCATTAAATACCAAAGCCTGATTTAGCCTATCCACCATAAGCCGTCTATTAGGCAAGCCTGTCAAAGAGTCATAAAAAGCCAGATGCTTAATTTCTTCAGCGGCAGCTTTATTCATGGTGATGTCAGTTAATGTGGCCACGTGGTTGGTCACAATACCGTTGGCATCTTTAACTACAGTCACGGTCAAATGTTGTGGGAAAACTTCACCATTCTTACGTCGGTTATAGACTTCTCCTGCCCAATGACCCGTGGCATGCACGCACTCCCACATGGCGTCATAAAAGCCTTCGCTGTGTTGGCTAGAGCTTAGCAACCGCGGTGTATGCCCTACAGCCTCTTCACTGGTGTATCCCGTAATATCACAAAACGCCTGATTGACTTTCAAAATGATATTTTTTGCATCAGTCACCATCATGCCTTCTTGCGACTCAAAAGCAATTGATGCGATACGCAAATCATCTTCAGCCTGCTTGCGTTCAATGGCAATACTCGCCAAATTAGCAGATTGTTCAATTAGCGTAATATCTCTTTGCGTTGGCGTATTAGGGCTACGATGATAGATTGCAAATGTACCTAGCACTTTGCCACTGGGAGCCAAAATAGGCTGCGACCAACAAGCTGCCAAACCAGAGTTGAGCGCTAGATCTCGATAGCCCTCCCAATAAGGATGTGTTGCTATATCCTCAACGATGACAAGCTCTCCAGTAAACGCCGCTGCTCCACAAGACCCAACACCCACTCCAATTTCACTACCATCAATCGCCGCATTATAGAATGTAGGTAAACTAGGTGCTGCCGTGTTGCCCAGATGCTTACCTTCGGCATCAAGCAATAAAATGCTACACAACATTTCAGGGTTAAACTGCTCTACACCAAGCACTATCGCTTCCAAAATATTTTGCAGTGTTAAATCAGCAATCAATAGCTCTAATATTTGGCTGCGAAATTGCTCAAACATTTCAGCATGTTTACGATCATTAATATCACGCGCAAAACCAACAGTACCGACTACTTCACCATCAATGGTGACTGGTGACTTATAGATTTCATACCAATTTTTCCGACCATTTATCTCAACAATCTCTTCTGAGGCTCTCGGCACACCATTTTTCAGTACTGCAATATCATCCGAGCGATATTTTTTCGCCACTTCTTTTGGCCATACTTCTAGATCCGTTAAGCCTGGCAATAAACTTTCCGAGTCATAACCGCTTGCCTTAGCGAAAGCCTGATTAACCGCCAGATAACGATGCTTTTTGTCTTTTAACCAAACCATGAATGGGAAGTTGTCCAGCAATGAGCGCTGGTAACTTTCGCGTAGCTGCATCACTTGTTCAGCTTGCTTTAGCTGAGTCACATCTTCAAGTGTCACGCGCAATATAGGCTGATCGTCATCATCATCCATACGTAAGCAATGAAGGTTTGCGTTGAAGATAGAGCCATTAGCACTAGCAAGCTTGAGCGACAAAGTTAACTCTTCGCCACCCTGCATTTCTTTAATCATGGTGAACTGACGACGCCAAAAACTTTTATCATCGTCTACGACAAATTCATCAAATCGATGTTGATTAATATCTTTACGTTGCAAGCCTAACATGGCGGTCACTTTCCAGTTGACCTCAGTAATCATGCCATGCTTCGTGACAGATAAATATCCAATAGGCGCAAATTCATACAAATCGACGTAGCGCTCGTGAGACTCCAACAGTTCAAGCTGCATCCGTTTTAGCTTTTCTTCAGCAAGTTTTCGCTCTGTAATGTCGATTTGCGTACCAATCATACGCAAAGGATTACCGTGTTCATCGCGACTCACGAGTATGCCGCGACTCAGCATCCATTTGTACTCCCCATCTTTACATCGGATACGATACTCAACCACGTAAATTTCTGTTTTACCTTCAAGATAAGCAGTACCCGCCGCTAAAACTCGTGGCTTATCTTCAGGATGAATGAGCGCTCTCCACTCATCACGCGTTGGCAAAATCTCGCTGGCTTCATAGCCCAGCATTTCTGCCCAGCGCTTAGAGTAAGTCGCTTCCTCAGTCTGAACATTGACATCCCACACACCATCGCCGGAACCCTCAATGGCAAATTTTGAGCGGTATTCGCTTTCAATTAATGCTTCCTCAGTTTTCTTACGCTCGGTGATGTCTAGCACCGTACCCACGTAGTAGCTAACGTTATCATGCTCATCTTTTACTGCAGTTAGCGTTAGCTGGCCTGGATAGATGTCACCGTTTTTACGCTTATTCCAAACTTCGCCGCTCCATGTGCCGACATGACTAATTGTCGTCCACATGGTCTTATAAAAAGCTGTGTCATGCTTATCGGATTTAAGAATATCGATAGACTGACCAACAACCTCTTCGGCAGTGTATCCAGTAGTTTTGGTAAATTCACTATTTACCCGCACAATCTTCCGTTTAGCATCTGCGATAATGATACTTTGCTGAGACTCAAAGGCTGTCGCAGCTATACTCAATTCAATTTCCGCTTGTTTACGCTTACTAACGTCGATACTAGTCCCAATCATGCGTAATGGCTTACCATCTTCATCCCGGCTCACGACCATGCCGCGACCTAGTATCCACTTGTAGCTTCCGTCTTTACACTTTATTCGGCACTCAACTCTGTATACGGAAGTTTTACCCTCCAGATATAAGCGCATCGCTTCTGCCACGCGCGCTTTATCATCAGGGTGGAATCGGTTTTCCCAGTCTTCGCCCGTTGGAAGTGTATCGGATGGCGAATAACCCAGTATTTCTTTCCAGCGGGCACTATGTTCTATCGTGTTGGATTGAATATCCCAATCCCAAACACCATCGCCAGAACCTTCAATCGCAAACTTCCAGCGATCATCTTTTGCCTTCAGCTCAACCTCTAGCTGTTTACGCAAACTAATATCGCTTGCAGTGCCAACCATACGTAATGGTTTGCCATTAACACTTCTATCTAATACGATGCCACGATCATGTATCCACTTATAACTATTATTTTTACAGAGTATCCTATACTCGCAATCATACGTTGGCGTATCTCCATCAAGGCAGCTTTGCAAGTTGGCAAATACAGCAACCTTATCATCCGGATGAATGCGTGACTCCCATTCATTGAGCTTATGATCAAGCTCATCTTCAGCATAGCCTACGATGTCAATCCATGCCTTTGAATAAGTAATCGTTCGTGAGACTTCATCTGAATCCCACAAGTAATCGCCAAACCCTTCAATTGCGAATTTCCAGCGAGCGTCACGCTCCATCAAATCTTGTTGAATCTTCTTAAGCTCTGTAATGTCAACAACACTAATAAAAAATCCATCAAGTTGATTATTTTCATCCAAGTTGGGAATAAAATGTACGAGACCATACATCTCGCCGTAACCTAAAATCTCGGATTTAATCTCAAAATTAACGGCTTCGCCAGCTATTGCACCTCTAGCATAAGGCTCTTCCTGCGCAAATAAATCCTCACCAAGGATTTCTTGCATGGTATGCCCAACGATCTCCTGCATAGATTTCGCAAAAATGGTCGTGTATTGATGACTGACAAAAACGTAACGTAGATTTTTGTCTACTCGGGAAGCCATGACCGGGATATTGTTCATGACGAGATTCAGCTCACGCTCGTTGCTTTCAATACACTTAGCCATGGTATCGAACTCTTGCGAGGTTTTAGCTAGTTCATCACTCCCCAGCAAATTTGCACGGGCTTTCATATCACCCAAACCGTATCTGCGCACGGCATCTGCTAAAGTTTGTAGGCGTTTAATAATGTTGCGCTGAACCGCCAAATCGATCAAAAAGCCTATCAGCAAGCCAATAGCAAGCACTATGCCGATTAATGAATAAAATAATTGACGCATAGGCGCTAAAATTTCATTCACAGGTACTAAGCGAATATAACGCCAATCTAAGTAAGGCATGTGCGCATCAATGACCAGATATTCGCGGCCATCAATTTTCACATGCTTATCATACAAATGTGTGCTCAAAGCTAGTGCTTTATGCCTTAAAAGTTCAGCCAACTCAGGTTCTTGAGCTAAATCTAATTTAAACGTATCTGGATGCGCTACCAGCTGTTTTTGCCACGGGCCAGCATCAATGTAATTACCTTGCGCATCCATCAACAAATGCTGCTCGCCAGAGTAGCGCTGACTTTTTTGCATGAGGGAAGGAAGCGCTTTAGTAATGCTAATATCGCGCCCTATTGTGCCTATCCAACGGCCATTAATATCTAACGGTAAAACAGCGCTGATAATCCAACTGCTAGATACTGGGTCAAGCAGAGGTGGCGTCCAACGCACTTCACGCTTAGGGTTTGTTGCAGGGTCCCCTAGTGTAAACCACGCAGTCGAGGTGTAATCCGTATCTGCTTTCATTAAAGCGGCGAATTCTGGATACAGATGATCGTAAATGACTTCAGTTTTATCTTTTGTTAGCAGCCATATATTGCCGTAAGCATTGGTAATTGATGTGCCGTAAATATCAAGCAAATGTTTGCTGCGTAAATGCAGACTTTTTTGCTCTGCATCTAGCACTGCATCCGGGGGTAAAAATACTCCTGCTTCAGTGCGCCCATCAAAACCTTCACGCCGATTACGCCAGGCGCGGTCTGGGTAGCGTTGTACTAATTGGTCAAAGGCTGCAGCCTCGCCCACCTTAGGCGGCTCGGCCAAGGTCTTTTCAAGTGTGTTTGATAATGCTTTTAGACTGAACTCATAACCGAGCAGAGTTTGAGTGTTACTAGCAACAATGGTTTGAGTTTCATTGGTAAGCGTGGCAGCTTCGGTTGCAAGCAAATTTTGCTTTAAGTAAAGATAGATGCCAGCTGCAGCGGGAATAATGACTAGCAAAACACTAGCCACTACAATGAGCATTAATTTGCGACCGACATTCATATTAGGGAATCGCGACCACATGAAAAGTATGGAGCTCTATTTAAATTAATATGCTGAAAATTGGTGGGGTAAAAAGAGAGTTTTAAAAGTGCTATTGCTGGCAATATAGTTCTTCGCCAAGTCGCTGTAACCGAGACATACAACTTACATTCAAAAAGTAATAAGAATTTACTAACGACCATTTCGTGGTACCAAAGCCATCAGGTACGCCCCTTTTACTTATTATATTTTTTTGAATGGACAAACGCTATTAGGTTACTTTTCTAATGCAAGTCAACAAGATATGTAATTCTAAACTTGCTAACTACAGCGACTACTTCAAGTCCATTAGAGTGCCATAATTATAACAAGAAAAAATCATTAAGCAATTAAAGATGAGCGAGAGCCGGACTGTGATTTTGCTTGGCCATTTTTGCCGTAGACGCCGCTATTATCTGAGCTGCCTTGCAGTTGATTGAGCAGTTGTTGATTGCGATTGAAGTGTTTATTGATGAGAACGCCATTGAGTCGATTCATTTCTTTGGCTTGGCTGATTGACTTCTGAAAACGTTCCCATGACTCAGTTAACGTAGGCTTGGTTTGGCTTTTAAGCCAAGTAGTCATACCAGATTCATTCGGTGCAAAACCACCTGCAGCTAGTGCGGCATAACGACTATTTGCTGTGAGACTAATGCTTTGCAGTAGTACAGATTTCTCTTCCATTACAGCTTCTATAGCGTCTATATCAGACAACACTAAGCTTGACTGCTCTCGTGTTAACACTTCTAGCAGGTTGTTCACTAATTTCGCATCTTGCTCGAAAGTAATCATCAAATTAGAAGCTGGCTTGTTCATGTTGTCCTCGTTATATTTAGTACATTATTTTGTCGCTATTTCTGTGTAGATAATAAATCTTTCACAGAGCTAATCAATCCATCAGCGACTTTTTCTGAATCCACTTTAAATTGACCGTTAGCAATCGCCGATTTAATCGCTTCAACTTTTTCAGTATCAAAGACACTGCTAGCAGAGACTTTTTCTTCAAGTGATTTCAATTGTGCTGACAATGGCGATAGCGTGACACTTTCAGCAGATTTGGCATCAACTTGTGAAGCTTGTGCGTTCTTACTATTAGCTGAGCCTAGTTTTCCAGCACCTGGTTTATCAACACTGAGGCCAGCTGTATTCTTAATAGAGTCATTAATTTTCATGGCTATTTATCCTTTTCGCTTAAATTACCTTGCGCTACTTTCAACTACAACTAACGCATTCATATTGCTTGTATCGGCATAGTTTAAGCGAACTTTAATACTTTGTAAGCTTTTTATTCATTCTCTATAAATTAACGTTTTTAAATATGAAGTTAGCTTTAAACTTCACATCAAAATCCAACCTCTACTTGACCACCATTCCTTGCAATGCCTGTCACTATTTGACCACTGGCGACTTTAACTTGCACAACTTGTCCCTCGTTAGCCTTTGCCATTGATAGACCTTCGGCGGAAACGCTAAATCCATTACCCTTAGACGTCACCATGACGGTTTGCCCTAGCTGCACTACAGGGGCAACTTTCAGTAGCTCTTGTCTAAGCACAGCACCTGCATTCATAGAGATATTCACGGTACGACCAATCGCTTGTGATTGCTCAGTAAATACACCTGCTGGCAACTGTGTTAAATCACCACTTTCAAACATCATATCTTGCTCAGTCACCGTTTGACCTTGCGCCAATGGTGATGCAGCTACCAAATACTGTGCGATTACATTAACAGTTGCTTGCACATAAATAGTCCAAACATTTGGGGCATTGCAACGCACGCCTACACTGGTTTTGCCCCACGCCCTACTGCCTGTTGGCATAAAAACCTGCATATCAGGACATTGTGCCAGCTTTAAATTAGGGTCTATGGCACCGGCATGTACGCTCACTTTGCCAGGGTAGCCAATGGTCTGTGTTTCTAGAAATTCTGTAATTTTTGTTTTTATTGATGCCAAATTCTGCTTTATCATTGGTGGCGCAACGGCAGTAACAGGCGTTGCAGACTCAGCAAAGCTACTTGCGGAGCTAATAAAACCACCGATTAAACTAAAGGCTAGTAAACCGGTAAGTACATTAAATTGATGGCGCTTGAACATATCGAATCCCATGGCAATGGTAAAAACTCAATATGTATTCTACGACGTTAGCCGCATAGCAAAATTAAGAAAAGGGCAAGTTTTACCCTTTTACTTTAACAATCAAAGTCACTCTTTTAATTCTAGACTTGCACGTAATACAAATTGTTTGCAAAAATTGGTTTGCAACTAAGTTATCGGCAATCAATGGCTTTTCTTTAAGAATATTTAAAAAAAGTTTGTGCCGTTATAAAAGGAATTCATCATGCTGAATAGATTAGACGAAGCTTTAAGCTTTCATCAAAACGCATTAAGAGTGCGCGGCCAGCGCCAAGAGCTGATTGCAGCGAATATTGCTAATGCTGACACCCCAAACTTTAAAGCGCGTGACATCGACTTTAAGGCCGCTATGCAAAGCGCGGTTGCTGGCATTAATAAAGATGCTTTTCAAACAGCAAAAACTTCGCCACTACATCTAGATGGCTCTCGTGCAAGCAACAGTAACACTAGCGCTGCGCCGGGCGAACCTTTATTTCGCCCAATTATTCAAGGCAGCGTAGATGGCAACACGGTTGATATGGACGTAGAACGCAACCAATTTGCCGACAATGGCATTCGCTACGAAGCTAGCTTAACGCTCATTAACGCCCAGTTAAAGCAAATGCTGGCAGCGTTGCAAAGTTCTTAATTTTTATTGGGATAGGATAAAAAAATGTCTCTATTTAACGTATTCAATATTTCGGGTTCAGCCATGAGTGCGCAAGCACAGCGCTTAAACACGGTTGCCAGTAATCTTGCCAATGCCGATAGCGCCACTAGCGCCAACGGAACGCCATATAAGGCCAAACAAGTGGTATTTAGTGCAACGCCTACTGGCTCTCCAGACGCAAGTGGCGTGAAGGTGCTAAAGGTGATTGAAGATAACTCACCCGCCAAAGTGGTATACGACCCCAAGCATCCGCTGGCGAACGATAAAGGTTACGTCACTATGCCAAACGTCAATGTGACAGAAGAAATGGTGAATATGATTTCTGCCTCACGTGCTTACCAAAACAACGTCGAAACCATGAATGCCGCTAAAACCATGCTACTTAAAACACTGACGATTGGACAACAATAAAGAGCACAGCAATAATTAGTACAAGAATAGACCGACCTAATCAATAAAGCACAGCAAGTTAAATCATTTAAATTTTACATACAAAGGTAAATATTATGGCCTCCGTACAAAGTACTACCAACACTCCTTCCCAAGCATTACTAGATAGCGTAAATGGTACTAGTAGCTCCGCTAAAAGTAGCGTAGACACAGCTCAAGATAGATTTATGACTTTACTCATCACACAGATGAAGAATCAAGACCCATTAAACCCAATGGATAACGCTCAAGTAACTAGCCAAATGGCGCAACTCTCTACTGTGACAGGCATCAACAAGCTAAATAGCACGGTGGAATCGCTGATGAGCAGCATGCAGTCTGGGCAATCTTATCAAGCCGCCAACATGATAGGCCATAACGTTTTGGTCCCTGGTACGTCGGTGACCACCAGTGGCACTGGCGGCTACTTTGGCATAGATATACCAACAGGTGCAGATAAGCTTAGCGTGCTAATTAAAGACTCTGCAGGTTCAACTATCAGAACATTGAATCTAGGTGCGCAAGATGCTGGCACCTTGCAATTTAAATGGGATGGCTTTGCAGATGACGGTTCAGTAGCAAAAACTGGCAGTTATAAATTCGAAGTTACCGCCACCACTGCAGGCCAGAGCGTTACAGCTGATGCCCTGAATTATGCCGAAGTGATGAGTGTTTCTACTGGCACAAGCGGTGTTAAATTGAATTTAAGCAATTTAGCTAGCGTAAGTACTACCGACGTAAAAGAAATTTTCTAATTTACACGCCATATAGCAACTATTAAATACACATAACAGGAGAACACCATGAGTTTTCAGCAAGGTTTAAGCGGCTTAAATGCAGCATCAAAACAGTTAGAAGTAATTGGCAATAACGTCGCCAATGCTAACACCGTAGGTTTTAAACAATCACGCGCGGAGTTTGCGGATGTATTTGCCAACTCACTCACAGGTGGTGGTGGTACACAAATTGGTATTGGTACTAATCTATCTACCGTTGCGCAACAATTCACACAGGGAAACGTGACTAGTACTAATAACTCTTTGGATATTGCTATCAACGGAGGCGGATTTTTCCGAATGACAAATAATGGTGCTGTCACTTACTCAAGAAATGGCCAATTTAAAATGGATAAAGATGGCTATATTGTAGATTCTGCGAGTAAACATCTCACTGGCTATGCTGCCGACACAACTGGCGCTATACAAAAAGGTGCACCTGTAGACCTGAAAATTAACACCGCAGATTTACAGCCGAAAGCAACCGCCAAAATAGTTGGGTTAGTGAATTTAGATTCGCGCAAAGCAACCCCTGCTGTCACGCCATTCTCTCCTACAGATCCAACCACTTATACAGACTCTACCGCGGTGACAGTGTTTGATAGTTTAGGTAACTCTCATACACTGCAAACTTACTTTGTTAAAGACCCAGCACCAAATGTTTGGAAGGTATTTACAACAGCAGATGGTATTTCCACCACCACCTTACCAACACCAACGACGACCTTAACATTCCCGGCGACTGGCACAGGTCTTGGCCCTACTCCAGCCACCCCAACTGCAGTCACATTTGCACCATTGAATCCGCCAATACCCCCTGCTACAACGCCAACGATTCCAACTGGTGCAGCGCCAGTGACTCTTACTATAGATTACTCGGCTAGTACACAGTTTGGTTCTAACTACAGCATTAATAGTCTAACGCAAGATGGCTATACTTCTGGACGCCTTGCGGGCTTTAATACAGGTGCCGATGGCATCATCACTGGACGCTACAGCAACGGCCAGTCAAGAGCACTAGGACAAGTTGTATTATCAAGTTTTGCTAACCCTAATGGTTTGCAATCATTAGGTGGCAATGCTTGGAGCGAGAGCTCAACCTCTGGCACACCACTCACTGGCGTTCCGAATACAGGCACACTAGGCGTACTGCAATCTTCAGCCGTTGAAGATTCCAATACCGACTTGACAGCTGAGTTAGTGAATATGATTACCGCACAACGTTACTACCAAGCCAATGCACAAACTATTAAAACGCAAGATCAGGTTTTACAAACTCTAGTTAACCTACGTTAGTAAATAGACCTACTTAAAGAATTAGGAGAGCCGCTATGGATCGCATGATTTACACCGCAATGACAGGCGCAAAACACATACTTGAACAACAGGCGACCACTGCCCATAACTTAGCCAATGTCACGTCTACGGGCTTTAAGGCACAAGTTGATTCGTTCAGAGCAGTACCTGTTATCAGTGAGGGTTTAGCAACCCGTGCATTCGTAGTGGACTCTACCGTAGGTGCAGACTTTAACCCTGGCGCAATTCAATCAACTAATCGCGATTTGGATGTGGCGATTCAAGGCAAGGGTTGGTTATCTATTCAGCGTGCCGATGGCTCTGAGGGCTATACGCGCAACGGTTCTTTGAAAGTCAGTGAGAACGGTATTTTACAAACCGCCACGGGCTTAACAGTGTTAGGCGATGGCGGCCCGATTAGCATTCCACCTGATGTCGCAGTTTCCGTTGGTAAAGACGGAACGGTATCAACCGTTGCAAATGGTGCTAAGCCGGGTGCGTCCAATGTATTAGGCCGCTTAAAACTGGTCAATCCGCCAGAAGCAGATTTAGTACGTGCTGAAGATGGCTTGTTTGTGACCAGCAATGGTAACCCAGCAGAGGTCGATGCAAACGTGCATGTTGTTGGCGGCGCGCTGGAAAGCAGTAACGTCAATGTGATTGATGCGATGGTTTCTATGATTAGTTTAGCCAGACAGTTTGAAACTCAAATGAAGCTTATGCAAAGCGCTGAGAATAACGCTAATAAAGCCTCTCAACTCCTAAGTTTGGGTTAAGTCTAGTTGGGTTAAGATTGTTTCATAGCATTCTGATATATCAATCGGCATTGATGTAGTAAATGACAAACATCGGCTGATTTTTGAAGGGAAATAAAATGATACGCTCACTATGGATTTCAAAAACTGGCCTTGATGCCCAACAAACGCAAATGGACGTAATCGCCAACAACTTGGCAAACGTCAGCACCAATGGTTTCAAGCGTTCACGCGCAGTATTTGAAGACTTGCTCTATCAAAACATTCGCCAGCCTGGCGCACAAACCTCACAACAAACACAATTGCCATCGGGTTTACAACTAGGTACAGGTGTAAGACCTGTGGCGACAGAACGCATTTTTAGCCAAGGTAATTTACAACAAACCAGCAACAACAAAGATGTGGCCATTCAAGGTGCAGGTTTCTTTCAAGTATTGATGCCTGATGGCACAACAGCATACACGCGCGATGGCTCTTTTCAGACAGATAGCCAAGGTCAATTAGTGACGTCTAGTGGCTTTCCTGTTCAACCAGCGATTACTGTTCCAGCTAATGCAGAGAGCTTTACTGTGGGTCGCGATGGTACGGTTTCAATCACGACTACAGGTTCAACTGCCACCACTCAGATTGGTACTTTGCAACTGGCAACATTTATTAACACTGCCGGCTTACAAGGAAAAGGTGAAAACCTTTTCGTAGAAACAACCGCATCAGGCAACCCTACGGTGAATAATCCCGGTACGAATGGCGCGGGCTTGTTGACTCAAGGTTACGTTGAAACATCTAACGTGAATGTAGTAGAAGAGTTAGTCAATATGATTCAAACCCAACGTGCCTATGAAATTAATAGTAAAGCCATTACTACATCTGATCAAATGTTACAAAAACTGACACAGATGTAATGTTGACTCAATGAAAATTAATTGAATCTAACTTAAGCAAAAAAGAATTAAATATGTTGAATACTCATTATCTTAAAGTGTGTAATCTAACCTTAAAAGGCATTGTGTTAGCGTCATGCTTACTATTCAATGCTTGCGCTTTTACGCCAGAAACTGTTGTAAAACAACCTATGACAGCAAAGCCTACCGCTGTTACACCAGTTAAATCTAACAACGGTGCTATTTTCAATGTAGCTGCCTATCACCCTTTATTTGAAGACCGTCGCCCACGCTATGTGGGAGATACTGTGACTATCAACATTATTGAAAATACCAACACGACCAAAAACTTTGAAAGCAATGGCAGTAAAGACGGTAAAGCGGCCAATTCAATTACTAGCTTATTTGGTCATAACGTACCTGCGGCAAGTTTTTCAGGCAGCTCATCTAACTCAGTCAAAGAAAAAGAGGATGCTAAATCCAGCAATGTATTCAATGGCTCGATTACCGTTACGGTGATTGATGTATTGCCAAACGGCAATTTATCAGTGAGCGGTGAAAAACAGATCTCATTCGATAGAGGCACAGAGTTTGTGCGTTTCTCTGGCGTGGTAAGTCCAGACAGCATCACTGTCGGCAACTTTGTACCGTCCAACAAAGTGGCGGATGCGCGTATTGAATATAGAACCAATACCAAAGTAGATGCCGCAAGCATTGCCGCGCTTGTAGCACGCTTTTTCTTAAGCATGGGCGCGCTTTAATGAATATGATGACACATCAGCACTCAAAAAATACTTCTCATGTTTGGCGCGATATTTGTTGTGCGCTGCTTTCCATCAGCTTGCTGTTTATTCAGCCTGCACATGCCGAAAGATTAAAAGATTTAGCCACGATTCAAGGCGTGAGGAACAACCAGCTAATCGGCTATGGCCTTGTCGTTGGTCTAGACGGCACAGGTGATCAAACGCCCTACACTGTGCAAAGTATGATTAGCATGATGCAACAAATGGGTGTGAATTTACCTGCTGGCACTAGCATACAAATGAAAAACGTGGCTTCCGTGATTATTACAGGTAGCTTGCCAGCCTTCGCACAACCGGGTCAAACTTTAGACGTCACTGTTTCATCTATGGGTAGTGCAAAAAGTCTGCGCGGCGGTACGCTGTTGATGACACCGCTTAAAGGTGCTGACGGTCAGATTTATGCCATGGCACAAGGTAACTTAGTGGTAGGCGGCGTAGGTGCTTCAGCCAATGGCAGTCAAACACAAATCAATCATCTTAGTGTAGGTAGAATTTCCGATGGTGCAACAGTAGAACGCTCAATTCCAAATACAATCAACCTAACGGATAACGTTAACTTAGAGCTTAAAGAGTCAGATTTTTCAACTGCATCTTTAGTCGCAGATGCTATTAACAAACGCTTTGGTCAAAACACTGCGCTTGCACAAGATGGTCGCGTTATTCGCGTGCAAGCACCAGCCAATAGTAGCCGTGTAAGCTTTCTTGCTGATTTAGAAAAAATCAACGTTGCACCTGCCCCTACTAACGCAAAAATCATTATGAATGCACGTACTGGCTCTGTGGTGATGAATCAAGCTGTCACACTGGAAAGCTGTGCTGTATCGCACGGTAATTTATCTGTAGTGATTAACACAGACCCTGTGATTAGCCAACCTGGTGCACTGTCAAGTGGACAAACCATATCAACAGCGCGCTCACAAATTGAAATCAACAAAGAACCTGGCAAGGTTTTAAAATTGAACAGCGGAGCTAATCTATCAGATGTAGTGAAAGCGCTTAATGCGATTGGTGCGACACCACAAGACCTGCTTGCCATCTTGCAAGCCATGAAGGCCGCAGGCTCATTGCACGCGGACTTAGAGGTCATTTAAGATGATTAGCGGCGCGGATTTATCTGGAAAAGTAGCGTTTGATGCCAATAGCTTAAATGGCTTAAAGAATGCTGCGAAAGAAAACTCACCAGAAGCTATTAAAGGCGTTGCCAAGCAGTTTGAGGCAATTTTCATGAACATGATGTTGAAAAGCATGCGTGAAGCCTCACCGCAAGATAATCCTTTTGATAACGAGCAAAGCCGTACATTCACTTCTATGCTGGATCAGCAACTAAGTAGCAACCTAGCCTCAAAAGGGTTAGGTCTTTCAGATGTACTTGTTAGGCAACTTAGTCAAGGTAGCAACCCCATCAATAACACCATGGAACAAGCAGTAACTGATACACCATCAGCGTCCGCCTCTGACGCAAAATCTAATGCAATGATCAGTAACCCTTTATCACCAAGCGGTAACAAACCTGTCAATAATCAACCAGACTCTAAAGCACTGAGTGATTATAAAAACTCACCGACAGAAACATCATTGATCAATAACAAAGTTGATACTAAATCACTCGGTGATGGCGCTACTGAGTTCAAGAATCGTATGTCCAAACATGCAGAAGAAGCCAGTCGCACTACTGGCGTCCCTGCCCACCTGATGTTGGGTCAAGCCGCGCTTGAAAGCGGTTGGGGCAAACGCGAATTAAAAGGTGCCGATGGTACGCCAAGTAACAACCTGTTCGGCATCAAAGCTTCAGGCAATTGGGATGGCAAAGTGGTAGAAGCCACCACGACTGAATATATCCACGGCGTAAAACAAAAACGCATAGAGAAGTTCCGCGCTTATGACAGCTACGCAGATTCCTTCAAAGACTTTGCCAATATGATGAATAACAATCCACGCTACAACAAAGTGATGGCAAACTTGGATAGCGTGAATGGCTATGCGCAAGCGATGCAGAATGCTGGATACGCGACTGACCCTAATTACGCAAGCAAACTGGCGAGCGTGATACAGAAAGTGATCCCTTAACAATTACAACGTACAAACTGCAATGTCACAATACGTGAGGTAAGCATTAAGGCCAAAATTGATTAAATTAAGATGAGTGGTCTAAAGTTTTCTATTTTCTGACCGTCATCATAGTTGTACACAAGTTTTCTAAAGAGTAAATATCATGGCTGACATACTAAGTATAGGAAAAAGCGCACTTGCAGCAGCTCAGGTTGGTCTCAGCACAACTGGGCACAACATTGCTAATGCCTCCACACCAGGGTACTCAAGGCAAGTCGTCATTCAAGCAGCAGCACAAGCGCAAAGCTCGGGAAGCGGCTATATTGGACAAGGTACAGAGGTCGCGAGCATCACCCGCGCCTTTAATGAAATATTATCCAAACAAGTTGTTAATAGCCAAGCAGCTAGCTCCAGTAGCCAAGTGTATGCCAGCCAACTTAGCAATATTAACAATATGTTGTCCGATGCTTCTGCTGGACTTAACCCAGCTATTTCGGATTTTTTTAATAGTGTAAGTGATTTGGCGGCTAATCCAAGCGACATTCCGACTAGACAGTCTATGCTGTCTTACGCACAATCTTTGGTCAACCGCTTACAAAGTACCAATAGCAGTTTAAACGAAGTTAGAAGCGATGTGAATACTCAGCTCACAGGTAGCGTAAACTTAGTGAATACCTATGCAAAACAAATTGCATCACTCAACAACTCCATTGAAACAGCCATAAGCAGTGACGGCAATCCACCCAATGACTTAATGGATCAACGTGATCAACTAGTTACGGAGTTGAGTAAGCAAGTAAAAACTACAGTAGTACCGCAAGGTCAAGGTAGTTACAATATTTATGTTGGTAACGGCTTACCATTGGTGATTGGCAAGAGCGTAATGTCACTTACAACGGCAAGCTCACCAACAGACCCAACAAGGCTGGAAGTGTCATATCAATCATCAGGAAAATCTACCGTTCTAGGTACAAGTAGCTTACCTGGTGGCGTAATCGGAGGCTTGCTGCAGTTCAGAGCAGAATCACTAGACTCTGTGCAAAATCAAATAGGTCAAGTTGCGCTGGTACTTGGCGATACCTTCAATAAGCAACACCAACAAGGTATAGACTTGAACGGTAACCTTGGTGGCAATTTATTTAACATCCCAACTCCAACAGTAAGCGCTAGCGGAAACAATCAAGGTTCAGCGATTGTGACTAGTCAGATTATAGATGCTCGAGCCATAACCGCCAGCGACTACCGCTTACAGTTTGATGGTACAAACTACAAAATATCTCGTCTTTCAGATAATGTAGTCTTGTACAATGACCCTGCAGCCCCTACGCCTGCAAGCTTACCTACACCTCCAGCAACATCGTTAGATGGACTGAGCTTTAGTGTACCTGCTGGCATGGCCGCAAATGATGAATATGTCATTCGTCCTACAAGAAACGTAGCCACATCTATTAGCTTGGCAATCACTGATGCAAAAAAATTGGCTATTGGTAGCGCCATGCTAAGCTCAGTTGCAAACTCAACCAATACTGGCACAGCTAGTATTAGCATACCGCCAACAGGAAGCAATTTAACGGGCACATTAGGGGTTACCTACGCAAGCGGCATGCCAGGCACTTTATCTATGGCACCTTCAACACAACCCGTGACTGTCACTGTATCAGGTGTATCCACTGTTTATCCTGCTGGTTCGCCAATTACTTATACTAGTGGTGCGACTATTTCTGTAGGCGGATTAAGCTTCGCTATTACTGGCACGCCTGCAAATGGAGATAAATTCACACTCTCTGCGAGTGGCCCTGGTGATAATCGTAATGGTCTATTGCTTGCCGACCTGCAAAAGCAAGGTACTATCAATAACAGCACCACCACCTATTCAAGCGCATTTGCTGAGCTGGTCAATGGCGTGGGTAATAAAACACGTGAGTTGAATATCACCTCCACATCTGAGGCTAAAGTCTTAGAACAAGCTACTGCTGCCATGCAATCAGAATCAGGTGTGAATTTAGATGAAGAAGCAACCAACCTACTTCGCTATCAACAGGCTTATCAAGCGGCTGGCAAAATGATGCAAATTGCATCTCAGCTCTTTGATACTTTATTACAATTAGGCAAATAGGTAAGATTAAGGACAAATCATGCGTATTAGTACCAACACTATCTACCAAGCCGGTATTTCTAGAATAAGCAACATACAATCTGATCAGGCCAAATTACAAGAGCAGATTTCAACTGGTCGTCGTATCTCCTCGCCATCGGATGATCCCGTAGGTGCTGCGCGCGCACTAGAAATTTCAGCGGCACAAAGTGGTAACGCGAAATTTGCAGATACACGCCAGACAGCGCAACTCAAGTTAAATACGCTAGAATCAAACTTAACTAGCATCACCAGCTTACTCGTTTCGACACAATCTACACTGGTTGGCGCTGGCAACGCAACGCTATCAGACACCGAAAGAGGATTTATGGCATCTGAGCTAAAAGGCTCTCTTGATGCATTGATTGGACTTGCCAATACACAAGATGCCTCTGGAAATTACCTGTATGCTGGTTATAAGACTAGCACGGTGCCCTTTGTCGCAACTGCTAGCGGCGCTAATTACGCAGGCGATAGCAATCAGCAGTTACTACAAGTTGATACGCAACGACAAATGGCAATCAACGCAACAGGCGACAATGTATTTCAAGCGGGCGGTAACGATGTATTTGCCACATTAAGCAATCTAGTCACGCTGCTTAATACGCCAATTACCAATGCCGCTTCACAAGCTGCATATAACGCTGGATTGTCAACAGCGATTGGCAGCTTGAAAGGCTCGGTCGATAACGTCTTGAATGTACGTGCTGACATAGGTGCAAAACTCAATGAAATTGACAATCTAGACACCGCAGGTTCTGATCGCGCATTGCAATACAGCAAGTCTCTCTCAGACTTACAAGATACTGACTATGCCAGCGCACTGTCTGACCTTGCAAAACAACAAACCATCATGGAAGCTGCGCAAAAGTCATTTGTGCAAATTACTAGCTTATCGTTATTTAAGTTACTCTAAACAAGCTAGCAATATTAAGGCTTAGCGTTTTTAATTTACTAAGCCTTACCGTCTTACCCAAGCGTACGTTCATCTAAACGACCATTCACTTAAACTCGCTTTTAGGCAAACTCACTGAGTTTGCCCGTTTCTATTTAAACACCTTCACGAATATCTCATCTGGATACCCCTATTTAGGGGATATTTCATTCAATTTTTTTGGACTACTATTGATTTCGCAATATTTTTCAATTAAATATTCCATCATATTCAATATCTCATTCTATTAAATAGCTTAATTTCTCAAGGAGAGAATTAAATGACCAAGAAAATCGCAGGTTTAACATTTGCAGTGCTAGCAAGCGTGTTTACAGCAAACGCCAACGCTGGCTGTGCAGATATTTCATATACTACCTTACAACAAGCAGCAAATTTCGCACGTGCATTAGGCAATACTGGCGGCTTAAGCTTAAACATGTGGGCAACGTTTGTAGATGAAACCGGTAAAGTTTGTGCTGTAGTCAATACTGGCGTTAAAGGCGAACTAGCTGGCAATTCACAATGGTTGGGTAGTCGTGTCATTTCCGCTCAAAAAGCGAATACAGGTAATGCATTCAGCTTAAATGGCCTAGCTATCTCAAGCGGTGCTTTGTATGCTGCGGTGCAACCAGGCGGCAGTTTATATGGCTTACAAGAAAGTAACCCTGTAGATGCTGAAGCTGCATACAAAGGCCCAGCAACAAGTTTTGGTAAAGCGAATGATCCACTAGTTGGCACTCGCGTAGGTGGTGTTAACGTATTTGGTGGCGGTTTACCACTTTACAAAAATGGTGTGAAAATTGGTGGTATTGGTGTGTCTGGCGATACATCATGTACCGATCACGCTTTTGTATGGAAAATGCGTCAAATCCTAGCCATGGAACCAGCAGCATCAGTAACACAAGTTGAGAAGTTAAAATTAACTGGGACTTTTGCGGCGCTTGGCGACCATCCAACTTGTATAGGTGGTGCAATTGGCGACCAATCAGGCTTCGTAGCTTCAGCACCTTAACTAAAATGTAAAAAGATAAAAACCCCAGTCTAATGGGGTTTTTATTTGTAAAAAACAACAATAAAACAATCAAGTATAATAAATATCAGTTTGCTGTTAAAAGGCTTTCTTATGCGAAATAATCGCCAGTGGTTTCACGTTAACAAAGGCTTCACGCTGCTTGAGCTTTTAGTCGTCATGGTGATTATTGGCTTATTGGTCAGCTATGTTGGGCCTCGCTATTTTGGCCAATTAAGCAAATCTGAAGTAAAAACAGCTAAAGCACAGATTTTTTCACTAAGAAAAGCGCTTGATGTCTACCGCCTAGATACTGGGAGTTATCCAGATCAACAAGCTGGCTTAGAGGCATTAATGACTGCGCCACAAGGTAATAGCAAATGGCAAGGTCCTTATTTGCAAAAAGCCATTCCAAATGATCCATGGGATCACCCTTACATTTACCGCATTCCAGGTGAAAAATCTGAGTTTGACTTATTCTCTTACGGAGCGGATGGTCGAGCTGGCGGCACTAATGAAAATGCAGATATTAGCGATTAAGCTGAGTCATCATCATGCAATATCAGTTACGCGTTCTTCGTGAAGGTCATGCCCCCTACCAGTTCGAGCTTGATGCTAGCTCTATTGAAGATGCTCGAATTAAGGCCGAACAACAAGGCTTAATTGTCTTACAGGTTAAGTCATCTGCATCGGCAATTATTCTGCAAACACTCAATCAAAAAAACATTCCGTTTCCGCTGATGTTGTTTTGCCAAGAATTTCGCGTACTGTTCGAAGCTGGCTTATCTGTCATGGATGTGCTGCATACGCTCATCGATAAAGAAACTAACTCAGCTATTAAGCTTATATTGCAACAACTACTCATGGCTGTTCAAGAAGGTAAAACCTTATCGCAAGCCATGTCGCTTAATACTAACGCATTCCCCACCCTATTTATCGCCACCATTAGCGCTGCCGAGACCACTAGTGATTTGCCCGAAGCCTTGCTGCGTTATAGCCAGTATTTAGAAAATGTCGATTTACTTAAAAAACGTATTGTCAGCGCCTCTGTTTACCCAGCCATCGTCACGAGTTTCGGCTTACTTGTATTGGCATTTCTAGTCGTATTTGTCATACCAAAATTCAGTAAGATTTACGCAACACAAGTGACAAACATTTCTACAAGTACCAAATTTTTGCTGAAGGTTGGCGATTTTTCACAACACTATGGTTATATTATTTTAGGGTTATTAGTCGCAATGATTGCCGCATTGATCATCATGATTTCTCGCCCAGAAATACGTGCCAAGCTTTACGACGCCTTGTGGAAGATTCCATTTTTAGGCAACAAGGTGCGGGTATATCACCTGGCACGATTTTATCGCACGTTCTCTATGCTGCTCAAAAGCGGTATTCCCGTGATGAATGGCTTAGCCATGGTAGAAAGCTTGCTTGGTGCAGGCTTAAAAAACAATCTACAAAAAGCCAAAAAACTCATTACCGAAGGCCAACAGTTTTCTCAAGCACTATCAGAAGCTGAACTCACCACACCTGTGGCCATGCGTTTATTCAATGTCGGCGAAAAAACAGGCACTTTAGATAAAATGATGGAGCGCGCAGCAAGTTTTCATGAAGAAGAAATGATTCGTTGGGTAGACCGATTTACCAAGATATTTGAACCAACATTAATGGCACTTATTGGCATCTTAATTGGCGGCATTGTGTTGATGATGTATATGCCAATTTTTGAGCTTGCGAGCGGTATCCAATGATTCAAGATATGCATAACTTAAACGAAATGCTGCTGCAAGCCGCCAAAACTGCAAAAGTTAGCGGGCAACGTGCCATTGAAGTACTGCAAGAAAACAGCCAATTATCTCCAGAAGCATTCACGCAACAATTGGCCAATACGCTTGCTTACCCCTACCTCACACTTACGCAAATGCTAACGCTGCAGCCAGCGTTTGACCGTATTTCATTCTCAGAATCTTTACAGAATGAATGTGTGTTACTCCATGACCCCTCTTTGCACGACAATAACTCTAACATTTTCGTCTTTGCTGATATTTACAACCAGCGCCTGCAAACATGGGCTGCAGAACGGGTTGGCGGTGCATTTATAACGTACTTAGCACACCATGCAGATATTGCGGCTTACCTTGCAAAACAAGAAGAAGATACCCGCACGGTACAAACAGCGATTGGTCATGTTGCACATACAAAAAATGAGGCCGATGCCACCGAGGAGTTGTCCCTCAATATGATTGAGGGTGACGTCAGCCCAGTCATCAAATTAGTACGCTCCACGCTTTACGATGCCCTAAAAGCAGAGGCCAGTGATATTCACCTAGAAACCGCCCCCACTGGCTTAGTGATTAAATATCGCCTAGATGGTGTATTAAGCCAAGTCGGCGCAATCAGCGACCCTAAACTAGCTGAACAAGTCATCTCGCGCATCAAAGTTATCTCTGAGCTAGATATTACCGAGCAACGCGTACCACAAGATGGTCGCTTTCGCTCCGTGTATCGTGGTCGTGATGTAGATTTCAGGGTGTCAGTCATGCCCAGTATTCACGGTGAAGATGTCGTCATTCGTGTATTAGATAAGCAAACATTGGCTGACCAAGCCAGTGGACTAAGTCTTGACGTGCTAGGTTTTGATGCCGCCAGTATGCAAACCATGCGCGAGCAATTCACCCTGCCCTATGGCATGGTATTGGTCACAGGCCCTACTGGCAGCGGAAAAACCACCACGCTATACGCCGCCATTAGTGAAATCAACCATGGCGATGACAAAATCGTTACCATTGAAGACCCTGTTGAATATCAACTGGCAGGCGTTTTGCAGATTCCCGTCAATGAGAAAAAGGGTCTGACCTTTGCGCGCGGCTTGCGCTCTATTTTACGGCACGACCCTGATCGCATCATGGTAGGTGAGATTCGCGATGCTGAAACCGCACAAATCGCCGTGCAATCCGCACTCACTGGGCATTTAGTATTTACCACCGTGCATGCCAATAACGCTTTTGACGTCATTGGCCGCTTTTTAAATATGGGGGTAGATCCATATAGCTTTGTTTCAGCACTCAATATTGTCGTTGCGCAGCGCTTGTTGCGCTCAGTTTGCCAACATTGTGCAGAACCCATCAAGCCAGAAACCTCAGCACTACCAACAAAATTACAGCATTTAAGCATACCAGCCAATGCCACACTAAAACGTGGCAAAGGTTGCGGCGCGTGTCGTGGCACGGGATATAAAGGCCGCCGTGCTGTCGCCGAGATTTTACTGTTAGATGATGAGCTAAGAGAACTGATTGCAAATCGAGCATCCATCAGACAAATTAAGGAGTTGGCTGTTAAAAAGGGGACGCGATTTTTGCACCATGCCGCCTTAGAAATGGCTTACCGAGGCGAGACAACGTTAGAGGAGGTGCTGCGTGTTGCTCCCATGGTCTAAGCAAAGCACGTTAGCGATTAGCCATCATGGCATTGCTTTTAAGCATGCTGATGGACAATCTCAGCTACTCACTGACAGTGAATTTACATGGGCAAATGTTGCACCACTTAATACCGCGCAACTAGCAGAAATACTCAATGCTCATCAATCATTACTCAAGCACCAGCAAGTGCGGGTGTTGCTTTCAAATACATTGATTCGTTACCTAGTATTGCCTTGGCAAAACGAAGTATTTGCCAGAAATGATTGGCAGTCGATTGTGCAGCATGAGTTTCGCAAACAATATGGCGTAGCGGCTGATGCGTGGAAGGTATCCGTGAGCTTTAGCAATTATGGGCAATCAATCATCGCCGCAGCGATGGATGAAAGTCTTTTTGTACAACTTGAAGCCAGCGCGAGGGCACTTAATTTCAACATCACTTCCGTTCAACCATTGCTGATGCCATTGCTCAATACCTCAGCAGAACCGCCACGTGACTGGGTATTAGTTGCAGAGCCAGAACGCATTCTGTTATGCCGCATGCACAACACAGAGTGGCAGCAGATTTTAATAGACTCCCCACCCACAGGGCTTGAGTACCAGCATGCAGAACAGCTGATTAATCGTAACTTATTGCATGTCGCAACGAACGAACAGCCAAGCAAAGTGAATAGCTATGTTTCCGCAGCCTTGCACAAAGCTTGGGAACATACCAATAGCAAACTACAAAAGACTATGCTTAGAAGCAACTCAACTCGAGCCCACGCCCTATGGATGGTTGAGTTGCCATTTAATAAAAAATCGCCAAAAATAAACTTAGACTTTGCTGAAAAAACACAGCTAAACAATACCTCATGGACTTGGGGAATACTCGCTATTGCCTTGCTGGCAATGACTTTTCTCTATACGCAATACCAAGGCACCAGTAAAAAAATTAGTGAACAAATCCGCTTAGCAGAAAACAAAGCGCGGTCTGAAGACGCAAGAAAACCCAACTTGGCAGCCGCTCCAGCCATGCTGGATAAATTGAAGCTGGCGCAGCAAACACAGCAGCAGCTTGATTTACCGTGGATGCAAATGCTAAAAGCGCTAGAAACTGTAAAAGCTTCGAATCCTCACATTGCCATTTTAAGCATAAGCCCTAACAAAAATCGCGCAGAAATTAAACTCACAGGTCAAACCGCAGAGTTTTCAGACATCACCAGTTTTTTAGACGCACTGCGTACCAATAACAGTTTCACCGACGCAGTATTAGTCAGCCAACACTTAGCAGATGACCAAGCAAAACTACTGTACGTGTTTGAAGTTAACTTGGGGTGGCGCGTATGAAAACCGCAGCAATCATCACACAGGCAAAATGGCAATTATTCAGGATGCTCGAATCCTTAAGCTTGCTGAGTAAAGTTGGTTTATTTTTCATACTGATAACTTCATTGGCTTACTCTTTCACCTATCTACCACTTACTCACAAGCTGGCCAGCTTGCAGCAATATTCTACTGAGCAGCATCACCCTATCCAGCCTAAAGCCGATCCAGATGTGGAAGTGAATCGCTACATTGATACTTTCCCTAGTTTTACAACGCGAGCAAGCAAGCTGAATGAATTGGTCGCCATTGCAAAACAACAGCAATTACTGCTGAATGAAGTCACTTACAAAACAGAAAGCAATCTGCAGCAACCGTTGAGCCACTATCAAGTGGAGCTGAGCGTACTGGCTTCATATGCTGAAATTCATCTTTTTTTAAATACTGTGCTGAAAAAAATGCCTTTTGTCGCGATTGAGTCACTCAACCTAAATCGAACAAGTGCGCTAGATGAGGCAGTAGAAGCGCGCATTCAGTTAACGTTCTTTTTTAAGCGAACATAACTCATGTTAACGAAACGGCAACTAATGTTGATGACTGCCCTGCTTGTAACGCTATGGCTTACATGGCAAAGCAGTAAGCATGAACAATCTATAGAAATATCACAACCCACACGTGTATTAAACACAGTGCAAACAGATGATAAAAAACTTGTAAGTAACAATACTAAGCTCATATTAAAAAACAGAGACTTACCTGACAGCAGTGAAAATCTATTCTCCACGCCAATAAAAGCATTACACCAAGCAAGTAATGCTGCATTTACAGCGCCTAAACCAGTCGCACCTCCGCTACCTTTTAAGTATCTAGGTCGCATGCTTGTTGGCACTGGCAGCGGCGTGATGTTGAATGTTCAAGGTGAAGTGATGCCTATCCAGCAGGGTGATGTGTTGCTAGGGCTATATAAAGTGCAAGCTATATACGAAAACGCTGGATCGCTGGAAATTCAGTTTTTATATTTGCCCCTGAATCAAATGCAAACGTTAAGCGCACAAACAGGAAGTTAGGGAAGTCCATATGGAAAATCTAGCCATGAAAAATACCAAATTAAAAAGAATAGGCCTGTACTTACTTATTTTGCAGTTCACTGCCTGCCAAACACCAGTACCAAAACTTCTACCTGATGTGCATGTTGATAGCCGCCTACAAAGCCCTACTCATGCCGCGCAAGTGCCAGAAAAATTAGCGAACATCGCGGAACGCGAGCAAAAAATCAATGCCTTGCTGGCTGATGAGAATGAAGCTTGGCAACGTGATGACTACGATGCGTTAACGAAAATCTATGAAGCATTAGCGCAATATGACCCTGGAAATTTACGTGCAATACAAGGTTTCACTATGATAGAAACCGCCAAGAAACATGATGCCATGATTGCTGAAGCGGTCAACTTAATGAATAAAAATGAAGCCAGTGATGAACTTGCACTAGCTAAACTACGGCTAGTACTATTAGAGAGCCCGCAGCACAAGAAAGCTTTACCGCTCTATAACGCTTTACTTGCCAAGCAAGCTGAAACTAACAAGGCTAAAACAAGCAAAAAGTTAAGTTTCAATCAGCCTATCACTATGGAATTTAGAGATGTGAATCTTAAAATGATTTTTGAGTCACTTTCCAAGACCACTAAAGTCAATTTTATACTCGATAAAGATGTGCCCAGCGACCAAAATGCCACCATATTTTTAAAATCTGTGCCTTTTGGCGATGCGCTAGATTTGTTGCTGGAAACCAATCAGCTAGAGAAAAAAGTACTAAGTGAAAACTCCGTCATTATTTACTTGAACGACATATTGCACCAACGCGATTACAAAGATTTAAGTGTGCGTAGCTTTACTCTGGATTATGCCGATGCCAAACAGATGAGTACCATTTTGCGCACTATGCTCAATATGCGTAACATGGAAATTGACCCTAGACTGAACACCTTATTAATCAAAGACTCTCCCGAGATTTTAGCGCTGGCCGAGAAGATTATTTACGCACAAGATAAGCCTGACCCTGAAGTCATGCTTGAGCTGCAAGTCATGGAAGTTAAGCGCAGTTACTTACAAAATCTAGGCGTTAACCCTATTACTGGCATTAGCGTACCAGTGCCATCTTCTGGCATATTAACAGTGAAAGATTTACGCGTATCAGGTAATTCATTAGTGGTGAATGGTATACCAGGCCTAGTGTTTGACGCAACCAGTGGTGACGTTAACTTACTGGCAAACCCAAAAATTCGGGTTAAAAATAAAGACACCGCAAGAATTCATATAGGTGAAAAAGTACCTGTCTTCACAGCCAATGTGGCCTCCACTGGCGTAACATCACAAACCGTACAATATATTGATGCTGGCTTAAAACTGGAAGTTGAGCCAACCATTAGCGCTGCAGATGACGTCACTATTAAAATCAACCTAAATGTTGGCTCAATTGGCGATAAAGTTGTTGCTTCTTCTGGGGCTAGCCAAAGTATTGCCTTTAGAGTTGGTACTCGGTTAGCCACCACGCAATTGCGTTTACACGATGGTGAAACGCAAATTCTTGCTGGCTTAATCGATGACCAAGATCGCAAAAACGTGAGTGGCATACCCGGCTTATCTAAGATTCCATTGCTAGGTAAATTATTTTCAAACCAAACTGATGACAAAGTTAAAACGGAAATTGTCTTATCAATCACCCCGCACATCATTCGTCAACGCACGCCACAACAAGCACACGAGGCCGATATTTGGACAGGCTCAGAAGGTCAAGTCGGCCGTCATTCTCCATCGCCAGCTTTTGCTGATGGCGTAGCACCATTTATGGTGCCAAAACCACCACCATCCGCGGCTCCCGCAAGCCGTGATGATACGCCAAAGAATATCAACCTAGCTTTGCCGCCAGGATTCTCGCTGGGTGGTGGATTGAACGCAGACCAAAAATCCGCACCTATCACTAAGCCCACGGAATAAAGTCTCAATGACCCGCGTGGCTAGAAAAACAGGCGCAATTAGACAAATATACGGCTTCTCTTACGTAGAGCTGGTATTTGTCATTGCAATACTTGCTTTGCTAGCCGCTGTGGCAACGCCCTATCTTGAAAAAAATATTCAGCGGAAGAAAGAGCTAGAGTTAAAACAGAGTTTACGTGAAATACGTATCGCAATAGATGAGTATAAAGCCGCGTCTGACCAAGGTAAGGTAAAAAAATCTATAGGTGACAGCGGTTACCCGCATCATTTAGAAGATTTAGTCATAGGAGTGGAAGATATCACCGATCCACAAAAGAAAAAGTTGCGATTCTTAAGAAGACTGCCAGCTGACCCCATGTATCCTAAAGATCAGCATCTACCATTAAATAATGAAATTAAACCGGCAGACACTTGGGGCAAGCGCAGTTACGCCAGCGATGCTGAAAACCCACGCGAGGGTGATGATGTTTACGACATTTACTCACTGAGCAGCGATATCGGCTTGAATGGGGTCGCTTATGCACAGTGGTAAACTATTCATCAAAAGTAGCGAAAAAGGCTTTACTTTCATTGAGTTAATGGTGGTAATGGCGATTATTGCCAGCATCATCTCCATCGCCATGCCGCGTTATTTTGACGGCTTAGAGCGAAGTAAAGAAACCGCTTTAAAACAAAATTTAAAAGAAATGCGCGAGGCGATAGATCACTACCATTCAGATAAAGGTGACTATCCTGCTAACTTACAAACCCTAGTATCAGAGCGTTATTTGCGATTCATTCCTGTTGACCCTATTACTGAAACAAGTGATAGCTGGCAAGTAACTTCGCCACCCGATAATAGCAACCGGGTTTATGATGTTGCAAGCGGTGCAAGTACAAATGCGCGAAACGGGCAAGCATACAATACATGGTAAACAATACTCATCATGACGGGTTTGCTTACATAGGTGTGCTTTTTTTAGTAGCAGCCATATCAGTGAGCATGGCGGTAGTCACGCAAAATGAAGATACTCAAATTAAAAGAGAAAAAGAACAAGACTGGCTATTTATTGGCAATCAATATCAGCGCGCCATAGAAAGCTATTACAAGCAGTCACCTAATGGCATCAAGACACTACCAACCAAATTAGAAGATTTGCTGTTAGATAGCCGCTTTATTTCGCCAGTACGGCATTTGCGAAAGCTATATGGTGACCCTTTAAATCATCAACAAAGCTGGACTTTAGTCAAAAATTCAGATGCGCAAATTATTGGCGTATATAGTCAATCGCAAGAAGTATTGTTATCAAAAAGAAATATTCCAGCAGTAGTAGAGAATATTGATATAGAAAACGTTGACTCTGAAAATCCAAGATACGTAGATATTCAATTTGTGTTTCAGCCTAAACAAGTGACTGACAAGACCAATACAGAGGAAATATCAGAGAATAATAATGAAAATCTAAAAGCTAATGACATGGAGTAAACAATATGACGCTCACTAATCAGTCAGTCGCAGTCTTAGAAAAAAGTTGGCATAGCAAAATTTTAGAACAAGGTTTTGATCAGCTTGGGCAAGCCGTGATTATTGTCTCTAGTCGCAGTGAAATACTGTTTGCATCCAAAGCAGCTGAAATGCTATTAGAAAATAATAACGGATTAAGTGTAGTCAATAATAGTTTGTTGGCCGACTTAGTACCAGACAACTTAAGGTTGCAAAAAGCCATTCAAACTGCGATTGACGCACAACTTACCCAAGATACTTCAGTTGGACTTTACATACACCGCAAGCAACAGCCCAAGCCTTATTATTTATCGATAAGCCGATTAAAAAAACAATTAGATGAAAGACGCGAAGGCCATAGCGCCTTGATTATCATTAAAGATTTAGAGCTTAACTATGAGCGTTGGGCGGAAAGATTAAAAAAAGGGTTCAATATGTCACCCAGAGAAATCCAATGTGTAGTACTTCTCACTGAACGCAGAAGCGTGCAAGAAGTAGCTGAAGTCATGGAAATTTGCACTGAAACGGTCAGGCAGTATTTAAAAAGCGTATTTAAAAAAATGGATGTGCGCAAACTGCATGAGTTAGTCAGCTTGGCTTTGGAGTATCGTAGAAATAGGTAGTTGAAAATAAACTAAGATCAGCAAAGTATCCATCTTAAAAATTTTACAACTTATTCAGTTTTAATTAATTTGGTCGGGACAGCAAGATTCGAACTTGCTACCCCATGCCCCCAGAAAGGTACCAACATGAATCTATGGACTTCACCCGCTTTAGTAGACGTTTATTGACTTCCACTTTGTAACTTTTCAAACGCCATCGGGCTCAGTTGATTAAGATGACTGTGCCGACGCTTACGATTGTAAAACACTTCGATGTATTCAAATATCTCTGATTTAGCTTCCTCTCTAGTTACGTATATTTTACGTTTAATGCGTTCTTTCTTTAAACTACTAAAGAATGATTCAGCAACAGCATTATCATAACAATTGCCACGACGACTCATACTGGGCTCTAGTCGGTTATCTTTGCACCACCTAGTAAAGTCACCGCTACCAAACTGACTACCTTGGTCTGAGTGAATAATGACACATTGCTCTGGCTTTCTTCGCCATACCGCCATTGTTAAAGCATCTAATACAACTCCCGTTGCCATAGAGGGCCTCATTTACCAGCCGACAACTGACTGGACTCTGAGTAGGCGTTAAACAGTTAGTGTCATGTATCTACTTTTTTAGGCCACTCATATTATGCAGGCACAATCCTATAAATCTTATCCTTATTCATCACATCAGGGCTTGGTTAATGTTTTTTCATCTGGGCTAAGGTTTCGTTGCAAATAGCATCTTGATGAGTATCAGCGATTTTACCTGGATCAAGGAAAGGGATGATGGCTGCAAGCGGATTGATTAAACTTAATAAAATACCCCCTACAACACGCGCACCTATAGGTGCAACATCTGGGGATACTCTCGGGTTAAGAAAAGTACCAGTTACTTCAATAGGAGACCGCACTGTTAAGGGCGAGAAGTTTTTGGGTTCGGCTGTCATACGTAAATCAAGCTTTTCCTCACCCATATTGATATTGCCATTTAATACAATAGTGGTCACTGGAGTGTCGATTAAGGCGACATTGGATTTCATAATCCCATCATTCGCTTTGAAATTCATGACGGCACATTGCATTTTCAGATTTTGGTCACCTTTTATCAAAAGACCAACAGCTTGCGCAATATCTAACCCAACAGCCTCAACAATCAAGTGCGATATCTCTCCATTACGTATATAAAGTGAGAGATCGCCATTGAGTGAGCGCAGTAACTGCGCCGTAGAGTTTCCTTTGCCCTTGAGCTTAGCCTCACCATTTAAAAAGCCCGTTACATAAGCGAGAGATGTTTCAGATTTATTCTTTTGCTTAGCGTCTTTTTTTCGCGCATCTGAAATTGTTAGCCACTTTTCTAGATTGATATTCTTAACTGCAACATCGATGCCCCAATCAGCTTTGATACGCTCAAGATTTTTTTCCTGTTGTGGATTTGCGACTTCCTTTTGCTCGTGAGCATCTATAAAGACTTCGCCTGAAATACTGCCTTGAGCAGTTCTAGCATCAATTTTGGCCAAAGATAATTTATTTTTATTGAGGTTTAAACTTGCTTTTAGAGGAGCAAGCGGTTCACGAAAAGCTTTACCTAGATCGACATAATCGATGTTAATAGCGATTTCGGCATTCATGCGGTTATAAGTAGCGAAATCCAATGGCTGGTCAGGAAATATACGATCCCTTTTGGAGGTGTCCATACCGGTGCTACCAAAGGCCGGCGCCAGATCTGCCAATACAAAACGCTTACCTGTAAGCTGACCCTTCAATACAGACTTATCTGGACGGGTGTCATATTCAAACTTGCCGCTTAGATCACTCTGACCAATACGGGCTGAGGCAACATCGATTAGCCAGACTTCGTGATTTCTCTCTATTCCCCCACTAATTTTGAAGGGTGTAGTACGAGGAAGCGTAATACTAAGTAGATCACCCAGCTCGCCTAGGGAGGAACCATTAATCGCTAATTGACCTTTAATATTTTGTTCGCCAAAAAGGTCGTATACAGTACCGTCGAAACTTGCATACACTTTCCCGTACTCAAGCCAGCCTTTTGAGGAAACAGGTGCTGAGTTTTTATCCTGAGAAGCGATAGGCAAAAAGCCCTGCGTAGTTAACTCACCCTTTAACTTACGCTCGCGAAAATCCCCTCGCACCGCTACTTTTGAAACTGGGGAAGTATTTTTCTGGCCTTCATCAGTACTAAATTCAATGATCAGGTCAGCCTTGGTCAGGCGATCGTCAACATAAGCCTGCCCCTCGCGAATCAACAGCGACTGAATCAATGGAAAAGGTCGGATAGGATCTGTATCGTTTTTATTAAACTGCCACGTTGATTTACCGTCTAAACCCCGACTAAAGTGTGCATCAATATGTTCTGCTTTAATTGATTTGATGACATAGGGGCTACCAGTTTCAATGCCCCATAAATCACTGTAGCGTAATTGGAGTTCGAGGCCTTTTGCGCTGGCAAGATAAGGTACCTTAAACTCAGGTGGCGCTGAGATACGAAAACCTCCTGCATTAAGTTTTAAACCACCTATTAGTTTTAATTTAAAAGGGGCATCAATATTCACGGTACGCTCTAACTTATTTTGCATGAATCGCTGCAATGGAGACCTGAGAAAAGGCCACCCAATAGCTTCACAAAAAGCAACAACCAGCACCAGAGCCAAAACGATGGCGCCGAAGATTCTAGTCTTATTGCTTGTAGTTTTTCTGATGTCTAGCATTGCATGTCCTGTCTTGGCTTTTTAGTGCAGTTTAATGAGTGACTACGCTAAGATTTGATTTTATATTTTTATCCGTCTTAGCAAGCTTCCGCAGCCAAATGAGTCAAATGGACTGATGCTAATAGCTTGAGGTAATTATTGATAATTGATGAGAGTCTTATTGCAAAGGATTGCCAACTCTTCAAGCAATATTTGAACAGCCTCGTTAGCTGCAACAACGCCACCGTAAGGATTGTCAGTTTTAGCTGTGACGACTGCTTCCAATTCGCGTACAAATACTACTTGATGTTTAATATTGTCAATTAGCGTGACACGAAGCGTGAACCTCTCACTACTTTGTGGACTAAAAAACTCTTGTTGCAATCGTATAATCTGAGTATCTAACGAATAGTGACTATTTGCCGTGCTGGGAGTCAGTGTCACTGCACTAAAGAGGCTTTTAGCTTTGAGTGTATTAAGTATTAACGGAGTTAACATACGGGCTGGTGTATCGATCCATTGGTTATGCGCAAAATACTCTAGCTTATATGGCACGCGGCTATAGACCATTCGAGCACTGTCAAATCCCGCTGCTGCAGTGCTTAAATTAACAACCAAAGTTGCTTGAGCTGATTTCTTTGCCGCTTGAGCATCTTTCGATGCTATAGCGTCATTTTCAATTGCTTTGTCTTCTAGCTTAGTCCCATTCAATATGTAAAATGATGGAAGCTCTGTCGCTTTTGGTACCAATTGACTACACCCACTAATAACAGCAGAAGCGACAATCAAACAGCTTATCAATAAACTCTTTTTCATGGATTTTGTTCTTTTATAGAAGATTCACCAGGCCCTTCAGGCACAGGACTAGGGCCAGCGATAAAGCCAGCGGGGTTACGTTCAGCTTGTTCACTAAACCGTCTTAAAGAGGCTGAAAGTACATTAAGCTCTGCAATCAAGTTATGTATTTCTGGTGTTGTTTCGGTGATAAATTGATGAGTATCTCCTCCCAACGTTTTAGCTGCTGACCCTACATCACGGCTAGCGCCAGCAGTATCGTTTGCCATCAGTTGCACAGCTTTAGCACTTTTCTCGACATTAACTATCAAAGACTCAAGTTTTTTGCTTGCCTGATCAGTATTAGCAAATGTACTTGCGGCACTTTTCATGCCTGCATCTAGGCTATCTTTTCTCTGTGCGATGGTATGTGAAACAGCTGCAATATCTGACAGTGCACTAGAAAAAGCTTTAACATTTTCTGGACTGTTGATTCCGTCAAAGCTCCCTGATAGATGCTCTAGCTTTGCCGCTACACTTGATAACAAGCTTTCTAATCGAGTGCTTAAAGAAGGTATCGTTTTAATTTCAGGATACGGTTCACCTTCACTTGCAACTAAAAGCGGAGAGTGTGTATTACCACCACTCAACTCAATATAAGCGATGCCAGTCAAGCCTTGCGTTTTTAAAGTCGCCAAAGTATCTTGTTTAATCAGCGTTCCACGCACGATTAACAGCTCAAGCCTCACTCGTTGCGGGTTTATCGGATCAAGAGAAATGTTGCTCACTCTCCCTACATCGACACCGTTGTATTTCACTAAGGCATTGGTACTGAGCCCTGCGACAGATTCATTTTCAATCGCTAGATAGGTGTCATACTTCTGCTTATTGATACCACCAGAAGCAATCCAAAGTATGCCCGCAATTAATATAGTGCCTAGAATGAGTACAAATGCCCCTACTAGAGCGTAATTTACTTTATTTTCGATGATAGCCTCGTTCTGCATTCAGTTAGTTGTATGAGTTTATTCATTGTTATACTTTCAATTTATCTACCGGCAATTTATCAACTAGCAATTTGTCATCCAGTTGACTGGCCATTGGTTCTTTGTGATTAATTTTCTGCTCTTGAGCATAAGCAGATCTTCCTCTTGCACCATCAAAAAACTGCCTGACACTAACAACTTTTGATTTTGAAAGCTCCAACATTGAGCCCAAGTCTTCAACTTTAGTGTTTGCAAGTACTGCCACGCGGTCAGAAACTTGCCATAAAGTATCTAAATCATGCGTCACCATCAAAATCGTTAGCCCAAACATGTCTCTAAGCTTCAGGATTAGCACATCAATCTCACCGGCACTGATAGGGTCAAGCCCAGCTGTCGGTTCGTCTAAAAAAAGCAACTCAGGATCTAAGGCCAAAGCCCTTGCAAGGGATGCTCGTTTTAACATTCCACCACTAAGTTCAGATGGATATAACCCAAAAACACCTGATTCCAAGCCAACCATAGACAATTTCCATGTAGCAAGCTCATCGATTAATGCATCTGGAAGGTCTGTATGTTCGCGTAAAGGCAAGCCAACATTTTCGTGTATCGTGAGCGATCCAAACAAACCACCATGTTGAAACATGACCCCCCAACGTTGCTTAAGTGCCTGCTCTTGCGCTTGAGTAATGGTTTCAAAATCATAACCAAGTACTTTAATTTTCCCTGCGTTAGGATGGTGCAAAAGCATCATCTCACGTAACAAGGTCGATTTTCCTGAGCCACTGCCGCCTATAAGCGCAAAAATTTCTGCACGCTTAACCTCAAGACTTACTCTTTCATGCACAATATGTTGTCCAAAGCTGGTTGAAACATTGCTTAGTTCAATGACAATTTCCTGTGATTGCATATTAGTTAAATTTTAAGAATACTGAACAATACTGAGAATAAGGCATCCGCAACGATGACCAGAAATATTGACTGCACTACACTGCGCGTGGTTTGGCGGCCTACATTGTCTGCCCCACCTTTGGTCCGAAATCCCTGAAAACATCCAATCATAGTAATGATGATGGCAAAGACAAATGCTTTGCCAAGGCCAACGGTATAGGTGGTCATCTCGACGGCTTTCACTAACCTACCAACAAAATCAACAAAGCTAACATCAAGTTGCGCGCTCGCAGTGAGCATGCCACCAAAAATACCTAGCATATCTGCCCAAACCGTTAGTAATGGTAATGAAATAGCAAGTCCGATCAATTTTGGTAAGACCAACATTTCCATGGGCGCAATACCAAGTATACGCATAGCATCAATTTCTTCAGTGACAGACATCGTGCCTATTTGTGCGGCATAAGCCGACCCTGAACGACCCGCAATAATAATGGCAGCAATTAATGGTGCAAATTCACGCAGCATCGAGATTCCAATCAGATCTACTACGAAAATATTTGCCCCGTAGTGCCTCAATTGGTCAGCACTTTGATACGCAACCACAACACCCAATAAGAATGCAAGAATTCCTACGATAGGAACTGCATTCAACCCAGCCTCACGAATATTAAATAAAATTGGACGCCATCTAATCCGTTGTGGATCTGCAAAGCTAGCTAAAAACACTGAAGAGACTTCCCCAACAAAGCTTAGTAAATCCTTAGCTTCTTTTAAAGCCTCTGTGGTAGCCATTCCTATATGCTCTAGAAGAGTTGGAGGTTTTATCTCAATATTATTTTGTGGATTGGCATGGTGACTAAATTCATAAGTAACAACTTTAAGCCGTTCAACAAACTCAGGTTTGAACCCTATTAAGGTAATGCTGTTTCCTTGAGCTTTTAAGAGGCTAAATAGTGATTGCATTACCCAAGCGCCAGACATATCTAAAGCCTCTACCCCAGAACCATCAGCAACGATATTCAATTCAATAGTAGTCGGTATAGCGTGAATTTTCTCCACGATATTATGCAGGGTAGACGCAACCCATGCGCCTGAAAGCGTGAGATTAGGCAATGCATTCATTGAAAATGCGGCTGAATTTTTAGAAACAATTTTCATTAGTACTAATGTAATTAATCACCAGTCCATTGTCTGTGCGTTATCGAACAAAGCAAAACCACATGTAATAGAAGATGTGTTAATTAACTCTTCGCGTCGGCTACGCTCTTGAGAGGATTTGCAGCTACCTTATCCAGCTCAAATTGCTCTTGTTTCAGTTGCTTTAAACTGCCAAAACGTAAAGCATATTGTCGGGTAAATTCCGCACCCAGAAATAAAATCTGGGCTGAATAATATACCCATAGCAATATTGCAATCACTGAGCCAGCAGCCCCAAAGCTTGAGGCAACAGCGCTTTTGCCGATATAGAGACCGATCAGGTACTTACCAAGCGTGAATAAGCATGCGGTAAACATAGATCCAATGGCAACATCTTGCCAAGATAGCCGCTCATCTGGCAGCATTTTATAGATGACTGCAAACAGACACGCAATCACGCAGAATGAAACAAATGATGTCAATGTTGTAAATAACAGTGCCGAACTACCCCATAGACTGCCTACATATTGTTCGAACACGCTCAACAAAGCACTGACCACTAGCGAGATTAAAAGTAAAAATGCTAGCACCAATACCAGTCCAAACGACAGCAGTCGGGTTCTAAGCAAGATACTCATCGCTGAAAGCTCCGATTTTGGCACACCCCATAACTCGTCTAAGCTGCCCTTCAGTTCAGTGAATACGCTGGTTGCTCCTATTAACAACAGTCCGATAGCCACTACCGTAGTCAGTTGCCCACCGACAGGATCTCGCGCAGCGGCCAATATCGCTTGTATGGCTACAGCGCCATTATGGCCAACTAAGTTTTCTATCTGGTGAATGATCTGCCCTTGTGCAGCCTCATCGCCAAAAAAGAATCCAGTCACCGCAATTGTTAGGATTAAGATTGGCGCAAGGGAAAATAGTGCATAGAATGCAAGGGCCGCCCCCTTGCTAGCCCCTCGGTGAATTATCCATGAACTAAAAGAATCTATAAAAATTCCCACCACCGCTTTAAGAAATTTCATCTTAATGTACCCTTAAAAAATTATGTCGGTAGACTTCCCACAGATAGGTAGGAATTAGATTCTTGAGTCATTTGTTCGCTTACGCACATACACATCATCGAAAAATTGTTATTTTCGGGTTTAATCTAACTTCAGAGAGTATTTAAAAATGAACATCATCGTAAATTTAATAGTGTATCTAGTTGTTTTTGGGCTTATTTGGTGGCTGGTCAGCATGTTGCCCCTGCCTGCACCTGTTGCTCAGATTGTACGTGTCCTGTTTCTTGTGTTGCTAATATTGATTATTTTGTCAGCTGTAGGAATACTTCCAGGTGGCTATTTACCTCCGATACGCCTTTAATCAGATCATCTTTTAAACTTCTTAGTTACAAGCATTTATGTGCTTTGTAACTAAGAAGTTTAAAATTCATGCAATACATTCTGCACTCTAGGCTTAAGATAATCTCCATTTAAGAAAATGCTAAATCGCTATTTGACGCCCCTATCTAATACTCGGTAATCTCAGAAATTCCACCTTTGGCTGAAAAATCTACCTTTACTGACTTTTTTTGCCTGAGTAGAGTTAAATGAGAAACTTCTAAATTATATTTTTTCGCAACCTCACCAACACTCAACTCATTATTATCTAATCGCCTTAGTTTATTTTTAAAGCGCATGCGATTAACTTCTGCCCAGCCAATTAAAATAATGCTGATGATCAAAATAATTGCAGAATACAATCCCAACTTATCGACCAGACTTTCATAGCCATTGAACTCTATCATATTGATATGGAAAAGCTTTACGCCAACCAACCAAACGACTAGGGTAATCAACGGCACCCACAAGTAAATATAAAACATCCAAAAAAAGAATGTGACTGACTTCCAACCATAACGTTGCGTCATTGACTGTAACTCAGGTCTTTCTATGATTAAGGCATTTTTCATAACATTCTCTCTTTTTGGTGTATACCCCGATCAGGGCTTGTCCAAGTGGCACGTTTGTTGCGATCTTTAAAAAAGGCAGTTGGCAAACCAACTACAGTCGTTGCTACTGATAACATCCAAAACAACATGGGATACCAAATCATCCAGTAATAATATCGGCGAATTTTTGGCTCATAGCGACTATCAATAAATAAGCTAACCGCAAATTGTAATAAGCAAGTCACTGCAAGCAAGGTACCGTTCCACCCCGGCACTATAGAAGTCACTTGAAGATAGGTCGGTAAATCGACAAACTTACCTAGCGCCCATAATATAAAAATCACACACATTAAATACGCCCAAAAGATACTCACCACTAACTCAGTATAAATTGGCCACATGCGACGTTTTTTAACATCACTAAAAACGTCTATGAATTTGAACAGCACCTCTGCCCCGCCCTGCGCCCAACGGACGCGTTGTTTCCACAACCCTTTTAAAGTTTCAGGCATCAATATCCAGCAAAGTGCATTTGGCTCATATCTCACGTCGTAGTAATGAGTCTGCATTTTCCAGCTAATATCAATATCTTCTGTCACCATATTGGTACTCCAGTAGCCCACTTGGTGTAATGCAGATTTACGGAATGCGGCCACAACACCAGAAACGGTAAACACGCGACCATAGACTCGTTGTGCACGTTTAATCAGCCCAATCACCGCAGAGAACTCCCCTACCTGTAACTTTCCTAGTAAGGTAGAGCGATTACGAATTCTTGGATTTCCTGTCACAGCGCCAACTCTAGGTCCTGATAAAAAGTGGCGCATCATCCAAGTAATACAGTTGGGATCAAGCACTGCGTCACCATCAATACACACAAGGTACTCACTTGAAGACATCATGGTGCCAACCGTTAACGCCATCGCCTTGCCTTGATTACTTGTGAGCTGTACAGCTTTCACATTGACGTGCTTGGCAGCAATATCGTCAATGATTGCAGCAGTATCGTCGGTACTACCATCATTGATTAAAATGATGTCGTAATTTGGATAATTAAGTTCTAACAGTGCGCCTACCGTTTCATATGCATTAGCACCCTCATTAAAGCAAGGCACTAAAACACTGACAAATGGATACTCCGTTAGTACTGGAGGATCATCATATAAAGGTTCTTTACGCTCTTTACTGATGTAATAATAGAGCGCACCGACCATCCACAAATAAGCCATAAAAAGTGGATAATAAAACGCGAACCCAAATATCCATTCTGATAAATTCTGATACCACATATTAACTTTTACCCTTAAATAGCTTCATATTTTTCTGATTACTTATCCTTGGGCAAATAGGGAAAGTCTCGAGATGAGATGTACGGACGAATAATGTCCATATCTGGATGGTTATTTAAAAAATCATCTGGGTAGTATCCAACATGTCTGGCACCTGCATTGCTTAATACTTGAAATTGCTGTTTTAGAGTATCTGAAGCTAGATTTCGGTTTGTATTCCAATCTTTAGCCTGGAGCTCAAACACGGTTTTTTGCAGACCAATTCGGCTTTCGCTTACTTTAACGACTAAGGCTTTCAACCATGCATTAGCGTTCTTAGCATCCTCCATATAAGGCATCGCCATCACAGCCGTGTAATCATATGTGGCTAGAAAACTCTCATAGTTTTGGCTTAACCAGCGCTCACTATCTGGATTTAATACTGCCGATGCATATATGTTTCGTGCGGTTTTAATTTCTGGTTGATACTGACTAAGTATCTTGGCCAACTCCATAGTAAAGTCAGTTAACTGCTTACTCTTTAAAGCTATTAACTTGTTAGACTCAACTGGATTTTTATTGATCTCTGCAACACTTCCAGCCAGTTTGAAATCCTTTTGGTAAACCGCACGCGCATACTCACTATCGTCTTCGTCCTCAGATAATGTTGCATCATCATGAAACAGAATCCCTGAGAACTTAGTGTAAGCGCCCAAATCACTGTAGATATCTTTAATAATTTGCCTCGCTTGAACAGAATATGGCGATAGACGTTTATATGATTTTTTATCAGCTAAAGGTTTAGCTGAAACCACTTGCAAGGAACTTTGCAGTTTCTTATCTTTTAATTCAAATGCCAGCACTGGCATCCAAGCATAAACTTTCACATTAGCTCTAGTCATTAGTTGCCAAGACACACGGCTAAATATATCGGCGCGCATTTCAACATGCCGATTTGGAAAATAAAGTGCCTCCGCAACACCATCTCCATTTAAGTCTGAAAATGCTTGAAGATAAACCGTCGTTGGTGCTAATGAATTTACTCTATCGATTAAAGTGTCGATATTTCGATTCATTTGCTCCGTGTTTTTGTCATAGACGTAATCCAGATCAATATGCATTACCCGCTGCTTATCAACCGGCAACTCGTGCTTATCAATTTCAGATAGTCGTATTTCTGTTGGATTAGCGCCTATTAAAAAACGACCCGTTTGCACCGTATTATTAGTGCTATCTTGCACTTCATCATTCAGAGTGAGTGTAATTGGCATGCCCGTTTCACCAGCTAACTTAGTAGCAGCCTCATTATAAGCACCATATGGCCACACCATTACGCGCGGTGACTTTCCGCTAATTTTTTGGATATATTGATTGTTTTTAATAAAATCTTGCTTGATGCGATTCAGGTAATCGTCTTGAGTTTCATAACGGTTTGTCTCCGCGTTATATTGCAAAGTCACAGCCGCAGGCATTTTATTGCCTTGTGGATTAGCCATCACTCCATGATGTAAATCATAGGAATGTGATGCGAACTCCACCAAGCCTGAATCAGCCATTTCTTTGATTTGTTGCGTAGTCAGGAAATGTTCACGAGGGACTTGTTCATCTCCATACAGCACCGTCTTTCCATTTTCAACTTGCAACCAACTGCCAACTAAAGCAGCAACTGCAGGGAATTTATATAACTTTAATAAAGGATATACGCGAGAATAAAAGCTTTCATAACCATCATCAAACGTTAATAATATGGCCTTTTGTGGCAAAGCTTTTTTACCTGACTTAGCATCCAGCAGATCATCAATGCTAATTGGATGGTAGCCATGCGCTTGTAACCAAGCAAAATGACGTGACATATTTTTAGTTGAGATTGTGGTGTCTTCTTGCTCCAAGTCACCATCTACACTATCTTTCACGTCATGGTAACTAAGCACTTCGAACGCCTGCCCAGCTGGATTAATGCCAGCTGCGTAGGCTGACACATTTAGAAGCATAAGCAGTATGAATATATATTTTTTCATCATTAGAACAGTAAGTTTAATCTAGCAAAAAATTGGGTCGCAGTTTCGCTCACACCGTCATATGGATGACGACTTCGCTCAACGCCATAGTCAATCTCAAAAGCATCATCCCACTTGAACTGTTGTTCATAACTCACAGACCAAGTTGACCCTGTACCAAAGTTTTTTTGCCAGTACTGCCCTGCACCAACCTGCAAGCGATGACCAAATGAACGCTCATAGCGGCGCCACAACGTCAATTCATTGTCTAAAATGATCTTAGTATCAACATCACTAGCTGGATTAAAATATCCAACGTCCACTTCTTTGTTGTGTGAAGTATCTACGAGTATGTGAGCGGTTAACTTATAGTGAGGTTTTGTGATCAGTCGTCTATCAAAACCCATATTGATCATTTCGCGTTGATTGCCATCATCCATATTCATGTAACCAGCTAATATAGAAGCACTGGTTAAGTCGCTCCACCGATAAGTGCTACTGACGTTAACTAAGTCTCCACTCGTACCAGTTCTTAATCCACGCAGCGGCATTTGGCTAGAATTTATATCTAACAGCGAGGCCAATGACCAGTAATCATTCACACGGTATTCGGCAGTTAAAGTGGAAGTGATGCCATTATTTGTTGGAATTGCTTGGCTAACTGCGCCAGTTAAACGCCAATCTCTATTGGTGTATTCCAAACCGAAGCCTGGAAAAAATGCATGCCCTACACCTTCAGGATAGTTTGCATACTCATACTGAGTGCCCAAAAATGCACGATAGTTGTAGTCAATTGGGCTTGAATATAAAACAGCACTTAGACCTTTACTACGGCTACCTAAAGCCGAACCTGACGACTGGCTAGTAAAGGCATCCATAGTGAGTTGCCGACGGTTATGTAATTCCAAACGTCTGTTAAGTTCTTGGACAGATGCATTTTCAGGGTAATCATTGACTAAGGACTGTATTTCCGCCTCGGCAACTCGCCAGTCGCGTAAATCCAGATGTGAGTTAGCAAGAATAGTTTTTGGCAGTATCTCGCTAGGGTAATCGTGAGTAGCTTTTGACATTTGCAGCGCCGACTTTTCTGGCCATCCACGCCAACGCCAAACTTCAGCTAGACTTGCCTCGACATCATGATTCATAGGCCCTGTGTTACTGAGTGCTTGGAACTTTGCTTCTGCCCCAGCCAAATCATCACCATAAGCAAGTAGATAGGCTGCTTTACTATCGATCTCTAACTTGGTTTCATTTGGTCTGATGACAGGATTCTTTGTTCTAGCTCTGTAGCGCGGAACGTCTTTTGACAAGCTGTCGATCAGACTATTTGCGTCATCAAACCGTTCAAGCTCAACCAACGTATAGAACTTCGAAAACTTTGTTTCAATATTGCTCGAGTCTTTAGCAATCGATGCATCGTAAGCTTTAAGTGCTTCTTCTGGCATGCGTTTATACAGATAGGCATCACCAGCAGCGCTTAAAACATAAGCTGGTGTATTCACTTGAGCCCGAACCAACTGTTCATATTGATTAATCGCTTCTTGCATACGATAGCGATTACGCAGCGCTACGATGCGATCAAATACTAAGTTTTGGTTCTTATCTAAGCCTAAATCAAGCGTATTCCAATCACAATGGCAAGCCCCATCAAGCTTTGCTAGGGCTTTGTCTGTATCAGCAAAACGATTAGCAGGATCTTTTACGCTATATAGACCCCAAGCAATATACAGCGCCGCTGCATCATTATTAATTTTATCAACTTCATTTTTATCGACCGCATCTGGATACTTCTCTACCAACATCATTGCTTGTGTCGTTGCGCCCGCTTCTCGTGCCGCAATAATTAGCGCTCTCGCCGCATCTTTATCTTTATTATTTAACTCAAGAATATGAGTGTTGGCATCGATGACTATCACAGGCTGCTGAGCCTGCTGACCTAAATAAGATAAGGCTCGATAAACTTCAATATTGTTAGGATAATTTTGACGCAATGCTGATAAATTTGAACTTGCGACATCAAACTCACCTGCATCAATATGTGTCAGCACTTTGCCTAAAACTGGGTCAAGATTATTTGGTTCACGCTGTATCACTAACTCATATAACTGCAACGCTTGTACATACTTTCCCGTATCGCGTGCGGCTCTTGCCAGTGCATTTACGCAATAGGTTGGGGCCGTGTTGAGATCAATCGACTTAGCTAAATTCAGTGCTTCTAGATTTTTCTTTGCCCAAGTCAGCACAACAATATAATCAGCTTTTATGCCAACGTCATCTGGGAAATCTTTTATTAATTTTTCAAAGGTAATGAATGACTCATCAAAACGACCTTCTCTAGCAGCAACCAGTGCTAGGCGGCGACTTTCACTCACACTTGTACTGAGGCTATTGTTTTCAACTGCAAATAATGGCGTAGAGTAATTGAATAGCACAAACGCCAAAAACAATGACTCAAAAAATGACTTATTTATGTACTGAAAAACTTGGTTCCGTTTAAATAAATACAATTTTTTAGTTACTCCAGATGCGTAAAATTACTCATACTGGAGAACTAAACTCAACCTAGAGACCAAAACCAGAAGACATCAGCCTAAGTTAAATTGCGCATCCACAATATTCAATAAAAATTAACTACTTATTAATAATGCTAACGGTAGGTATAAAAATATCTTTCTCATACCACGATGCGTATACTAAACTAAATGTATAACTGGCTTTGTACGCTATCGAACATACGTACTTAATCAAACGTTTATAGCTTTGCAATATAAATAATGACGAGGAGTAATCATCCGTAACGTTACGGCAATTTACTGTGTCAAAAATAAGGAACATGTGTGAATCAAAAAGTTAACCAAGCGTCAGATAGTGAATCCTCAGCAAATTTAGCAGTACTGCCTGAGAACGATTCAATTCAAGTAAAAAACGTGGCATTAGTTATTCTGACGACTATTGCTGTGATTTTTGCTTTGGACTGGGCACAAAATTTCGTCATTACGCTACTGTTTGGAATTCTTCTGTCCTACACGCTAAATCCACTAGTAAAATGGCTGGAATACATCAAAATACCGCGCATTGTTGGTTCTTCCATCGTCATACTAACGCTTATATTGAGTATTGGATTTGCGGGCTTTACGTTACGAGGGCAGGTTCAATCTATCATCGTCCAGTTGCCCGAAGTCACAACTAAGCTCACCGCTGCTTTTGAAACTAAGCGTGGAGAGCCGCTGACAGATATGCAAAAAGTACAGATAGCTGCAAGCCAGGTTGAAACAGCAACCAACTCAGTAACGAATGCGGTTGCAAGTAAGAAAAGCTCCTCTATGCATGTCGTGATTGACGATCATAAATTTAAAATTGGTGACTTTCTATGGCGAGGTTCTTTAGGCATATTTGGGGTTGTCGGAGAAGCAATTACCATGGCTTTTCTTGCATATTTTTTGTTGCTATCAGGAGATACGTTCAAACGGAAGTTAGTTCATCTTACTGGACCATCATTGTCACGCAAAAAAATTACGGTACATATCCTCGAGGACATCAATAACTCAATTCAACGTTATATGTTTATGCTGCTGATCACTAATGTGATGGTCGGTCTATCAATGTGGGTGTTATTTAGAATGATTGGCTTAGAAAATGCTGGTGCATGGGCTGTATTTGCTGGTTTTCTTCATGTAGTTCCATATTTTGGTCCTGTTGTAACAGCTGGAGCAACCGGAATAGCTGCTTATATGCAGTTCGGCTCTACCTCTACGGCAGTTTTGGTTGCTGGAATGACTATGCTAGTAGCAACAATAGTGGGTGTTTTTTTAACCACCTGGATGACTGGTCGGATTGCCAAAATGAATTCTGCAGCTGTATTCATCTCACTTTTATTTTTTACGTGGCTATGGGGGGTGTGGGGAATGTTATTAGGCATTCCTCTTATCGTCATAATCAAAGTAATCTGCGTACATATTGAGCATTTACAGCCTGTTGCAGAACTTTTAGGTGAGTAAGCGGCTCAGTCTTATGCTCTCATCTATTTTTCATACTCACTAAAAGCTAGTATCTTCTGAATTAAAACTATTCAACTTTTTGAACTGAAACTTGGACATTACTCAGCACATGAAAAAACAGAGAAACTCAGAGTCGTCCATACCACCAACCAATACGACAGTTTCATTGTCTAAGGTTTTAAACCATAGCGAAACAATAAAAGATACGGTAGCCGAGTGCGTAGAAGAGCTGTCTTCGGTTAATCTTGTACTAAACCAAGAGTTTGCAAATCAAGAAACCAACATAGAACTAGAAAATGCACTTGAAAAAAGTGATGCTGTTAAAGATAAGGTTGAAGACGTCGCAGAGCAACTCACAATAGTCAATGAAGCGCTTGCAGACGAAATTATAGAGCGGGAGCGATTAGAACATCAGTTAGTCTCGGTCATGGCTCAGGAAGAGTCCGCACGCCATGACGCATTCCACGACCCTTTAACGGGCCTTCCAAATCGAGTTCTGTTTAATGATCGACTTGAACACGCACTGGCGCAGGCTAAACGATACAACTGGACTTTAGCCGTCATGTTTATGGATCTTAATAAATTCAAAGAAATCAATGATATTCATGGGCATAGTGCGGGAGATGTTCTTTTGCAAACCATATCAAAACGGTTGTTAGATATAACGCGCGAAGATGACACTGTTAGCCGCCATGGTGGAGATGAATTTCTTTATTTACTCATGCAAATAGAAAATGAAATCGATATTTCTTTGATTGCAAAAAAAATCATCAATTCAATTGAGCAACCTTGCAGTTTGGAGGGGCACGATATCGTGATTAGCCCAAGTATTGGAATATCAATTTATCCTAAAGATGGAGACTCCTCTGAAGCACTTATCAAATCTGCAGATAAGGCCATGTATCAAGCCAAGCAAAAGAAATCTGGATTCGCTTATGCTTGAGCTGATTTCTTGCGAACCGAAGATTATCCACTTTTGAGTCATAGCAAAAATCAATGCAAGGATATGACTTCGAGTTAATATAAATCAGATAAGACACAAATCTCGCTTTTAAAATCTCTAAGGGCTGAAATCAAGATTCATTATGACATGGCTTAAATGCACTCTCATCGCAATCGGCTTGCTACTTGGAATGGCTTTGATCCTGCCATATTTTATTGCGTTCAATGATTACATCCCAGACATTGAAAAAGCAATTTCTACTGAACTTAAAGAACCCGTATCGATAAAAAATATCAGATTTTCACCTTTACCAAGACCCCATCTTACTGTCGATGGCATATCGGTTGGGACCAACGAAGATATTAAGTTGAATAAAGTCGTTCTAATACCAGATATTTTTTCACTGCTGCAGTCCCCAATAGTCATTAAGAGCATAGAAATCAACTCACCGATTATCAGTCAGCAGGCCTTTAGCAAAGTTTTAGAATTAAGTAAGACTAATGCCGATCCTGCATCGCAGAAGTCTTCACCAGTCAGAGTTGAGAATATCCATTTTATTAATGCGCTGATTAAGTTTGGCAAAGTGAACTTTGGCCCGTTTGACTCACGTATTGATTTAAATAACGATGGCAAATTAGTTGAAGCCTCGATTAAAACATCAGATGAAGCACTTAGTATTTCCATCAAACCAGACCAATCTAGCTATTTAATTGATGTGTATGCCAAACAATGGATATTACCAATAGAACCTCCATTATTACTAGATGAATTAAATATTAAAGGCGTTGCAACAAGCAATGATGTAAAACTCAGCAAAATCAATGCGAAGCTTTATGATGGCTCAGCCAGTGGCTCAATTTCATTAAGCTGGTTCAAGGAATATAAACTCAATGGTAATCTGGACATTAACCAAGTTGAGATGCAAAAAATTGCTTCAATGCTATCCTCCAAAACTCACTTTAGTGGAAAACTTGAGGCAAAACCGATTTTCTCAGCATCAGCGAATACTGCAGATCAACTCATTAACAGCTTACACCTTGTAACCCCCTTTAAAGTTCAAAGCGGTGTACTCTACGGCGTAGATATTCAAAAGGCTGCAACAAGTATCATCAAGAGTGGCTCAACAGGTGGAGAAACTCGTTTCGACAAATTATCCGGACAGCTTGTCATGGCACATAATAGCTACCACTTTACACAACTAAAAATCGCTTCTGGCACACTAGCTGTCGATGGCAATGTTAACATTTCAGCTAAAAAAGAACTGTCAGGGCGCATCAATGCTCAGGTAAAAGCAGTTGGGATTAGCACAGAGGTGCCACTAAATGTAACTGGTACGGTTGAATCGCCTTTACTATACCCAACAGGTGCAACAATAGCTGGCGCTGCATTAGGAACTGCCATAATGGGGCCGGGGGTTGGCACTTCAGTAGGTGCAAAAGTTGGCGGCTGGGTCGACAATATGTTCGGTAGAAAATGAGATCAACTACTGAAAGCGATATCATCTAGACTTCAAGTCTAATCAGACAATCATTACTTAACTCGGGAGTCTATGATGATTGAACGTAAAGACAGCACATTTGATAAGGTCGTTAAGTTAGGTCTTGCGCTCTCACAAACTAAGCAGTTTACAGCAGCTGACAAAATAGCTGGTTTGGACGATTCACGATGAACCTAATATAGTCAGCGTGGTTCGCTAGGACTCACTCATAGCTATAGCAATTAGTCATCAAAGGCGAGGAAGGCTATTGAGACTCCTTATCTTGACCCCAGTGAAACTTATGCATGATGCGGTGCACTATTGGCGCTAAGATGAGTCCTGCCACAATAATGAATACCAAGCCTGCATAAAGCGCATATATACCAGCAAATAATTTTCCAGCGTTCGATACTGGTGCGTCTACAGGTCCCATACCGCCCAAGAGCATTGCCGTATTTAGGAAAGCGCTACGCCATGATAGTTGCTCGTAGTGCTCATAGCCAGCCATTCCAATAATTAAAGACAGGCATAATAGGGCGAGTGCAACAGCTGCGTGAAGAAGCATTCGTTTGAAGAAAAGCTTTGTGGAGATAGGTGAATGTTTTTTTTGCTCGTACATGGGCTCGACCATTGGGTTGGATACTAAAACTTTAACACTACATTACACATTTATTAAATTAAAACCGGGTTTTAAATGCATCAAATATTGCGCTACCACCTCAACTTGCGCTTGTTTGGGATTATGTCCAGCTCTTGATGCCCTAAAACTTAGACTAAGCTACCAAATCCGCGTAGTAATCACAAGTGCTAGCATAGGTATATACGTCACCCTAGTACAGCAGCGACAGCGGCAACGTGCTAAACAACTCATAGGAAAATACTTTATAAGCTTCAGCCTTCCGCTCCTCTAATCGTTACCCTAAACACGACAAAACCCTTAAATGCACAAAAGCCAGCAAAATAGCTGGCTTTTATATTATGTAGCTCATTGATTAAATGTAAAATATTGGTCGGGACAGCAAGATTCGAACTTGCGACCCCATGCCCCCCAGGCATGTACGCTACCAGGCTGCGCTATGCCCCGAACCTATGTTGTAACTAGCTTACAACAAGACAGCCATTATATCGTAAAAGGTTGGTGGCAATAAAAGACGTTTAGAAATAAATCTGTGTGTACTTAAGCTGATACTGCTGGACGAAGTAAATTTAGAATTTCTAACAGTTCAGCTTTAACTGAAGTGAAATCAAACTCTTTATTATTAACAGATAATGAAGAACTCAAATCTGATTGTGTAGGTGACTGCACTGTATCGGCTTTAATCTCAGACTCATCTGGACCATCAAGACGATTACGTGCTCCGCTGATGGTAAAGCCTTGTTCGTACAACAATTCGCGAATACGGCGAATAAGCAGTACTTCGTGGTGCTGATAATAACGTCGATTACCGCGACGTTTAACAGGTTTAAGCTGAGTAAATTCTTGCTCCCAATATCTGAGCACATGGGGCTTCACACCACAAAGCTCACTAACTTCACCAATGGTAAAGTAGCGCTTTGCTGGTATCGGCGGTAACTGCACTTTTATATTGTGTTCACTCATACTGTTAAACTTGTTTAATCATTCACTTAGTTAAGGTAATTTGCTTCTACTTTACTTTTTAACTTTTGGCTTGCATGAAAAGTCACTACACGACGAGCTGTAATTGGTATTTCCTCGCCAGTTTTAGGGTTGCGACCTGGGCGCTCAGATTTTTTACGTAATTCAAAATTACCAAACCCTGATAACTTCACACTATCACCAGCTTCTAACGCAATACGCACCTCTTCAAAAAATGCTTCAACCATATCTTTGGCTTCACGTTTATTTAACCCAACTTGCTCATAGAGTAAATCAGCAAGTTCAGCTTTTGTTAATGTCATACCCACTCCCATTTCATTTCTAGCTTTTGAGCTTATTTTTAATGTACAGATTATTATTTTATAAGTTAAATTTACAACGCCACTAATTAAAATATAGCTGCACAGTTAAAATCAAGTCACATAGTTTTGTGATCTAATTTCTAAGTGTTGCAGCAAATTGATTTTGTAATAATTGTAGCAGATTAGTAATGGTTGTGTCGGCATCACTATCAGTTAATGTTTTTTGAGTATCGTGCATAAGTACTGATAATGCAAGGCTTTTTTTATTTTCAGCGACGCCTTGACCTTGGTATAAATCAAACAATGCTACTTCAGTTATCAATGGGATATCAGCTTTTTTAATCGCATTAAACACCTCACCAACTACAATATTCTCATCCAAAACGACTGCCAAATCACGACGAATTGGTAGCAGTTTAGAAACTTCTTGATAAGCTGGAATTTGATGACTGGATATAGCTTCTAAATCTAACTCGAATAAATAAGTAGCTTTCATTAAGCTGTATTGTTGCTGCCATTTTGGATGTAGTTTACCTAGCCAGCCAATCACTTTGCCATCTAGTAAAATCTGTGCAGTTTGTCCAGGATGCAAAGCGATATGCTCGGCTTTTTCATAGCTCACTTTAGCGCCAACTAACCTATCAACATGCGCTTTAACTTCAAAAAAGTCTACTTCAGTGCTATCTGTAGCCCATTGTTCAGGCTTTGTGCTACCGTATGCAAGTCCTGAAACACGTGTAGTCTCTACAAAGCCATTGGCTTGTTTAAAATAAACGGCACCGATTTCGAACAAGAATGCACGATCGTGCTTACGATTCAAGTTATAAGTTAAGGTATCGAGCAGCCCGCCCCATAAACTAGTGCGCATCACGCTCAAATTGCTTGCAATAGGGTTCTGAAGTTTGATGGGCGTGTCATTGCCAAGCAAATCCCGCTCCCAACTCTCATCTACAAAGCTGTAATTAACAACTTCCTGATAACCGACCGCAACCAAACTATCGCGCAGTTTGTTTTGATGTAGTCTTGCTTCAGGCGCAGGTAACATAAGCAAATTGGCGACTGGCGCAGTTGCTGGAATATGGTCGTAACCATGCAAACGTGCTATTTCTTCGATTAAATCCTCTTCAATGCTAATGTCGAATCTATAGCTTGGTGGCACGACAGTGAAGACACTATTCACTTCTGTGAATACAAAGCCTAGCTGTGTAAGTAACTGTGCAACTTTAGCCCCTTCAAGCGGAATGCCTAATACTGATACTAAGCGCGCCATTCTTAATTTAACTGGTTGGCGTACAGGCAAGCTGCCAACAACTTCTGTTACCTCACCCGCTTGGCCACCACAAATTTGTAGAATCAATTGAGTAGCATATTCAAGTGCATTTTTTGTATTACCAAAATCCACGCCACGTTCAAAACGGTAAGATGAATCGGTACTTAAACCCAATCTACGCGCTTTACCGGCAATGACTGAAGGCGTAAAAAAAGCACTTTCCAAGAAAATTTCAGTTGTAGCGTCATCTACAGATGTCGGTTTACCACCCATAATACCTGCTAGCGCTGCAGCACCATTTGCATCCGCAATCACCAAGTCATCAGTTTTCAACTCTACAGTTTGATCATTAAGTAAGCTGAGTGATTCATTGGCACTTGCAAAGCGAACTGTAATATCGCCGTTTAGCTTAGCTGCATCAAACGCATGCATGGGTTGCCCTAACTCAAGCAACACATAATTTGTGACATCCACTAATGCACTAATGCTGCGCAGACCACTCCGTTCAATACGCTTAATCATCCAATCAGGCGTATTTGCTTTCGCATTAACTCCGCTAATTAATCGACCGCAATAGCGTGGGCAAACTGCCTGCTCAGTCACAACCACATTTTTAGTTGATTTTACCGCTGCAGGCACAGCTATAATAGCTTCAAAACGTGTTTCTGCGCCTGTAATAGCTGCAACATCACGTGCAATACCAGTGATGCTTAAGCAATCACTACGATTAGGTGTTAACTTTAATGTGAGTAGATTGTCGTCTAAATCTAAGTGCTCACGGATGCTTTGACCAACAACTGCATTGCTATCTAACTCTAGCAAACCTGTCGCTTCAGCGCTAATGCCAAGCTCTTTAGATGAACACATCATACCGAAAGACTCTACACCACGTACTTTAGCTTCTTTAATCGAGATACCTGGTAACTCAGCGCCTACCATGGCACAAGGGGCAATCAAGCCAGCGCGTGCATTTGAGGCACCGCAGACAATTTGCAGAGGCTCGGCTAAGCCGACATCGACTTTGCATACTTGTAAGCGGTCTGCATCTGGATGTTTTTCAACTAAAAGTATTTTAGCTACAACCACTTTGCTAAACACAGCGGCGACGGGCTGCATCTCTTCAACCTCAAGCCCAGCCATAGTGAGCGCGTGACTAAGCGCCTGACTATCTAAATCAGTGTTTACAAGGCTACGTAACCAATTTTCTGAAAACTGCATAATGCTTTTGAGACCTTAAATTTAGTTTTATTATTTAAATTGGCTTAGGAAGCGCAAATCATTATTAAAGAAGTGGCGTAAGTCATTCACGCCATAACGCAGCATCGTCAAGCGTTCAACACCTAAACCAAAAGCAAAGCCACGGTATTTTTCACTGTCGAGATTGACATGCTTAAACACTTCAGGATGAACCATGCCGCACCCACCAATCTCCAACCAACCACCATTCCAGCTCATATCCATCTCTGCCGAAGGCTCTGTGAATGGGAAGAATGACGGTCTGAAACGCACAGTTAAATCATCACGCTCAAAGAATTTTTGCAAGAAATCTTGCACCACGCCCTTTAAGTTCGCAAAACTAATATCCTCATCAACCCATAAGCCTTCTACCTGATGGAACATAGGCGAATGCGTTGCATCTGAATCCACACGGTACACACGGCCTGGGGCAATAATTTTAAGCGGTGGCGTTTTATTAGTTTTTAACGCATTTTCCATGTAGCGAATTTGTACTGGTGAAGTATGTGTACGTAATACATTCGCTTCATCGATATAAAACGTATCGTGCATCGCGCGCGCTGGGTGATCCTCAGGAATATTCAGCGCTGTAAAATTATAAAAGTCCGTCTCAATTTCTGGACCCGTAGCCACTTCAAAACCAATTGAATGGAATAACTCTTCAACGCGCCTTAAAGTAAGCGTCACTGGATGCAAGCCACCTTGGGACTGAGTGTGTGCTGGCAAAGTTACATCTATAGATTCTTGAGCAAGCTGTTTAGCTTGCTCTGCATCTAAGATCGCTTCACGGCGGGCAGTTAAAGCAGCTTCAACGCCCTGCTTAACCACATTGATAGCAGCGCCAGCGGATGGGCGCTCCTCATTGCTAAGCTTGCCTAAACCCTTTAATGCATCGGTCAGCAAACCTGTTTTACCTAGATATTTAGCTTTTGCTACTTCCAAGTCATTCATCGTTGCACTATTTGCGAAATCTGCTTGCGCTTCTGAAATTAAATGCGTTAAATCGGCCATATATTTTTTGATCTTTAAATGAACTTTTGGTTAAAGCTATACTTTACAATGCATTGATTTTACAGTAAAAAAAAGAGGCCGAGGCCTCTTTTTTACTCAAACTTGATAATTTAAGTTTGAAGTTTCAAGCTTTACAACTTAAACAGCTAAAGCTGTTTTTGCCATTTCAACAAATTTGGCAAATGCTGCTTTGTCAAATACTGCTAAGTCAGCAAGTACTTTACGATCCACTTCAATTGATGCAATTTTCAAACCATTCATGAAACGGCTGTAAGTTAAGCCTAACTCACGTGCACCAGCATTGATACGTGCAATCCACAATGTGCGGAACTGACGTTTTTTCTGACGACGGTCACGGTAAGCATATTGACCAGCTTTCATTACCGCTTGCTTAGCAACGCGGTAAACGTTTTTACGACGACCGCGATAACCCTTAGCGGCTTTTAATACTTTCTTGTGTCTTGCGCGAGCGATGACACCACGTTTTACTCTAGGCATATCGGTCTCCTTATCGTGTTGGCATCATTGCGCGAACGCGTTTGACGTCTGTTGGTGAGATGATCGCCGTGCCGCGTAGTTTACGCTTTTGCTTGGTGGTCTTTTTGGTGAGGATATGGCGTAAGTGAGAGTGAGTGCGTTTCACTTTACCATTACCCAAGAATTTGAAGCGCTTTTTAGCACCGCTCTTGGTTTTCATTTTTGGCATTTTGTTCTCCTTGAACTTAAGTTATGAGTGCTTAGGCATGCCGTTTAGCCGTATCACTCTAGGGTTTACTACAATTTTTACAACTTAACTACTTAATTTTTTTATGTGGGCCAAGCACCATCACCATTTGGCGACCTTCCATTTTTGGAAACTGCTCAACAAGTGCCACTTCTTTTGTATCTGCTTCTACACGTCTAAGTAAGGCCAAACCAAACTCTTGATGCGTAATTTCACGACCTCTGAAGCGTAAAGTGATCTTCGCTTTATCACCATCTTCAATGAAACGAATAATATTACGCACTTTAATTGCGTAATCGCCATCATCTGTACCAGGGCGGAACTTAATTTCTTTTACTTGCACTTGTTTTTGCTTGAGCTTAACTTCGTGCTGCTTCTTGCTTTCGGCATACTTAAATTTGCCGTAATCCATCAATCTGCACACTGGTGGCACCGCATTCGGCGCAATTTCCACTAGGTCAATATCAGCTTCTTCAGCTTTCGCAAAAGCCTCAGCTAACGTTACTATGCCCAAAGGCTCACCTTCTATGCCCACCAAACGAACTTGCGACCCAGTAATGTCGCCATTAATTCGTGTTTCTTTGTCCTGTGCTATATCAAATTCTCCAAATAGTTAAGCCGCGCATTTTCAGAAATGAACTAAAAACCAACTTATATGTGGCTTTCAGCAAGCTTAAGCCTTAGTTTCAATCTCTGCTTTTAAGCGCTCAATTAGCGCTTCAATCGGCATAGAACCTAAGTCTTCGCCTTTTCTGGTACGCACGGCTACATGTCCTGTTTGCATCTCACGCTCCCCTGCAACTAGCAGGTAAGGCATTTTTTGCATACTATGTTCGCGTATTTTATAGGTTATCTTCTCATTTCTCAAGTCAAATTCGCATCTAATGCCATTTTTCTTTAGCATTTCAACTACTTGGCGCACGTAATCTGCTTGATTTTCAGAAATATTCAGTACCATCACCTGTACAGGTGCCAACCAAAGTGGCATTGCGCCTGCATAGTTTTCAATCAAAATACCAATGAAGCGCTCCATTGAGCCAACAATAGCGCGATGCAACATCACAGGATGTTTACGGCTATTATCTTCGGCCACATATTCAGCACCCAAGCGTTCTGGTAAGTTAGGGTCTAATTGTATCGTACCGCATTGCCATAGGCGTCCTAGAGAATCTTTAAGAGTGAACTCAATTTTAGGGCCATAAAACGCGCCTTCTCCTGGCTGATATTCAAAATCAAGGTTATTTAATTTAAGTGCATTTGCAAGCGAAGTTTCTGCTTTATCCCAATCAGCATCAGTACCGATGCGCTTTTCAGGACGTGTAGACAATTTTACCAACACATCATTAAAGCCAAAGTCACCATAGGCTTTGTATAGCATCTTAATAAAATCGGCAACTTCTGCTTCAACTTGCTCTTCAGTACAGAATATATGCGCATCATCTTGCGTAAAACCACGAACGCGCATTAAGCCATGTAGTGAGCCTGATGGCTCGTTACGATGACATGAGCCAAACTCTGCTAGACGCAAGGGCAAGTCGCGGTAGCTATGCAAACTACTATTGAAAATCTGCACATGCCCTGGACAATTCATAGGCTTAACTGCGTAATCACGACTTTCTGACGAAGTCACGAACATACCTTCTCGGTAATTTTGCCAATGCCCGGATTTCTCCCACAAAGTCCTATCCATAATGGTAGGCGTGCGCACTTCTTGATAGTTGTAATCGCGAAACATTTTGCGCATGTATTGCTCAACTTCTTGCCAAATACTCCAACCACGCGGATGCCAAAACACCATACCTGGCGCATCGTCTTGCATGTGAAAGTAATCTAGCTGCTTACCTAGCTTACGATGATCACGCTTTTCAGCCTCTTCGAGTTGAAACAAATATGCTTCCAGCTCTTCTTTATTGCGCCAAGCCGTACCATACACGCGCTGAAGCATCTCATTATTACTATCACCGCGCCAATAAGCACCCGCTAGCTTCATCAATTTAAAAGCTTTTAATTTACCAGTGTTAGGCACATGAGGACCGCGGCAAAGATCGGTAAAATTACCTTCGGTATATAGTGAAACATCTTCACCTGCTGGAATGCTGGCAATAATCTCAGCTTTATAATGCTCGCCTATCGATTTGAAGTAGTCCACAGCTTCATCACGTGGCAATACTTTACGTGTCACTTGCTCATCTTTTTTAGCAAGTTCAACCATTTTCTTTTCAATGGCGATTAAATCTTCAGGTGTAAAAGCACGTTTGTATGAAAAGTCGTAGAAAAACCCATTCTCAATTACCGGGCCGATGGTCACTTGCGCATCTGGGAAAAGCTCTTTAACCGCATAAGCCAACAAATGGGCAGTTGAATGGCGAATAACATCTACGCCTTCAGGATTTTTATCTGTGATGATAGCAAGTTCTGCATCTTGGCTAATCAAATGGGAGGTATCGACTAATACGCCGTTCACTTTACCTGCCAGCGCAGCTTTAGCTAGGCCAGCGCCAATATTCATAGCGACATCCGCTACAGTAACAGGTGCATCGAAACTACGTTCTGAGCCATCTGGCAAGCGAATTACAGGCATATTATTTCCTATTAAATAATTAAAGCCGTTAATTTAACGGCTTTAGCTTTAATTTCCAGTACGTGAAAATCAGTACTTTAAAATTTGGTAGGCAGTAGCAGACTCGAACTGCTGACCTCTTGGATGTCGACCAAGCGCTCTAACCAACTGAGCTAACCGCCTATTATTTTAATCAATTGCTTGAATACATTCTGTGTAATTTCAGGCAGAGCGCGATTTTAGCTGATTGTCGTGTTTGGCGCAAATAACAAACGTGAGTTATATGCATATATTCGCGATTGCGTTTGTTATTGCGCAGTTTTTAAATAGTTAAAAACATTCGGGCTAGCATAGCCATCTGCTGGTAAACGTTGCGCTAGCTGAAAAGCTCTTACCGCATCTTGCGTACGCACGCCTGGAAAGCCATCTGGCTCACCAGCATCATAGCCATGGTTATTTAGCTCAATTTGCAAGGCCTTCATTTGCAGAAATGATAAGGCGCCAAGCTCTGCAAATTGACCTCCCAATATATGCGGTTCTCCATTAAGACGTTTTGCTAATTGCACAACAGAGAGTGCATAATTGATTGAGCGATTCCAATCCATGACTGCATCGAAGTTATCAAACACCATGAAAGCTGGACCGCGCCAACCTTGCGGCAAGATAATAGCCGCTTGTCCTGACACGTTAGGAAGCGCAGATTTAGTAGCATCTAAAATCTGAGTACTAGCAAATGCAGTCGTAGAGTTTTTTATTTTAAAATTAATCTGATGTATGTTTGGTTTGTGCTTTTTGGTTTTTATCTTTTTATTTGCACTATGTACCTGCGTCAATCCACCGGCGGCGGTTAGATTACTTGCCTGCATGGTGTTTACGCCCAGCTTACGCCATTCACTTACAGGTTTTCGAAGAGCGTACTGAGCAGTTTGCCATTCAAAATCTGCGGGTAATTGCACTTCCACCATTGCGGGTTGACCTTTTTGCCAGCCAACTTGGGATAAATAATTGGCGGCAGATGCAAATGCATCGGCTTGAGAATTAACTACATCTATTTTCTTGTCACCGTCACCATCAACTGCATAAGTAATAAAAGTAGTTGGCATAAACTGCATATTGCCGAATGCACCAGCCCACGATCCGACAAATTGATCAACATTGGCATTCCCTGCATCTACCATACGCATTGCATCTATGAGCTGATTGCGGAAAAAGCTGGCGCGTCGTCCATCATAGGCTAAGGTTGCCAAGGCGGATAAGGTATCAATATTGCCCTGATTGCGACCATAATTAGTTTCCATCCCCCAAAACGCTACCAACAAGGCTTTAGGAACGCCGTATTGCAGCTCGATTTTATCCAGCAATTCGGCATGTTGAACAAGGAGCTTACGGCCTTCAGTGATTTTGAGTGTATCTACTCGTCGTTGATAATAGTCAAGAAACGGGCTAACGAACTCAGGCTGAGCGCGATCTAATTCAATAACATTAGGTAATATTTCCACATGATTAACGATAGCGCTGACAGTTTTTTCGGTAATACCTACGCTTACGGCCTCTTGTCTTAACTCACTGAGCCAAACATTAAAGTCTTCATGCGCAAATGCTGGGCTTGCAAATAAGCCGCAGAAAAATACACTTAAAATGCTTAGAAATCTCATAACAAATCAGAAGCGGTGGCTTCCGTAGCAGCCAGTAAAGCTCGATAACCAGACATGAAATCAGGATATTGCAATTGAAAACCAGTGCTTAACATGAACTGGTTACTTAAACGCTTACCTCCTTCTACTGCAGGTATTTCAACGTCACTATTTATCTGCATTTGATTCGCAATCCAACTCAATACGTCGTACTGACTACTTGGTTTAGAATCAGTGACGATGTAACAAGTTCCAATAGGCTTACTTGCCAATACTTTTAGTACCAAAAACACGATAAATGCTGCTGCATCATCTTTATGAATTCGGTTAGTCCAACTATTTTGTGAAGGCCAGTTTTGTGATGATTTTGCTAAGTTAATCATACGTAAACGACCCGCGCCATAAATGCCAGAGAGCCTTAGCACCGTGGTATTACATGAGAGATTGTTTAAGAGCGCTTCAGCTTCGAGCAATCGCTCACCACCAAAGTCTGCAGCTACAGCGGGCATTGATTCATCTAAAAGCGCGTCGGTTTTTTGCCCATATACGCGCGTGCTAGAAACAAAAATTACATGTTTCAAATTTGAACTTTCTGACTGTGTTGCTAGTACATTACGAAGTCCATCAACGTAATTTGCTTTGTACTGCTCATCTGTTTGGCCGTTCGCCGCTACACAGTAGATGAGTATATCTGGCTGAATTGACTTAAGCACTTCTAAACTCGGTACTTCTGTAATATCAGCTTGAATGATTTCCACACCACTAATGACTGCGTCACTGCGCCTTACACCTGTGACTTGAATGTTCATCGCTGATAATTGTGTAGCAACGGAGCCTCCTAAATCACCACAACCAACGATAAGAACTTTTGCCATAATATATTTACTTAGATTGAAGCAAATCAGGGTAAAGCGCCAAATATTTCTCTGTCAGAAATAAAGCGATAATAGTTTTTCCATCGGTAATTTCACCGCTTTTTATCATCTCTAAACAGTTGGCTAGACTATCTTCATAAACAATTAAAGATTCATCATCATCGCGAAAATGCGCGCCTGCGGTTAGGCCATACGCTAAGTAAGTATGTATCACCTCATTAGAATAGCCTATACATGGATGCTGATACCCCAAACTCACCCAATGACTTGCTGTGTAGCCAGTCTCCTCTTCAAGCTCGCGCTTGCCAGTGACTAATGTATCTTCACCTGCGTCGATTTTTCCGGCTGGTAGTTCGATAAATACCTGATGTAAGGGATAACGAAACTGTTTTTCAAGCACAATATTGCCATTTGGCAAAATCGGCACAACTAACACTGCGCCTGGATGTGTCACATACTCACGCTGACTGGTATGACCATTCGGCAAGCGAACTTGGTCGCGTTTAACCGTGAGCATACCTCCAGCCGCAATGGTTTGTGAATTGATGCAATGTTCTGTTAAATCATGGTTTGGCATCTGCATGAAAATACTCTGTTGTGAATTATTATTAAACTGCTAAGTAAGCTAATGCTAAGTAAGCTAAATGGATGCCGAGCTAAAAGTATCACACTTTTTAATATCGCCAGTGCTTAAGCCTTGATTAAACCAGTGTGTACGTTGCGCAGAAGTGCCATGTGTAAAGCTATCTGGTACTGCATAACCTTGCGCTTGTTTTTGCAAGGCATCATCACCAATCGCCGCTGCAGCGGTCATCGCCTCTTCCACATCACCTGCTTCTAAAATACGGTCAGCACCATCCGCACGGTTTGCCCAAACGCCAGCATAGCAATCTGCCTGCAATTCTAATCTTACTGAATACTGATTGGATTGTGCCTCGCTATGTGCACTTTGACGAGCTTGTTGGACCTTATCTGAAATGCCCGTTATGTTTTGAATGTGATGGCCGACTTCATGCGCAATCACATAGGCTTGAGCAAAGTCACCTGGTGCATGAAAACGTGTTTTCATTTCATTATAGAAGGCTAAATCAATATAGACCTTTTGGTCACCCGGGCAATAAAATGGCCCCATCGCAGCCTGACCAGAACCACAAGCTGTGGGTGTTTGGCCGTTAAATAACACGAGTTTTGGCGCAGGATATTGTTGACCTGATGCTTCAAAAATCTTGCCCCATGTATCTTCGGTACTAGCAAGCACCTTAGCTACAAATTTAGCCATTGGATCATCTGCTGGTATTGCTTTAGCTTCTACTGGCGCTTGTTGCTGCAGGCCTTGACCGATATTGAGCACTACAGAAGGGTCAACGCCAAAATACATAGCAACTAAGGCAATTGCGATAGTGCCGAGACCTATACTTTTGCCGCCAATAGGCATGCCACCACCACTGCCACGTCTATCTTCTACGTTACTGCTTTCACGTTCGTCATCTAAGCGCATATAAGCCTTTAAATACTAAATTTAAATTGAATTTATTCTGTTTGTATTTTGAATGACAAGCAAAAATATACAAGTACTTTTTGTATATTTTTGCTATGAAGAACGTCAGCCTAATGAGTTAAGCTTGGTAGGAAATGTGTCTTTTACGATTGTTTACAAAGTAGCTATAAACTGCGGATGAAATTTGACTGATTGAAATTTAACTTAAGCTTCTTGTGATAGCGTAAATACAAAGTTCCATCAATTTTTCTGGCATTAAACCAATCACTAATAAAGCCAGTGAGTTGATGCCCAACACAATACGCATGTCCATTGGCGCTTCGATTGGATTTCGATCTACAGGGTCATCGAAATACATCATTTTAATCACACGTAAATAGTAGAACGCACCAATCACCGCCATTAATACCGCAAATACAACTAACCATAAGTAGCCGGCTTGTAACGCAGCTTGTAGCACAGAAAATTTAGCATAAAAGCCTAAAGTTGGTGGTACGCCAGCCATACTAAACATCACAATCAGCATTAAAAATGCATGCCATGGGCTGCGTTGATTTAGCCCTTTGAGGTCATCTAACTTATCTGCTTCAAAACCCTTGCGTGATAGCAGCAATATCATGCCAAAACCCGCAAGCGTCATTAATACATAACTCACGATGTAGAACATGGCATAAACAAAACCATTAGTACTAGCGCTCATCAAGCCATACATCATAAAGCCGACATGTGAAATTGTTGAGTAGGCCAACATACGCTTTAGGTTGGTTTGAGCAATGGCCGTGATGTTACCAATGATAATGGACAAGACCGCCATGAACATGAGCATTTGCTGCCAATCGATGGCTAATGACGGTAATGCTTGCACTAACAGGCGAATTACAAATGCAAAAGCAGCTAGTTTAGGCACAGAGCTAATCAGCATGGTCATTGCTGTTGGAGAGCCTTCATACACATCTGGCACCCACATTTGGAATGGCACTGCACCTAACTTGAAAGCTAAGCCTGAAACGATAAACACCAAACCTAAAATCAATACAGAATGTAATTTATCAGCACCAACTAATGTGCCGCTAATTTCAGCAATATTCAGGCTGCCTGTCATGCCATAAATCATACTCATGCCGTATAACAACATGCCTGATGCTAATGCGCCAAGAACAAAGTACTTCATGGCAGCTTCGGTTGCTTTTGCGTTATCACGGTCAAGCGCTACTAATGCGTATAAACTCAATGATAATAGCTCTAGGCCTATATACAGCGTTAGCATGCTTTGGCCTGAGACCATAATCATCATACCCACGACTGAAAATAGCGTTAAAGCATAAAATTCGCCACGATACATATCGCGTTGCTGTAAATATTGTCGGCTATAAACAAAGATTAATGAAGTACCCAAATAAATCATCAATTTCAATATATCTGACATCGCATCATCAACAAAGGTGTTGGTAAATGCATAGCAAACACTTGGCACATGCGTAGTAAACGTGATGTAAGCCGCAACCAATAATGTGACTTGGGCTAGCAAGTAAATAGCGATGCGATTAGCAGGTTTAAGAAATAAATCGGCCAACAAAATAAACATCGCCATACATACGATGACAATTTCAGGTAAGGCTGTTATGAGGTCGTAACGAATATTTTCCATGACTTATAGACCTGACGGCAAACCTACAGGTAGCTTGCTTTGCATTAAATGTGAAAGAAGTTGTGTAACTGTTGCGTTTGTCATATCAGTAAGTGGCTGCGGGTATATACCTAAAGCCAATACCAAAACAGCTAATATCGCTAATATCAAGAATTCACGTTGGCATAGATCTTTAAGTGCAGCTACTTTTGCGTTAGCAATTTCTCCATAAAACACCCGTTTCACCATCCATAAGGTGTAAGCCGCACCGAAAATTAATGTGAATGAAGCTAAGAATGCATACCAGAAGTTTTCCTGAATAGCGCCTAAAATCACCATAAACTCACCTACGAAGCCTGATGTACCTGGCAAACCACTATTAGCCATGGCAAACAATACTGCAAATGCTGCGAAAGTAGGCATGGTATTAGCTACGCCGCCATAGGATTTGATTTCACGGCTGTGCACTCGGTCATACAGAACACCCACACATAAGAACATTGCAGCAGAAATAAAGCCGTGCGATACCATTTGAACGATTGCACCTTCAAGACCTAGGTTATTGAATATGAAAAAGCCTAATGTAACAAAACCCATGTGTGAAATAGATGAATACGCAATGAGCTTTTTCATGTCTTTTTGTACCAAAGCTACCAGTGCGATATAAACAATGGCTATCAATGACAAGGTAATCATAAAACCTGATAAATAATGTGCGGCATCAGGTGCGATTGGCATTGCAAAGCGTAAGAAGCTATATCCGCCAAGCTTAAGTGCAATCGCAGCCAATACTACAGAACCACCAGTTGGTGCTTCCACGTGAGCATCGGGCAACCAAGTATGCACTGGCCACATTGGTATCTTTACGGCAAAAGCTGCAAAGAATGCCAAGAAGATCAACACTTGCACATTAAGTGGCATTTGATAGTTATAGAAATCGACAATTTCAAAGCTGTTTGTATTCATGTATAAATAAATGAATGCCACCAACATTAATAGCGAGCCTAGCAATGTGTACAAGAAGAACTTAACCGTTGCATAGACACGGTTTGGGCCGCCCCAGATACCAATGACTAAGAACATTGGTATCAACATCGCTTCCCAGAACACATAGTACAAAATAGCATCTAAGGCACTGAATACGCCTATCATCAAGCCGCTCATAATAAGAAAACTTGCCATGTATTGCGCAACACGTTTCTCAATCACTTCCCATGCGGAGATGATGACTATGACCGTAGTAAAACTTGTGAGCAGAATCAGTGGAATAGCAATGCCATCCGCACCTAGATGGTAGTTAATATGGAAGGCTGGAATCCAGTTAAAACCTTCTTGGAACTGAAAGCCACCATCGGCGAAATTAAAATGTGTATAAAGTGGAATGGTTACCAAAAAGGCTGCTAAACCACCAATAAGTGCTACCCAGCGAGTAGTGTCTGGCTTGTTATCATTTGAAGTGAACAATACCGCGATACCCGCTAATACTGGCACCCAAATTGAGAAGCTTAAAATATGACTAAAAAAGTAGTCGGAGCTAAAGTAATTCAACATTTTTATACTTTATTAAAGAATGTGAGCATCAAAAATACACCAATAATCATGGCAAATGCATAGTGATAAATAAGACCTGTTTGCAACTTGCGTACTACGCCTGAGAGTTTTCCTATCAAGTTGGCTGTGCCATTGACCATGGCGCCATCGATAATTTTCACATCACCAATTTGCCAAAGTTTATTACCAATAAAGACTGAGCCAGCTGCAAATACGCGTTCATTAAAGCTATCGAAGCCATATTTGTTCTCAAGTATTTTATTGATAGTCGAGAATCTAGTTTGAATACTCGCTGGAATATCTGGACGCTTCATATAGAAGAACCAAGCGACAACAACGCCTGACGCCGCAAGTAATAATGGTAATGACATTAAACTATGCAAAGCCATACCTGCCGCGTTATGCATGACTTCATGCCATTCATGCGTGAGTTCATGCATAGCTGGGTGCGCTGCAGAATCAACAAATATAATGCCTTTAAAGAAGCTACCATAAAGCATAGGCTCAATTGCGAAATAACCAATGGCTAATGAGGGTATTGCCAATAAAATTAATGGTAATTTAATTACCCAACCTGGCTCATGCGGATCATCAGTTGGTGATAAGCCATGGTGATGATCATGGTCGTCATCGTGATGCGCGTCATGTTTGACTACACGCCATTTCTCTGTACCGTGGAATACCAAGAAATACATACGGAAACTATAAAAAGCTGTGACAAATACACCAGCCAACACTGCAAAATAAGCAAAACCGCTACCAGTAATCGTTGAAGCTTTTGCAGCTTCAATGATGCTATCTTTCGAGTAGAAGCCTGATAAAAATGGTGTGCCGATTAAAGCTAGTGAACCAATTAGTGAAGTAATCCAAGTCACAGGCATGTATTTTTTCAAGTTACCCATGTTGCGAATATCTTGATCATGATGCATGCCCATAATCACAGAACCAGCACCTAAGAATAGTAAAGCTTTAAAGAACGCATGGGTCATTAAGTGGAATATCGCCACAGAGTAAGCTGAAGCACCTAGTGCAACCGTCATGTAACCAAGTTGCGACAAGGTTGAGTATGCAACCACCCGCTTAATATCGTTTTGGATAATGCCCAAAAAGCCCATAAACAGCGCTGTAATACTACCAATAATCATCACAAAAGATAATGCTGTTGAAGACAACTCAAACAGAGGTGACATACGTGCCACCATGAAAATACCGGCAGTCACCATGGTTGCCGCATGAATCAATGCTGAAATTGGCGTTGGGCCTTCCATAGAATCCGGTAACCATACATGTAAAGGCACTTGTGCAGATTTACCCATTGCACCGATGAACAACAAAATACAAGTCACTGTCATCAATGACCACTGCGCGTTACCTATGAGGTTGATCTGTACATCAGCCATTTGCGGCGCAACTGAGAATACCGCGGCGTAATCTAAGCTGCCAAAATGGAACAGTACCAAGCCTATACCCAGCAAGAAACCAAAGTCACCAACACGGTTCACCAAGAAGGCCTTTAAGTTTGCGTAAATAGCCGTTGGGCGCGTATACCAGAAGCCAATCAATAGATAAGAAACTAAGCCAACAGCTTCCCAACCGAAGAACAACTGCATGAAGTTGTTGCTCATGACTAGCATCAACATTGAGAAAGTAAATAATGAAATATAGCTAAAGAAGCGAGCGTAGCCTTTATCTTCATGCATATAGCCGATGGTATAGATATGTACCATAAGCGATACAAATGTCACAACAACCATCATCATTGCGGAAAGTCTGTCGATTAAGAAGCCAATTTCAAAAGTGAAATTGCCACTTTTAAGCCATGAGTAGACTGTTCCATTATAGGGTGCACTTGTCATCGCATCATTAAGCACATAAAGCGATAGAGCGAATGAAGCGCCTACGCCTAATATTGTGACTACATGCGCAGCGGCGCGCGGTAACTGCTTACCGAACAAACCGATGATGACTGCTGCAAATAGCGGCAGTAAAGGAATAGCGAGATAAATTTGTTGCATTGTCATTCTTTTCGCTACCCTTTTAAACTATCTAAATCATCTACGTTAATAGTGCGTAGATTTCTGAACAACACCACCAAAATGGCTAAGCCAATTGCAGATTCTGCAGCTGCTACCGTGAGGATAAAAAACACGAAAACTTGACCTGCGATATCGTGTAAATAATGTGAGAACGCAATAAAGTTCAGATTGACAGCAAGTAACATTAATTCGATTGCCATCAATAAAATAATTACATTTTTGCGATTTAAAAATATGCCAATCACACTAATTGCAAACAACAACGCACCTAAAATTAGGTAATGAGATAAACCAACCATTATTTAGCCTCCTGCGTATTCGCTGCGTCTTCAGCTTTTTCAACCACCGCATCCATTTTCAATATACGAATACGATCAGCTTTCTTGACCAGTACTTGTTTAGATGGATCTACAGACTTACTTTCTTTTCTGTCTCTTAAGGTCAACGCAATCGCCGCAACAATTGCTACCAACAACACTACTGAGGCTAATTCAAATGGCAATAAATAATCTGTATAAAGCACACGACCTAACTCTGCAGTATTGCTGTAATCAGCTGCGTGTGCTGGTGGAGCAATCACTTTATCAGCTCCAAAGTTGCGTACGCCCACTATCATCACCATTTCTACTGCCATTAAGCCGCCAACAGGCAATGCAACTGGTAATGCATTCCAAAAGCCTTCGCGCAATTTATCTAGATTAATATCCAGCATCATCACAACGAATAAGAACAGCACCATGACCGCACCTACATAAACCAATACGAGTGCAATCGCTAAAAACTCGGCTTCTAACAACAACCAAATTCCAGCTGCAGTAAAGAAGGCCAATACCAAGTACAAGGCAGCATATACAGGGTTACGGGTAGTGATCACGCTGATAGCCGCATAGAGCAATACAGCTGCCAGCGTATAAAAAACAATGTCTTGAAAATGTAAGCCAAAAAAAGTCATATCGATTCGGTTCTACCTAAATTCTTATATTTATCTAAATTCTTTATCTATCTAAACTCTTTATCCTGCGCACGATCAGCAGCAATCTGCTTCTCATGTTTATCACCTACCGCCAACAACATCTCTTTGGTGTAGAGCAAGTCACCACGTTGTTCACCGTGATAATCAAACACACGCGTTTCAACAATGGAATCTACTGGACATGATTCTTCACACATACCGCAGAAAATACATTTGGTGAGGTCAATATCGTAACGTGTTGTGCGGCGCGTATTATCTTCGCGTTGTTCAGATTCAATCGTAATTGCCATTGCCGGGCATACAGCCTCGCACAATTTACAAGCGATACAACGCTCTTCACCGTTTGGATAACGGCGTAATGCATGCAAGCCACGGAAACGGTTTGATTGTGGCGTCACCTCTTCAGGATATTGCACCGTGATTTTAGGCGCAAAAAAGTAGCGGCCTGTTAATGCCATCCCTTTTAGTAGCTCGACTAGCATTAAGCTAGAAAGCGTTGATTTAATTTTTGCGATCATAAATTTTTAAGTCAATATCAAAATAAGTCAAATTAATGGAACAAGTAAGCATATGGCGTTTGCATCATACCGCCAACAAACACAATCCAAACAATGGTAATCGGAATAAACACCTTCCAACCCAAGCGCATGATCTGGTCGTATCTATATCTTGGGAAAGTCGCTCTGAACCATAAGAATAGGAACAACAAGAAGCCCACTTTAGCCAAAAGCCACAAGAAACTATCTGGGATAAATGGCACAGGTGACAACCATCCCCCTAAGAACATGATTGCAGCGAGCATAGACACCAAAATCATATTGGCATATTCAGCTAAGAAAAACACTGCGAACGCCATGCCCGAGTATTCCACATGGAAACCCGCAACGATTTCTGATTCACCTTCAGCCACATCGAATGGCGCGCGGTTAGTTTCAGCTACCGCGCTAATAAAATAAACGACGAACAATGGAAATAACGGCAAGAAATACCAGTGCCAGAAGCCACCCTCTTGACCCATTACAATTTTGCCAAGATTCAATGTATTAGCACACATCAACACGCCGACTAAAGCAAAGCCCATGGCAATTTCATACGACACGATTTGTGCCGCAGAACGCAAAGCACCTAAAAATGCGTATTTAGAGTTAGATGCCCAACCCGCAATAATCACCCCATAAACTGCAACGGATGTCATGGCCAAAATATAAAGCAAACCAGCATCGACATTAGCCAAAACCAAAGTTGCATCAAATGGCACCACCGCCCATGCTGCAAAGGCAGGCGCAATCGCTAATACTGGTCCCAGTAAAAATAATGCTTTGTTTGAAGCTGTAGGAACAACGATTTCTTTAAATAAAAGTTTCAAACCATCTGCAATCGGCTGTAGCAAACCAAAATAACCCACACGATTTGGACCAATACGCACTTGCATATAGCCAATAACTTTACGTTCAGCTAGGGTTAAATAAGCAACCGCGCCCATTAAAGGTGCAACAATGGTGACGATTTTAATCAAGGTCCAAACAGTCAACTGCACTGCTGGCCAGTAGCTACCAAATAAATTTGAGCATAGTGCTAGAAATGACGCAATCATACTCGCGCCTCCACAGCAGTCACACCACCTTTGAGCTGTGCAGGTGATAGTTTTTCAACGGTAATATCACCCATCAAATCACCCAAGCCAATCGTATCTTCATGCGCTGCGGCTACACGCACACAACCTTTAGCGACATGATCATCCAACTTAACGGTGAGTACAGCACTGCCCTTGTCTTGCTTAACAGAAACAAGATCCCCATCAATCAAGCCTAATTCAGCCAGTTGACTCGCGCACATGCGTGCCATTGGTTTGATGTTGTATTTTGTTTTTTGCAGTGGTGTTGAACGGCGCACAATTGGATCAGATTCATATTGTGGCACTTCACCGATGCGCTGCAAGCCTTCGTGTTTAATGTTAATTTGAATCTCAACTAACTCTTTCAAGTTATTGTTCAAACTACGCCAAACCACAGCAGATGGCTTTTCACCGCCAAAAGCAGCCTCTTTAACTTGCTCACTGGTTTCAAAATCAAAACCTTGCAAACCTAAAGTATTCGCTAATACACGTAGCACTTTCCATGCTGGGCGACATTCACCTAACGGTCTAGTCACGGCAGTAAAACTTTGTACGCGACCTTCCATGCTCATAAATGTGCCAGAAGTCTCAGTAAATGGTGCAATTGGCAACAATACATCGGCGTTTTCTAAAGCTTGAGATTTAAATGCGGTTAGCGCAACAACACACTCGGCCTTTTCCATCGCTGCCTTAGCTAAAGCAGCATGCTGGCAATCAAGCTCTGGTTCAATATTTACAAGTAAATATGCTTTACGCGGCACTTCTAGCATTGCACGTGCGTGCATGCCCGTGCTGTTAGGCATCACACCTAGCATGTGCATACCGGTGCTATTCGCGGCAGCTGGCAAAATACCACCTTTAGCACCTGAAATGCCACCAATAGCCTCAGCCATACTGTACATTTCAGTAAACCTAGGATCGCTCAAGGCCATATTGCCTAAGAAAATACCGACTTTTGGTGAAATCAAATCATAAGTTTCACCGTGTCCAGCCATGCTTTCAGCAATCGCTTGAGTATTTGGGCGTACTTTAATATCTGACAGCAATTGCGTAAGTGTTGGCGGCAAGCATAGTGACAATTTTTGCAAACCAGACATTGCCTTAAGCACTTGGCCAAGCACGTTAACCATATCATTAGGACGCACGATGACTTTATGCGCGACATCCATCAAAGGATTGTTATCCAGCGGACTGATGATAGATAGCTTAGCGCCATTCGCTACCGCTTTACGGAAGCGTTGCGCTAATAATGGATGCTCATTACGCAGATTTGAACCAATCACTAATATACGATCTAGCTCTTCAATCTCTTGAATATTACAGCCCATCCATGGCGTACCTAAACGCTTGCCATCTAACCTAAAATCAGTTTGGCGCAGACGATAATCCACGTTGCCACAACCTAAGCCATCAGCCAACTTCTTAGCTAGATAGCCTTCTTCCATCGTGCTATTTGGCGAAACAAGCACGCCTAGTGATTCTGCGCCATGCTCATTGGTAATGTCTTTGATTTGGCCTGCAGCAAACTCTAGCGCAGTTTTCCAATCTGTTTCCACCCAATTGCCACTATGTTTAATCATCGGCACTTTAAGGCGGTCTGGGCTATTTAAGCCTTCGTAAGAGAAACGATCACGGTCTGACAACCAGCACTCGTTAATACTTTCTTTTTCACGCGGCAATACACGCATGACTTTATTGTCTTTTACATGGACTTCGATATGTGAACCTAAGCCATCGTGCGGCGCGATACTTGGGCGACGTGTCAGCTCCCAGCTACGGGCTGAATATCGGTAGGGTTTGCTGGTCAATGCACCCACTGGGCATAAATCGATGATATTACCTGACAGCTCCGAATTCACACTCTTATCAACATAAGCAGTAATTTCAGCATGTTCGCCACGGCCAACCATGCCTAGCTCCATCATACCGCCGACTTCTTTTAAGAAGCGCACACAGCGAGTACATTGAATACAGCGTGTCATATCAGTGCTGACTAACGGACCAATATTTTTATTGAAAACAACGCGTTTTTCTTCAGTGTAACGTGAGCCACTGGTGCCGTAAGCCACTGCAATATCTTGCAAATCACACTCGCCGCCCTGATCGCAAATAGGGCAATCAAGTGGATGATTAATTAATAAAAACTCCATCACACTCTTCTGCGCTTCAATGGCAGACTTAGAGCGCGTAAAAATCTTCATACCATCTGCAACTGGTGTTGCACAGGCTGGCAGAGGCTTGTTGAATTTTTCAACCTGTACCAAACACATGCGGCAGTTAGCCGCTACGGATAATTTAGGGTGATAACAAAAACGTGGTATGGCAATACCAGCCTTATCTGCAGCATCAATAATAGTGCTGCCGTGTTCGACTTCTAACTCTTTGCCATCTATTTCAATATTTAACATTATTGACTTTCCACCATACTCTTACCATGCTGAATATAGTATTCAAACTCTGGTCTAAAATGTTTAATGAAGCTTAACACTGGCGTTGCCGCAGCTTCGCCTAAGGCACAAATAGTACGTCCTGCAATGTTGTTACTTACATCTGTTAGCAAATCTAAATCTTCCATTTTGCCTTTACCGTTAACAATGCGGTCTATCACGCGATAAACCCAACCAGTACCTTCACGGCATGGCGTACATTGACCGCAACTTTCTTCATAGAAGAAATAAGACAAACGATGCAAGGCTTTCACCATACAAGTGGTTTCATCCATCACAATCATTGAGCCAGCACCCAAGCTGGAGCGCGCTTTGCTTAAACCTTCGTAATCCATCGTCGCTGCCATAATCGCCTCTGCAGGCATCACTGGTGTTGATGGGCCGCCTGGGATCACCGCTTTAAGTTTACGGCCTTTCCAAACGCCACCAGCTAACTCTAATAGCTCATTAAATGGCATACCCATTTTAACTTCATAGTTACCTGGCTTTTCAACATGTCCAGATACTGAGAATAGCTTTGTACCGCCTGAGTTAGGCACACCTAAATCGGCAAAAGCTTGTCCACCGTGCTCTAGTATCCATGGGATAGAAGTGTAGCTTTCCGTGTTATTAACGTTAGTAGGCTTGCCAAACACACCATAACTTGCTGGGAATGGCGGTTTAAAGCGTGGCTGACCTTTTTTACCTTCAATCGATTCAATCAGTGCGGTTTCTTCGCCGCAAATATATGCACCGTAGCCATGTACTGCATATAAATCAAAATTAAAGTTGCTACCTAAAATATTTTCACCTAAATAACCAGCCGCTTTTGCTTCGTGCAAAGCTGCTTCAAATATCTCGTAATCCTGCCAGATTTCACCGTGGATGTAGTTGTAGCCTACTCGCGCGCCTAATGTATAAGCGGCAATCGCCATACCTTCAATCAACTGATGCGGGTTATAGCGAATAATATCGCGATCTTTAAATGTGCCAGGCTCGCCTTCATCGCTGTTACAAACCAAATATTTCACGCCATCAAAATAGCGCGGCATAAAGCTCCACTTAAGACCTGTTGGGAAGCCCGCACCACCCCGACCACGTAAGCCGGAAGTTTTTACTTCGGTAATAATATCGGTCGCTTTAGTTTTCTCAGTCACGATACGTTTTAATGCTGAGTAACCACCGAGTTTAATGTAGGTCTCTAACGATGCTGGATCTTCTTCTGTGAGCGTGCGCAAGGTCACCAAAGTTTGACCTTTTAAATCAGTCATCACGACTGGCTTATGAAGTGCCGTTTTATCAACTGCAGATTTACGAGTTGCCATTATTTAAGTTCCCCAATAATCGCATCTACTTTTTCAACCGTCAAAAACTCATGCATGTCAGTATTATTTACATGCATCAAAGGTGCGCCGCCACAACAACCCATGCACTCACCTTCTTTTAGGCAGAATTTACCATCTGGCGTGACTTCATTAAAGCCAACACCAAGCTTAGTCTTTAGATGATTAACAATCTCATCACTATCGCGCAGCATGCATGAAATATTGGTACAGATCGTGATTTTATATTTTCCGACGGGCGACAAGTCGTACATATTGTAAAAACTTGCCACTTCCATCGCGGCGATTTCAGGCATGCCTAAATATTGCGCAACTTCAGTAATGCTTTCTTTTGACAACCAGCCGCGTTCTGTTTGCACAATTCGCAACGCACTCATCACCGCCGCTTGACGTTGGTCAACTGGATACTTTGTCAGCTCGTAATCTATTTTTTCTGTGGCTTGTGGACTTAACATTTTTTATCTATCAGACCTAATTATCTATCTATCTCGCCAAATACAATATCTTGCGTACCAATAATTGCAACCAAGTCAGCAATCATGTGGCCTCGTGTCATCTCGTCTAGAGCAGCTAAATGGGCAAAACCTGGCGCACGTATTTTTAGGCGATAAGGCTTATTAGCACCATCTGACACCATGTAAATACCAAACTCACCTTTTGGATGCTCAACCGCAGCATAAGCTTCGCCCGCTGGCACATGGAAACCTTCAGTAAATAGTTTGAAATGGTGAATTAAATCTTCCATATTGCTCTTCATACCTTCACGGTCTGGTGGCGCAACTTTGTTATCACTTGAAATTACAGGGCCTGGATTTTTACGTAACCAATCAACGCATTGTTTAATGATGCGGTTTGATTGCCTAAATTCCTCCATACGCACCAAGTAACGGTCGTAACAATCACCATTCACACCAACAGGAATATCAAAATCCATATTTGCGTATACTTCATAGGGCTGTGTTTTACGCAAATCCCAAGCGATGCCTGAGCCACGAAGCATTGGACCAGTCATCCCTAACTGTAAAGCGCGTTCAGGTGTCACGATACCAACATCGACGGTACGCTGCTTCCAGATACGGTTATCAGTCAGCAAGGTTTCATATTCATCGACATATTTAGGAAAACGATTAACGAAATCTTCAATGAAATCTAACAATGAACCTTGGCGGTTTTCATTTTGACTTTTAACGGTTTTAGCATTACGCAAAGGCGATACTTCATATTGCGGCATTTGCGTTGGCAGATCACGGTACACGCCACCTGGACGGTAATACGCAGCATGCATACGCGCGCCAGAAACAGCTTCGTAACAGTCGAACAGATCTTCACGCTCGCGGAATGCGTATAAGAACACCGTCATTGCGCCCACGTCTAAGGCATGCGCACCTAACCACAACAAATGATTTAATACACGGGTAATTTCGTCAAACATCACGCGTATGTATTGCGCGCGGATAGGTACCTCAATACCCATCATCTTTTCAATCGCCATCACATAAGCATGTTCGTTCGACATCATCGATACGTAATCAAGCCTGTCCATGTAAGGTACAGATTGCAGATATGTACGATTTTCAGCTAGTTTTTCAGTACCACGATGCAGCAAACCGATATGCGGATCTGCACGTTGAATCACTTCACCATCTAACTCCAAAACCAAGCGTAAAACCCCGTGCGCAGCAGGATGCTGCGGACCAAAGTTCATGGTGTAATTACGAATCTCAGCCACGGTGCGCTCCTTCATCACGAATCACACGCGGTACATTATTGCGCTCATCAATGGTGACAGGCTGATAAATCACGCGCTGCTGCTCTGGGTCGTAACGCATTTCAACATTACCAATCATAGGGAAATCTTTACGGAACGGATGGCCAACAAAGCCATAGTCAGTGAGAAGGCGACGTAAATCTGGGTGATTTTCAAACATGATACCGAACATATCAAACGCTTCACGCTCATACCAGTTTGCAACTGACCATATATCGACCAAAGTCGGCAGAATTGGAAAGTCTTCATCTTGCGCAAATACACGTAAGCGCACACGATGATTGAGTGACACAGAAAGCAGATGACAAACTACCGCGTAGCGCACGCCATCATAAGCACCGTCACCATAAGTTTGATAATCCACACCGCTTAAATCGATTAGCTGCTCAAACTTTAAAGTTGTCGCATCGCGTAATATTTGGCAAACCGCTAAATAATTCTCGGCTTTACATTCAATGGTGATTTCATCTAGCGCTACAACATGCTTAGTGATTTTGTCGCCTAGTGAGGCTTGCAAATCACTTAATAATTGATCTAATTTAGCTGACATATTTTTCTTTTAGCTCGCACTATCTCGCGATGGTGTTAGTACGTTTGATTTTATTTTGTAGCTGGATAATGCCGTAGAGTAGAGCCTCTGCTGTAGGCGGACAACCTGGCACGTAGACATCAACCGGTACAATGCGATCACATCCACGCACAACCGCATAAGAATAATGGTAATACCCACCACCATTCGCGCATGAACCCATTGAAATTACCCAACGTGGCTCAGCCATTTGGTCATACACTTTACGTAGCGCTGGCGCCATTTTATTGACTAGCGTACCAGCCACAATCATTACGTCAGACTGACGCGGGCTTCCGCGAAACACAATACCGAATCGGTCTAAATCGTAACGTGAAGCGCCTGCATGCATCATTTCTACCGCGCAACACGCCAAACCAAAAGTCATCGGCCACATTGAACCAGTACGAGTGTAGTTAATCACCGTATCCAACGTAGTTGTGACAAAACCTTTTTCTAAAATACCTTCAATACTCATGGCTTACTTAGTCCCGCTCTGAGGTTTAATCCCATTCCAAGGCACCCTTCATCCACTCGTAAATAAAGCCGATCACCAGTACACCCAAAAAAATCATCATGGCAATAAAGCCAAACAAACCAATCTCTTGCAACACAACTGCCCAAGGAAATAAGAAGGCAATTTCCAGATCGAACAGGATAAATAGGATGGCAACAAGATAATAACGAACGTCAAATCGCATACGAGCATCTTCGAACGCTTCGAAACCGCACTCGTAGGGAGAATTTTTTGCCGAATCCGGCTTATGTGGTGAAACCAATAAACCCAATACAAGAGGCCCAACGCCGACCGCTAAGCCCACGAGGATAAACATCAATATCGGAAAGTAATTTTCTAACACTTACTAGCCCCAAACTCAATTTCTGAAAACTAAAACTTTTGGAAAATTAAGCAGCAAGAGATCAAAGCCACTCGAATCAAACATATAAATATTTTTACAGCCATTTATGTCACTATTACTACAAACACCTTCTAAATAACCCCTTAATTTAATAATAAAGTTATTGTGAAAAGTTTGTGGCAACTTCTTAAGCTAACAACTAACGTTTTAAATTAAAATATCAATAGTAGACTCAGACAAGCCGTAATTGTAACCCATTAAGCATGAGCCTTGCTATAAGCTTAAAACAAAATTAACGAGTAAATTGACTTTATAACCGATTTATAGGATTCTAAGTTTAAAGCCTTTGCTTGTTGAATTGCAAGGCAGAACATAAATTCCAAAACGCATTTAATTATGATACTTTATGTTCCTCAAGCAACTATCTGCGAAACAATATTAAGAGATGTTAAATTGAACGTAAAGCTACAGAATTGTGCGCAAAAAGCATGAAAATAAAATCACACAATTTAATAAGCTGTGCGTTTTTGAGCATATTTATTTGTAGTTGCACCACTATAAAGTCGAATAACTTTAAGCCAACTTATCCTGCAGCAGGGTGGATTGAACCATTACCCGCGACACAACCCCACAATGGCAAAGTAACTAACCTTAAACACTGGTGGCAGCAATTCAATGATCCAGTTCTTGTAGAGTTAATTGAAGCTGCCCAGAAAGTTAGTCCTGATATTGAAAGCGCTAAAGCTAGAGTAACGGCGTCTCAAACTGCGGTCACCGTAGCAAATTCTCAGCTACTCCCGAATGTGACCGCTGAGGCCAGCGTCAGCAGAAGCAGATCAGGTTCAGCATATCCATCAACCAATGGCAGTATGGTGTTTCCAACTAGCACTACCGCTTCAGTTGGGGCAAATGCAAGCTGGGAACTTGACGTTTGGGGTAGAAATAACGCCAGTAAACACGAAGAAGAAGCTAAATTAGTCGCAAATATTGCACTTTGGCATGATGCCCGTGTGATCGTAGCGGCTCAAACAGCTAAGCAATACTCTAATTATCGGTTGTGTGAGGGCTTGAATATAGTGGCGAAAAAGAATGCTGACTCTAGTCATGAAACGGCTCGACTATCAGATTTAACAGCAAGAGCTGGTTTTTTGGCGCCTGCCAGCGCCAGTCAATCCTTAGCCCAAGCTGCAGAAGCAGCCAACCTGCAAAAGAAACAAGCACTAGAATGTACTTTAAATATTAAAAGCTTAGTCGCTATCACGGCAATACCTGAACCAACATTAGTTGCAAAACTTGCAACTAATGTTGGTGTCATACCCACCCCTGCTGATATTGAAATAACTGAATTGCCTGCAGGTCTACTAGCACAACGCCCAGATGTTCTCAATGCTGAACGAAATGTCGCTGCAGCCAGTTTTGAGATTGCATCGAATGAAGCACAACGTTATCCTCGCCTAAGCTTAGCAGGAAATATAGCGTTGAGTTACGACTCGTTCTCTCGTACATTCAGCAAAAATAGATCTGCATTAGACGGGCTGACATGGTCAATTGGTCCTCTGGCAGTATCTTTGCCGATTTTTGATGCTGGAGTCAGAGCTGCTAATGTAGAAAATGCTAAAGCGCAATATGAAGCTGCCAAAGTTACTTACGAAAGCGTGGCACGGAATGCTGTGCGTGAGGTAGAGGAAGCTTTAGCCACTCTAAATAGTACGGCACAACGCTTTAATGATGCTAATCAAGCTGCGGAAGGGTTTAAAATATCCTTAGTCGCCACTGAAGCTCGCAATAAAGCCAGCTTGGGTAATTTATTTGAACTCGAAGAGGCGAGACGTGCAAGTTTGCAAGCCGAAAATAATTTGCTAACCTTAAAGAATGAACGTGTACTTGCATGGATTTCTTTGTATCGCGCTATGGGTGGTGGCTGGACTGCGGCACTTAACTCCCCAACACTTATTTTTGACCAAAAACTTAATCAATCCGAACAGCTGGAAGCTGATTCCATACCCACAGATTCTGTGCCTATTGATTCAGCACAATGAGATAAGCCATGACACATGTAACTAAGCCATTACCAGCCAATTTATTAGAGAACAAGTTTCTCCTTTTACTTTTACCAATCTTAGCATTAGCGCCAATCCTCGGCCTTGCTGAAAAAGCAAGCACAGAAACAATCACCACACCAGCGCTAACGGTGACCCTTATACAGCCGCAACAGACAGTTTTACCGCTCAAAATATCAGCCAATGGTAATGTCGTAGCATGGCAAGAGGCCATTATCGGTAGTGAATCCAATGGCTTACGACTCACACAAGTGTTAGTGAATGTAGGCGATGTTGTGAAAAAAGGTCAATTACTCGCAACTTTCTCCGCGGAGTCTATCGAGGCAGAATTAAACCAAGCTAAAGCAAGTTTAATGGAAGCTGAAGCACAAGGCAGAGAGGCAATTAATAACTCCGACCGCGCACGCACCTTACAAAACACTGGCGCCATGTCAAATCAGCAAATTGATCAATATACAACTGCAGCAGATACTTCCAAAGCAAGAATTGAAGTAGCAAAAGCTTCCGTAGTCACCCAAGAGATACGTTTAAAAAATACTAAAATTTACGCGCCTGACAATGGCGTTATTTCTTCACGCAACGCTACGGTTGGCGCAGTAATAAGCACAGGTAGCGAGTTATTCAAACTGATTAGGCAAAGCCGCTTAGAGTGGCGCGCCGAGGTTGTGTCGAGTGACTTAGCTAAAATAAAAGCAGGTATGCAAGTTAACGTCGTTGCAGCAGATGGCTCAAGCTTCAAAGGTAAGGTGCGTATGATATCACCAACAGTGGATACACAAACCCGTAACGCGCTGATCTACGTTGATTTACCAGCCAACAGCCCAGCCAAGGCAGGCATGTATGCTAAAGGCGAGTTTATCTTAGGTAAGTCCAGCACACTAGCGCTTCCTCAGCAAGTGCTAGTGTTACGAGACGGCTTTACCTACGTGTTTACAGTTACCAATATCAATGGTAAAAAAATTGCTAAGCAAGTTAAAGTGAAGACTGGCAGGCGTGTAGGGAATCTCGTTGAAATTATCAGCGGTATAGAGCCTAACCAGCAGCTTGTAGCTACTGGCGGTGCGTTTTTATCTGATAATGATTTAGTGAAGATCGCTCCGCAAGCTAATACTAAAAAATAAATCCTTAACAATTAGCTTTTATAAAGACCCATAACCGCATGAATATTTCTGCTTGGTGTATTAGAAATCCAATTCCTGCCATCATGCTATTTGTGATGCTATCGTTCGCAGGCGTCATTAGCTATCAAGCAATGAAAGTTCAAAACTTTCCCGATCTTGATTTACCGACTGTGGATATTACCGCGTCCCTTCCAGGCGCCTCGCCTGCGCAGCTAGAAACTGAGGTCGCGCGTAAGATTGAAAATAACTTAGCGTCATTACAAGGCTTAAAGCATATTTACACCAAGGTGCAAGATGGCGTGGTCAGCATTACGGTCGAATTCCGCTTGGAGAAACCTGTACAAGAGGCGGTAGACGATGTGCGCTCAGCCGTGGCACAAGTCCGAGCAGATTTACCTAGCGACTTACGCGATCCTGAAATAAGCAAACTCAACGTAGCATCATCCCCTATTCTGTCTTACACCATTAGCTCGCCTAACATGGATGGTGAAGCGCTTTCTTGGTTTGTAGATAACGAACTCACCAAAAAACTACTTAGTGTAAAAGGTTTGGGCAAAGTCAGTCGTGTAGGCGGCGTAAATCGCGAGATTCGCGTTGAGCTAGATCCAAACAAACTACAAGCACTTAACGCTACGGTTGCAGAAATTTCACATCAATTGAAATTAAGCCAAATGGAGTCTGCTGGCGGTCGCACTAAACTTGGTGATAGCGAACAACCCATGCGTACCATCGCCACAGTGAACTCTGCTGAAGCCATTGGTAATATTGAGCTTAACTTAACTGATGGCCGAAAAATTACCCTCAATCAAATCGCTAAAGTGTCAGACAGCTTTGCCGAACCACGCTCCGCAGCATTTTTGGATGGCAAGCCAGTGGTTGGTTTCGAAATCTCACGAAGCAAAGGTGCGAGCGAAATTGAAGTGGGTGATGGCGTAGAAAAAGCCTTTGCTGAACTCAAGCTCAAGCACCCAGATATTATACTCACTGAGGCATTTAACTTTGTGCAACCAGTTCGAGATGAATACAAAGCGTCTATCACCATGCTGATTGAAGGTGCTATTCTCGCGGTGTTCGTCGTGTTACTGTTTTTACGTAACTGGCGTGCGACCTTTGTTTGTGCAGTAGCGCTGCCATTATCAGTTATCCCCGCATTTATCGGCATGTCTAACTTTGGCTTTAGTATTAACATTGTTACACTTTTAGCACTATCACTCGTAATTGGTATTTTGGTAGATGATGCCATTGTAGAAGTCGAAAACATCGTGCGCCATTTACGAATGGGCAAAACGCCTTACCAAGCAGCGATGGAAGCAGCTGATGAAATTGGCTTAGCCGTGATTGCCACTACATTTACCCTGATTGCCGTATTTTTACCTACGGCATTTATGAGCGGTATCCCTGGTAAATTCTTTAAACAATTTGGCTGGACTGCGGCTTTTGCCATTTTTGCATCACTTGTGGTGGCACGTGTGCTCACGCCAATGATGTCGGCTTACCTACTTAAATCAAATAATACCCATCAAGAAGATGGTGCAATGATGCGTACCTATCTACGTTGGAGCCATTGGTGCTTGCAGCACCGATTAATTACAGTGATTGCAGCTATATTATTTTTATTTGGCTCAATTAAACTGATTCCCTTACTACCTACTGGATTTATTCCTGCCGATGATAGTTCGCAAACACAAGTCTATTTAGAGCTCGCCCCTGGCGCAACATTAGAACAAACAAAGCAATCGGCCGAAGAAGCGCGACAAATCATCAAAAGTATTGCCCATGTTAAAACAATCTACACAGCTATTGGTGGAGGGAGCGCAGGTACCGATGCTTTTGTAAGCACTGGTGCCGCTGAAACAAGACGTGCAACACTGACTATTGCGCTAGATCCTCGCTCTGAAAGACCTCCTAAGAAAGAAATCGAAAGTCAGATTCGTGATGCACTCACTAACCTAGCAGGTGTCCGTAGTAAAGTTGGCTTAGGTGGCTCAGGTGAAAAATACATACTGATGTTAAGCGGCGATGATTCTGCTGCCTTACAAGAAGCATCTAATGCCGTTACGCAAGATTTACGCACGATTCCTGGCATAGGTAATATTGCCTCTAGCGCAACGCTTATTCGTCCTGAAATGATCGTGCGCCCAGACTTTAGCAAAGCTGCTGACTTAGGCGTAAGTAGTAATGCAATTAGTGAAACTCTGCGTATCGCCACCGATGGCGATTATGATTTTTCTGTGGCTAAGTTGAATCTTAGTCAGCGCCAAGTACCTATTGTTGTCCAATTATCAGATGAAGCTCGCAAAGATCAAAGCATATTAGAACATTTAACCGTGCCCGGTTCTAAAGGCCCCGTAATGCTCGCGCAAGTAGCAGACTTTAATTTAGAAGGCGGCCCTGCGGTGATAGACCGCTATGACCGCACACGTAACGTACAGATTGAAGTAGAACTTTCCAAACTTACTTTAGGCGATGTTACCGAAGCGGTAAAACACTTACCTAGCCTACAAAAGCTACCTGCAGGTATTAAACAAACTGAAATCGGTGATGCAGAAGTCATGAATGAGTTATTTGGCAGCTTTGCATTGGCAATGCTCACCGGCGTACTATGTATCTACATTGTATTGGTCATTTTGTTTAAAGATTTTTTACATCCATTTACCATTTTGGTCGCACTACCCTTGTCTTTAGGTGGCGCATTTGTAGCACTGCTTGTCGCAGGCAAAAGCTTTTCTATGCCTTCACTTATTGGGCTGGTCATGCTCATGGGGATCGCTACTAAGAACTCAATTTTGCTGGTGGAATATGCCATCGTGGCACAGCGTGACCACGGCCTAAGCCGCTTTGATGCCCTAATAGACGCCTGCCACAAACGCGCCAGACCAATCGTGATGACCACCATCGCCATGGGTGCAGGTATGCTGCCTATTGCCGCAGGCTGGAGCGCTGGCGACACCTCATTCCGCTCACCCATGGCGGTAGCGGTCATCGGCGGCTTAATCACCTCTACGCTATTAAGCCTGCTAGTAATTCCATCCGTATTTAGCTATGTAGACGATTTGAAGAACTTCATTAAACGAAGGTTTAAATAGGGATTAAAGTAATTGAATATGCAAAGATGTAACTACTACAATTTGCATAAAAGTTTAAACCACAAGAAGTGTGTTTGGTATTTTGAATTATTCAAAATTAGGTATACTAAAAATTACTTACATCTTAATTTAACTAAGATTATGCATTTTAATTATCAGTTATCAAACAGGCTCAATAAAAGATTTAGTTTTTTTGGGGTCTACTTTACGTTGGACACTTTAGGTTCAGCATTTTCACCAAGGGGAATTAAGAATCCATCGCTTGCTAATCATCCTAGTCGCTTCTGCACTACTTAGCTCTTGCGCTACCGTGAGGGAAACGTACGCCCCTGATGGTCGTAAAGCTTACTCATTAAACTGTAGCGGCACTGCCCGTGGCTGGGATAAATGCTATTCAGCCGCTGGTGAACTTTGCAAAGATGCTGGCTATGACATCCTTGACCGCAGTAGCGAAGATGCATCTTTAAGTTCTGTTTCTGGCAATGCAAACAAAACTAGTGCTAGTGTTGGCAGTTCATCTGTAAAAACCAACGAACGTTCAATGGTTATTGCTTGCAAAAAATAAGCATGTCTAACCCATCTCTAGGGACTTCCTCTACCTGTCAAGCAAAATCATCCTAACACCCGTTTTACGGGTGTGATTGAGTTCCAGTTTTTACGCTTACAGCCTTATATCTACCACTTAAACCTACATTGTTTATTAGCATCAAGGAAACAGACTGCATCTCTCTAGTCGGCCTTGTTGCGGATCATTTGTTACTTTCGCGGGCCATGATAATAGCCGCGCACAAAGACCTCATTCCTTCATCGGCCCAACAAGAACGCGCTGATCAGGCTTGTTCTTTTGGTTTGTTGGCCACAGGGTTAGTCAGGTTCTCTCTGTGCTCGGTCTTACCTCAACACTATCTCACTTTGCAGGTGATTTCATTTACTCGCTTCCCTTCTATACATCATTGCGCTGCCAGGCTAACGCATCGTATCTTTCATTCTTAGCCAATATCGCCCACATCATTCGCGCATGTTTGTTAGCAATTGCAACTACAGTCTTGTGATAACCAACGCGCATATAAATTTGCACAATCCATTGCTGCAACCGACTGGCTTTCTCAGGGGCTTGCCTGAGTGCTGCTTGTAAGGTGCTTTTAGCGCCTTGCACCAGCAAGCTTCTTAGGTACGTGTCTCCTCGCCGAGTAGTGCGCCCGAGCTTAGCTTTGCCACCAGAACTCATTTGCCTTGGGACAAGCCCTAGCCATGCAGCAAACTGCCGACCATTTTTATAGTGTTTTGCATCGACGACCATTGCACTGGTGGCACTTGCGGTGAGCGTGCCGATGCCTGTCATTTCAGTCAGACGTTGAGCCGCTGGATGAGATTTAACATGCAATGCAATCTGTTGGTCACATTTAGCCATTTGCGTATGGAGTTCGTTGAGATACTGCAAGGTTTGCACTATGGCTGAGCGTACGCCTGCTGGGATGCTGATGTCTATGGTGAACGTAGGTAGCAAACGAATGAGTTTGTCTGCACTGCGTGGTGGCCAGATGCCGAACTCGCCAAGTAAGCCACGGATGCGATTCAGATGTGCAGTACGCTCTTCTTTATAGCCTTCACGTAGACGATGCCAAACTAAAGCTTCTTGTTGCGCGATACTTTTTACTGAGACATAACGCATAGTGGCTTGACGTGAGGCAATGGCAATCGCCTCTGCATCATTCCTGTCATTTTTAGCAGCTGCGCTTTTACGAAATGGTTGTACAAATTCAGCAGCAATGAGTTTTGCTGTATGCCCGTGTGCTGCAAACCAGCGACCCCAGTGATGCGATGAGCCACAAGCTTCCATGACGACATTGCTGGGTGGCAGTTGTTCTGCCCAACTGACAAAGGCATCGCGCTTGAGTATTTTGTGATAGAACACAGCACCAGTCACATCCATCGCACAGACAGCAAATACTTCCTTTGCCAAATCAATTCCAATCGTTGTAATATTAGTCATGACTTCCCCTCTCATTTTGATTGAACACGCGAAAACTCAATCTTGGCACCTTGATGCCGTTCCGAGTAGGGGAAGTCCCTATTATTCCATCAAGCGGGACACTGACGCGCACCAACCCTTAATTCAAACGTAAGGCGTCAAGACTAAAACCTAGGTTTCTCATCAGGGTAAGCTTGCAGATAAATCGCTAAATCCTCATCTAGCGTATCCCAATTGATAGTCTTAGCAACTTTTGCATATACCCAATGAATAACAGGGTTTTTATGCGCGCAATAGTTGGTGAATGAGACTAACTGATTGCCTAATTCAATTTTAGCTGAATAGCCCGTTTGCCCGCTTTGTATGGCCTTTGCTTTGATTGAGGCTGACCAATCAACTGCGGCCTCCCATAACCTGAAGTATAAAAACCACTCTTTGGGTTTTGTGTAATCTATGCCTATAAACTTGTTGATGACATGGTCGCCAATTGCAAAACACAGCATAAACGCAACCACTCGCTTGCTTTCGCGTTCTTTTAACACCACAAAATAAGAGTGTTTTTCAGCCGATATTAAATCAAAAAACTTGCGATTTAATCGCTCGAATTTGGTTGAGCCTTTTTCATAGGTTTGCCAAAACAGGTTAAAGATCTCACCCATTCTGGCGCTATCTGGCTGCTGAATGACTTCTACATCCACAGGTGCGCCTGCCGCAGCTTTTAATTTCTTTTTTAACTTATTGCGACGTGACGATTTAAGGGTGCTTAAATAGCCTTCTTTGGTCGAATTTGGTAACTCCACCACAGTACCCGGGAAGCTGACTAATGGGAATAAATTAGACGGAAATGCGGCAAAGTCTGGTGCATACTCCTGCGGAAAATCTTTCCAAACGCGCATAGATGCATTGAGCTTTCTAGCTTGAAGCACCATTGAGTCATTTACAAGACGTAGCACTTCAGCACGATTCGCATGCCTGAGCATGCCTACCCGGCCTTCATCGCTACAAGGCGAGCCTATAAATAGCGTGCGCTGATACAAAGCAGATGGTATGACTTTTCCGATAATATTCGCCAATGGTAATAGCAGCGGAGGTAACACTAAGCGCATTGGCACGTTCATAACAAAAGCTGGTGCTATAGCAATTGGGCCTTTGGCATCGCTGACTTGTGCGTATAAAAATGTGAATTGGTCGGCAATGCCGCATTGCTCAAGTGCCTGGTACCACCAGCTGCCTTCAAAGGGCGCTGGAAAGCAAACTTCCCATAACTCAGAGGCAATCTCTGATTCAGAATTCAACCAGTTAATCGTATATTCAACCAATTACGCGTTCCAATACTTCACAAATCTTCAAAAAATCTTCCTCGTCCAACCACGGGCTATTGGTGATGGTTAATGTACGTGCTGCAAAGTCTTGTGCATTGGGCGCTTTAACTTCACTAAAGGGCAAATAATCATAATCACTCAAAGCATGTATGAATAGGCGTCCTACGCCCGACTTGGCTGACCAAAGCTGTGCCAAGGCAGCATCACGCGATTGTTGCGTAGGCATTAATACCAAGAGATACGGCCATGTGCCTATGTCTCCTTCGGTATCGTCCATCACATTTACGCCAAGTATTTTTCTGAGTTGCGCCTTACGACTAAGCGCTTGCTTGCGGCCGGCGTCATGGAAATCGGGCAATCTCTTTAAGGCTTTTGCACCGATGGCTTTGCGCCAACGCCCTACATGATGTACAGGGAAGTCAGCTAAGCAGTCATCACCTACCGCCTCAATCAATTTACCTTGTTGAAGATTCTTCCGTAATGGTATGCCAAAAACAAGACCTAAACCTAGCGGCCGATAAAACACATAATAGCCAATCAGACCTAATAATCGCTGTATTTCCCATGTCAGTTTAAAAGGCACGATTTCACTATGGGTGGTTTGTAACGCTTTTCGCACTTCACTTTTACGTGCAATAACTGCGCCACCACCGTAAATGGTTAAGCCCTTACCCACGCCTAAGCTATAGCAGCCAACATCACCAAGCGTACCAACCAACTGCCCCTGCCAACGCGCGCCTAGAGCTTGCGCGGCATCTTCCACCACATAAGCACCGAACTGTTGTGCGATTTTCATAATGTTAGCTAGGTCTGCAACGCGTCCACCAAGGTGTGTAGGTATAATCGCCAAGGTATCTTTATTACAAGCGGCTTCAAGCGAAGTTAAGCAAAAATCAAAATGATTTTTTTTAGTATCACAAATAATTGGTTTTAGTCCGCAACGCAAAATAGCGAGCGGTACGAATGGGCAAGTGTATGCGGGAATAATGACGGAGCGGCGATTACCTAAGCACTTGAGTGCTGCCAGTGCGACCATAATAGCCGCCGTGCCTGAACTTTCAATTTGTACACATTCTTGCTGTAAAAAAACCGCTAAACCTTCCTCAAGCGAAGTTTTACTTGGTAAAAAATCCAACATTGAAAGAGGCAAGCCAGCAGTTGGTGGCGGTTCATGAAATAAATGAGCCATGTTGCTTTGCTTTAATTACGCTTTATTCATGAGGATGCTAATCATGGGGATGCTTAGCCTCACTTAGACTCAAAAATACAATGCCAACCATGATACTCACAGCACCAAGTAATTGCATAGTGGTCAGCTTTTCACCAAAATAGGTGGCTGAAATCAGCAATACTGGAATTAGCCCTAAATGCGAAGCTGCAAACGCAGGGCCAACTGGGGCGTGCTTTAATAAGGTCATCCACGCAAAAAATGCCCCTAAATATCCAAGTACAGCTGCATAGAGCCAAGGGTTATGCAGCACAACTAACAACCAATCCATGCTCATTGAAAATGCACCCGCTTGACCTGATGCAAGCTTGATAGAAACCTGCGTTAATGTATCAAACGCGATTAAAATCGCAAAGCCAATGGCATAGAAATATAGCTTCTTCATGCGTAACCTCCAACCAATGCTACGCCGACTGTAATAAAGGTAATGCCTATGATTCGTAAAGGATCTAGCATTTCTTTAAATATCAACCTGCCGGCAATCATAATGGCTACAGTATTGAACCCACTAAGCAATATGCCAAGCGATAATGGCAGCATAGAAAGTAAGACCAGCCAAAGCAAAAACTCTAAACAAAAACAGAATATACCAACCCAGAGTGGCATAGATGACAACATACTTTTCCAGCGCAAAAGTTCGCTTTCACTCTCGGTAACAGCTGCATGTTTGAAAGCAATATGCCCTGTAGTATCAACAACGATATTCAACAACCAAACAAAAATGGCGAGTGTAGACAAAGAGAGTTTACCTAGCGAAGGTTAATATGATGCTTAATATTATTTGTTGAAATGATAAATATTTCCTACCGCTTTACGCGGAAGAAACATCATCAGTTTAATTTTTTCAGAATTAAAGCAGCACCTGTACCACCAAACGCAAATGAATTTGACATGGCATATTCAAGCTTTGTTAAGGTTTTAGAGTGATTAGGCACATAATCTAAATCGCATTCAAGATCTGGATGCGCTAGATTAATTGTAGGCGGCAGTGTGTTGCTATGTACTGCGAGCGTAGTGATAACTGCCTCAAGCGCGCCTGCCGCACCCATCAAATGACCATGCATAGACTTAGTCGAGCTAACGCTCAACTCATAAGCATGTGAGCCAAACACTTTCTTAATAGAGTTAGTTTCAGTAATATCATTTAACTTTGTACCAGTCCCATGCGCATTAATATATTGAATAGCATTTGCGCTTAAATCTGCATCATTTAGCGCTGCTTGCATGGTAGCAGATTGGCCGCTCACTGAAGGTTGTGTTATGTGGTTACAATCATTCGCAGCCCCATAGCCCGCTATCTCAGCGTATATCTTGGCACCACGCGTCACCGCATGTTCATAAGACTCTAGTACAAGCATTGCAGAGCCTTCACCAAGCACCAAGCCAGTGCGGTCTACTGAGAATGGTTTGCAAGAGGCGCCAATATCATCGACATCCTCTTCTGCTAGTGTTCTTAAAGCTTCCCATGCTTTCATAGTACCGAAGGTCAAAAGTGCCTCTGTACCGCCAGCTAACATCACATCAGCATATCCATGACGAATTAATCTAGAGGCTTCACCGATGGCGACTGCTGACGATGAACATGCTGTGGAAAATGTTTGGTTTGGGCCTGTGAGCTGATGCTCTAAGGCTATTGCAGATGCTGCAGCATTATTCATACTCATCAGTACGGTAAATGGTTTCAATCTGCTAGCGCCTTCTTTATAAAGTCTGACATAGCCATCCTCTATTGACTGCGCTCCACCCATGCCAGTACCGAGATAAATGCCCATACGAGGCTTCATGGCATCATCAATTATTAAGTTCGCATCTTTAATCGCTTCTACGCTGGTATACAAAGCGATCTGGCTAGTACGATCTAACATGGAGTAAGTATGTTTGCTGAAATGATTAGCAGGATCAAACTGCGCCTGTGCTGCAATCTTACAATCCATTTCATCGACAAATGGCATATTTAAACGTTTAATGCCGGAAACACCAGAAAATACGTTTCTTGTTAATTCTGCAATGGTATTACCAAGCGGCGATACGATACTCAAACCAGTAATAACTACGCGCTGCGAATTTGACAAATGAGCCATAGCTATTATAAATTAAGATTTTTGAGAGAGGATTAGCTGATGCACCAAAACCGCGACATCTTGCAAAGTAGTAATCTTAACTTGATCGTTAGGAACTTTAATTTTAAAGTAATCCTCTGCACTAAAAATAATATCAAATGTATCTAGCGAATCTAGACCTAGTTCTTGAAGGTTACTTTCAGGCAAGACAGTCGTAATATCAATTTCCATTTTATCAGCGATCATTTTTGCTAATGCATTTGAAACCTCTTCAACACTTGGTATTTTTTTTTCGTTAATTGTCATATTTTATTCACTTCTCAGCTATATATTAAGCTGCTAATGAGACTTTATTATTTGAAGTTAATATATGTGCTTGTTCTTTACAAAATTGAGCAGCACGCTTAGCAACATCATCTTTACGTTTATCCAGTGTCAGCACATGATAGGTGTCATCTACAAAGAATGTTTCCACTGTTTTAGATGAAATGTTTGCTTGAGTATAATGTGCATTCCTGATACTTGCCATATCATCTTCAGTTGCATGCACGATTAAAGTTGGGACAATCACATTTTTCAGTACTTTTTTAGCTGCATCAATCATGCGTACACTCTCAAGAATCACCGTTGCTGGTGTTTTGAAATAGCCGATTTTATCTGCTGCCTGATTATCACGATTTTCTAAAATTGCATGAACCAGTGCACGTGTGCGCTCATCTTTAATTCCATAGGGCGAGGTTTCTTCCCAATGGAAAAAGTATTTAAGCGGCGTGTAAAGTACAAGTGGCAACAAGAAAGTTTGTTTGAATTTTGGCACATTCCAACCGTCGTAAAAGAAGGTGGTAGATAACAATATCACGCCAGCTACTTGATTACCCCTTTTTGCTGCAAGCAGGAGTGCAATTAAGGCCCCCATAGAAAGGCCTGCAACAAACACATGATCACACTCCTGTTTAAGTGCATCAAATGCTTTTTCGATGGATATATACCAATCATGCCATTTAGTCGCTGATAGTGCTTCTATAGTGGCACAATGACCAGCCAACTCGGGACATGCTACAGTAAAACCTTTACGTGCAATCAATTTGCCAAATTGCTTCATTTCAGTAGGTGTACCAGTTAATCCATGGATCAACAACACACCAACATTACCTTTACGCTCAATAAAGCCGACCGAACCTAGTAATTCATCAATAGATGGATTACTAGATATTGGCTTTTCATCGCGGCCATGCAATTGATTAGTCATAATTAGAAGAAATCTTAATGTTCAGAATATTACTTAGCACCACAGCGTTTTAGCAGTGATTCGAATAGTTTGATACCTAAATCGATTTCTTCATTCGTAATCAATAGTGATGGCGCCAAAGTAATTACATTCTTTTGGTAGCCACCAATGTCTAGTACTAAGCCATACATTTTTCCACCAATATCGATATCGCCTTTTAAGCCTTCATTAAACATTTGATCTGCTAACTGGCGACTAGCCGTAAACCCGTCATCTGTACACAGCTCAATACGTAATGCTAAACCTAGTCCACTTACATCGCCCACACATTTCCAGCGAGATTTTAGACCTTGAATCGCTTTAAGGAAGTAGGCTCCACGTTCGTTAACTTGCGCTTCAAAATCACCCTCTGCTGTCATTTTCAAAACCTCTAAAGCCACTGCTGTACCTAGCGGATTAGATGCAAAAGTTGAGTGTGTAGTTCCTGGAGGGAATTTTTCTGGATTAATATATTCTTCTTTAGCCCAAATACCTGAAAGCGGGTTCAAGCCATTTGTAATCGCTTTACCGAATACAAACACATCCGGCACGATACCAAAGTTCTCCCAAGACCATAATTTACCTGTACGGTATACGCCCATTTGAATCTCATCGGCAACAAGCAAAATGTTACGTTTTTTTAGGCTTTCTTGCAGTTTAGCCATGTAGCCTTCTGGTGGAATAATGTAACCACCTGTGCCTTGCATAGGCTCAATATAAAATGCACCGAATTCACTTTCATTTGTTTTCACATCTAAAACTGATTGATATTCAGTTTCAAATAATTTTTCAAATTGTGAGTGACAATATGTATTGCATGTTTCCACTTTCATGTCATACGGACAACGGAAGCAGTATGGATATGGTATAAATTCAGCGCGATCAGCAAAGTTACCAAAGCGACGGCGATAGCGATAGCTAGATGTAATCGCAGATGCACCTAGCGTGCGACCATGATAGCCACCCATAAATGCAAACTGATGTGTTTTACCTGTGTGGTTGCGAACTAACTTTAATGAGTCCTCAACAGCTTGAGCACCGCCCACGTTAAAGTGAACACGGCCTTTTTCGCCGTACTTATCTTCCATGTATTTACAAATTATTTCCGCCAACTCAACTTTTTCTTTATGTAAATATTGACTAGCTAACTGTGGCAATGTATCCACTTGCTTGTGCAATGTATCTGATAAACGTTTGTTCTTATAACCAAAGTTAACTGCGGAATACCACATTTGCCAATCTAAGTATGGTGTTTTATTTTCATCGAATAGGAAGCTACCCTGGCAGTCTTCAAACACTTTTGGTGGATCTGCATAATTCACAGTATCGCCATGTGAGCAATATTTGTTATTTTTATCTAAAATCTCAATTATCTTTGCGTCCATCAAAAGCACTCTTTCATTCTCAAAGTTATTTTATATAATTAAACTGTAAATTGAACTGCAGCTCTAATAAGACTGCTTAATTACCTACTGTTTTACGCTACTTGCTGACCCGTTAACGCTCTCGCCGGGAGCTTTTTAGATGAGTCCCATTTTTTGACCACATCTAAAACTTCTGCAAATGTCTGAAACCTTCTAAAAGGGATGTTTTCTTGTTCACAATGAGTAATTAGCTTACCTTTTGCAAACACAATATCCGCATGTTTAGCCAGGCAATAATCAGATTTACCATCGCCAATTAACACAACAGGACCACCCACATCTGAAGATAGTTGCTCAGCAATTTGACATTTACAGACTCCGTTACCTGCCTTGCAGTCTAAATTGCGATACGGATAGCTAATTGACACGCCATTAGGCTTAAACGTTAGTTTATTTGCATAAATCGGCATTTCAGGAATTGCCGCATTGCGAGTAGCCACATCAATTGCATGATCTAAGCCATCACTGACTATCGCCACTTTAGAGAATTGACTAATATATTTATGAAATGGAATAAAGCTAGCATCAAGCTGAATGCCGCGAAAGAAATTCTCGAGAGTAACTTGATCGACTTCAACCAAGTCTAACTGCTGCTTCATACACTCTATGGCGGTAATATTACCTTCTAACCACTCATCTTCAAGATCTTTCCATCGATCATCTGCGAATCGTTCAAGCATTGCATCTACAGTATCACCAACGGAAAGCGTACCATCAAAATCAATTACAAAAAGCATCTATATCCTCTAGTTGTTAAGTAGGGCTTAATTTTCGAATACGTCATTCTACTTGAAAATTGCTTACACAAGCTTACAATTTGAAAGCAGCACATCACTTCTTTTATACAAAAAATTTATACAAAATAAGCTAGCTAGGAAACAACTGTATATTGATAGACTTTAGAAGTGGCGCAGAAGTGAAAGCGCGGATCGCAGAGTAAAGATTAAGCAACTGAAGGCACTAGAGACTTTAGGAAAATGTACTTTTAGTTGGTGACGGAGAGACTCGAATAAACCTCTGCAACCTAGCCTTAAAATGAATTAATTTAATTCTAAATCAGTTTTTATGCCTATTTTTATACCTTTTATACTTTAACTTATCTTTTTATTAAACTTGGCAATTTTCAATTGAAAAAAGATATGACAGCTAATTAAGGCTTTATATTATGTGATAAACCGTGATTGTAACCTAATATCTAGAAGCCTTGCTATAAGCACACTACTAAATTGCTGTAGCTGCGCATTCTTAGTAAAGAGGCCGACCATAACTGTTGCAAAAAAGGGACTCAATTTATTATTTTTTAATGCACAAAGCTCTCTATGGACGCTTTACTATTAATAACATCCCCTAAAACTATATTCATAGTAGATTCAAATACTATAATTATTTTAGATATATCATAAGCAGGTAAATGTTGAACCAAAACAGCATCATGCATCGGAATTAATATCTCTATTTCAGAGTCCTTACTTAACTCTAGTAAAGCTTTTTTAAAGATGAGTGACCCAGTACCTTGTACTACATGACTAACACAAGAACGTTTTTCTTTGAAACTTAGCTCCCCAACTCCTGTGCGCTCTAGATTATTTCCAAAAAGAGTACTAATTCTCCCATTCTCTAAAAACAGTTTTTCAATACCAACTCTCCATTCTATGAACACTGCAAACTGATCAAAAAATAATCTAGCAACTTCTTTATCGCCACCATGCTGCTTTACAGCTTCTAGAAGATTTACATGAGTCATTCCATAAGTAAACGCAAGAAAAAGCTTCTTAGAAATAGAACGCTTACCTTCATCCCCAAATATTTCTAAAGAGAATTTCTTATATATATCGGTATTAGAATATATTTCCTCTAACTTTTTATCTTTTGAAAGCGCTGCCATTATTCCAATTTCAAATTGATCGTAGTCAACATACGATAATGTTCGATCATTATCTGCAATAAAAATATCTCTATATCTTTTTGCAAGGTTTTGAACAGTTGGATTTTTATAATACATTCTTGACGTTACTGTTGAATGTGTCTCAGCTATTGGACATACCCGAGTTTTAGATAAAGTAATATTGGCGAGTGCTACACGAGATTTCTGCAATTTTTGTAAGGCAATTACCCTCTCCCCAAAATTATCAACCATTGGTAAGAACTCGAGCACAAAATCAACTGACATTTCTGTTAGATCGTAACCTCTATCCGACAGTATGTCGTGTAATACATTTGCAATAGGCACTTCAAAAAACAACCCATATTCGATTGCGAATTTCTTTAACTCTCGAAAGAAATCATCATCAATATTTTTTTTATGCTCGCGTAGTATCTTATTATCAGTTTTAATACCTCTAACGGCCACTTTAGTCATAAGGTTAAATACTGGCAATTCAACCTCTATATATCTATCCCACTCACCTTTGCTTTTAGCTAATACAGTCATATTTTCCCAACAACTGAACAACATATGAGAAAAAAGTTGATATGTTTCAAGCTCAAAAGATATTCTTCGATAATATTCTTCAAAGTAATTATCTAAATCTTTAATGTCTGTATAGTAAGGTTTCATTAAAGCCTTAATACTTTTTTCTTTGATTGTTTCCTTATCAAGTTTTTTTCCACTAATAAATTTAGCTAGTTCTGGCAAATCAACTACCGCTTTTGGTAAAGAGCCTGAACTCTTATAAATTGATGGCGCTATAAGCCAATAATCATGGGTAATTAAAGTCCCGCCATATTCCACTAACTGAATAACACTTATTTCTTGAAACAAGGCCTCATCATAAATAAAATATCGATCGTTTCCCTTTTCTGTAAAATCTTTTAGATATAGGAAAATCGCAATCCTTTCTTTAATCATATGGGCTCAGTTCTTCATATATTTCTTCAAAACTGGAATTTTCATACTCATGAATATAAAGTCCAGAAACCTGCTTGTTTTTCTTAATTCTGTTTATGGTGCCCATTAGCTGAGGAGTGATTTTAGGAACCAACTGTTTAAGAGTAACGGAATCGCTATTTTGCACAGCAATTAAAAAAAACCTTTGATGCTGATATGGCCAGTCAGATTGAAAATTAGGGATAAGAGCTTCTACCTGCTTTTCCTCACCAACGGCTGCAAGATATATAAAACATGCAGGAATATCTGCATCTCTTTTATTTGACTTAGTACGTTCTAGTGCTTTATTTACTAAACTCACCGACTTGTATTTCTTATATGCAAGCAACAACCATAAGTGGAAATTTTGCCAATGAAAAATTGCTTTTGCATCATCAAGCATAAATGCCTCAATAGATTGCAACTCCGACATCTCAAGCTCAAGTCCTGCCAGTAACCTACAAAACTGGTCTGTAGATACTGGCTGATCTACCAAATGACTTATAATATTTATCGAGATTTCTTTAGCAAAAATTGACTTAGTTTCAAAAATGTTAGTAGAAATCAAGCTTTTAAACCTGTTAATACAAAAACGAAATTGCCTGCTTTGTGTTTCATTTTTGCTTATCAACTCCATCAGCATGTCATAAAGCAATGGCACAGACCGTGTAATTACTTTTTTATTTTTTGATTTCCACATATTATCGATAGCCAAGCTACGATCATCATATCCAGGGAAAAACTCTTTTATATCCTGTTCAAGTGATGCAGAGGTAAGGATACTAGTTTTTTTTGAATTAATATTCAGTCCAAGTTTTCTGAGTTCTGAAATTAAATCACTAAGCGCCTTACGAGCTTTGAGCGAATCCCCACAAACGATCCTAATGTCATCAACATAACGATAATAATCGTAACCAAGCTCCACCATTTTTTGATCTACTGCTACCAACACAACATTTGCTAGAAATGATGAAGCATCTCTATTCTGAGGAAGCCCATGAATGTCGTTAAAACACCATTTCTTAAGCAACGCAATTAAAGTAAAAATAGCACTTCTTATCTTGTTTTTTTCAGCACCAGAAGCTTTCACCTTTGATATTAAAGATAAGAAAGAGTTTTCAACTGAAGCAATTGAAATGTGCTCAAAATAATTAATCAGATCAGTTACTAATAATGCTCCCCCATCCTTAATACATAAGTGTGTAATACCCTCGAATGTTTGCCATAATTCAATTCTATTTTTAAAGAGATATTTCTCCTTACTTCTGTGTTTATTGTATCTATGACTTAGAACTCGAGTCGATAACAATGGGTCATAATATGGAATTAAATAACTACATATTGCTTGATATAAAAATCTGTCATAGAAATCAATCTCTAGTGAATATCTTAATCCATGAGATGCCTTGGGAACGTCGTAAATGTTTTTTGTGCCTGCAACATATTGACCATGACCTAATTCTAGATTTGTCCGAATAGTATCAATTAGATCTTTAGGAACGGAAAACAAATCCTCATACTTTAATGTGTCACTAAACCAGTCATCCCTCATATCTTGTTTCATATGAGCCAGAGTGGCTTTAACATTAATGGGAAATGTTAACAACTGCTCATTAGTATTCATGTATAGAGTTATTCTTTATATAAGCGATTAAACGTTTGGTTTCATTTGATATAAATGCTTCTGGAATCCCATAAAAATATGTCTAATTTCAGCAGCTTTTCCAAGTGTCTCGGTTGCATCATGAATAGACTGATACTTCAGCTCCAATAAACCTCTAAGTTTTTCTTGGTTCAATTCATCCACACCTTGTTTAACATATTGAGTTAAAACAAAGTCTAAAAAAGCTTGTTGTTTATCATTAAAATATTCATGGACTTTGCCTTTGGCCACTTCAGCACGATCAGCACGACTAAGTGGGTGCAATGCAAAAGCCACATGCGCTAGCACATCAAATAAATCACTATTTTCCGCATCCACAATGCGCTGCATTTCAGCTAATACTTCTTTGTTGAAACCTTTTTCACTTAAGCCTTCTAACAGCTTTATACGCGTTTCTGGATTGCTCCAAATTTCACGCAGTTGATCTTCGTCTTTAAAGAATTCAGGTAATACGCCAAATAAGCTTTCTAAAAATTGAGCACTAGACATGGGCTTGCCATCTGCACCCCAAAAACTGGTTGCCATCATATGTTGAATCTGGCGAGTTTTACCGTCAGAAAGTTTAATCAGAATTTTCTCTGGCTTAGGCTCTGGTGTATATGGTTGCTTGGGTTGTTCAACTGTATTAGGTTTCGCGACATTGCCGCCCGGTTCTGTTGGCTCAATTGGTTCTGGTTCACCATCCCATTCAGGGTCAGCAAAATGATGATGCGCTTTTACAAAGTCATAAATCGTAAAGTAGTCTTTGCCGTCATATAGGCGCGTACCACGGCCGATAATTTGTTTAAACTCTATCATGCTATTCACTTCACGCATCAGCACAATGTTGCGAACGTTGCGTGCATCTACGCCTGTAGAAAGTTTTTGCGATGTTGTGAGTATGGTCGGGATTGCGTTATCATTATCTTGAAACGCTTTTAAATATTGGTCGCCAAGAGCACCATCAGCTGCCGTTACTCGCACACAATAATCAGGGTCTTTACTGGTTTTAATCTGGTTAATGTAATCGCGCACTTCCAAGGCATGCTCTTGCGAAGCACAAAAAACCAAGGTTTTTTCACGCTGATTTATTAAATCCATAAACAGTTTCACACGGTACTGCTCACGTGCAGGTATTTTAATCGTGCGATTAAAGTCGCTCTCTTTGTAAAGCCTTCCAGGCTCAGCTTCACCTTGCACAACTACGCCATCACCTAGTGCATAGATATACTCATCCATCGTCGTGGCAATTTGCTTCACTTTAAATGGCGTTAAAAAGCCATCGTTAATACCCTCTTTAAGCGAGTAAACATATACTGGTTCACCAAAGTAAGCATAAGTATCCACATTGTCTTTACGTTTGGGCGTAGCGGTTAAACCTAGCTGCACCGCAGGTGAAAAATACTCCAAAATGCTGCGCCAGTTACCTTCGTCATTTGCGCCGCCGCGGTGGCATTCGTCGATGATAATAAAATCAAAAAAGTCTGGCGGATATTCACCAAAGTTTGGTGCAGGGTTACCTTCTGCATCCGTGCCGCTCATGAAGGTTTGGAAAATGGTAAAGAATATATTACCGTTTTTAGGTACACGGCCTTTTTTACTAATTTCATCAGGTGCAATGCGCACTAATGCATCTTCAGCAAAAGCCGAAAAAGCGTTATACGCTTGGTCAGCTAATCCATTACGGTCAGCTAAAAACAATATGCGCGGCCTACGTTGTTTTGATTGATCTAACTCACGGCTTAAATTCCAGCGGCTGTAAAACAATTTCCAAGCTAATTGAAACGCAATAAATGTTTTACCTGTACCAGTGGCCAGCGTAAGTAAAATGCGTAGTTGATTATTAGCAATTGCTTCAAGCACTGCCTCAACCGCATTATGTTGATAATACCTTGCGCCCCAAGTGCCGCCTTTATCTTCAAACGGCACTTCACTAAACCTATCACGCCAAGCATTTTGCTCTGCAAAGGTTAAGTTCCACAGTTCATCTGGGCTAGGGTAGTGGGTAACATCCGCCTCTTTGCCTGTGTGCATGTCAATGCCATAAATACGCTGCCCGTTGGTAGCATAGGCAAATCGACTATTGAGCTTTTGCGCATAGGTTTTAGCTTGCGCAACCCCTTCGGTATAATGCTTATCCCAAGCTTTGGCTTCAATCACCGCCAGCTTATGATTTTTATACACCAATACATAATCGGCAATCTCTTGCTTGCTACGCTTGCCGCCGCCTTGCAAGCGGCCTAGCGTAATATGCTCGCGCTTAACATAACTGCCATCAACTACACCCCAGCCAGCGGCCTTAAGGGCTGGGTCTATATGTTCTGCGCGGGTTTCAGCTTCGTTCATCAGATTTACTCTTCTAGCGTAATCTGCGTGAGTAGCGCAAATAATGGGTGATTGATATAAAAGTTTTTACGGCCAATTTTTTTCTTTTCTACAAAGCCATTTGCCGCTAATGTATCTAAATGCTTAGCCGCAGTAATACGCGAAACACCTAAATCTTTCTCTAAAAACTCAATTTTGGTGTAAGGGTAGCGAAATAAATTGTTTAGCAGTTCTTGGCTATAGATTTTAGGCAACTCACTGCGCAAGCGGTGCTTGGTCGTCTGCATTAAGTCACGCAAGGCCTTCACTAGCTTAACTTCGCTCTTTGCGGTCATCGCCACGCCCTTTACCATATACTCGCACCAATCCACCCAATCCCCAGTTTCACGGGTAGATTGTAGTAATTGATAATATTGGCTTTTGGTGGAAGTAATATAGCGACTTAAATACAGCACTGGTAAATCCAGCAAACCTTCACGCTGTAATATCAGCAAATTCAATATACGCCCTGTGCGCCCATTGCCATCATAAAACGGATGAATGCTCTCAAACTGATGATGCGTAACAGCCATGCGTAGCAATGGGTCTAGTTCATCTTTTTGCCCATTACCTGCATGAATAAACTCCACCAATTCTGACATCAGCTTTTCAATGAGCACTGCATCTTGCGGTGGCTCATACACTACTGCGCCTGTGGTTTGATTTTTAAGCACAGTGCCTGGCACTTTGCGTAAGCCCGCGTTGTTTTGCTCCACTTCTTCTTGCACACGCAAAATAGTCGCTAAGCGGATTAAACCAGAATCTAATACGTCGTGATAACCTACACGTAAAGCAGCAATGTAGTTTTGCACCTCTTTGGCGGCGGGCGATGATGAACTACTTTGCTCATAAGCAAACAGCTCATCATGCGTGGTGATAATATTTTCTATTTCTGAGCTGTCTTTCGCCTCTTGAATAGAGAGTGTATCCAACAAAATAGCGCTATTGGGTAGTGATTCGCACAAGCCTTTAAGCTCAGCCAAATGACGATGTGCGTCAGCCAGCGCTTGCCAAACGACTTTTACCTCTAAACTCTGCTGGCTAGGAATCTGTAAGGTATCCACAACGTATGCCTTGATGTGATAAAGAATTGCAATTATCTTATCACGTTGGCTGTGATATGTATAAAAAATCGCATTTTCTTATCACGTTGTGTGATGCATGTATAAGAAATACTGATTGTTGTACATGTCCACAATATAACCTACCAGCATTCTAAGGTAAGCGATGCAAGCTTAGAGTAACTCGAACCATTCCTTAATCTTTAACGACATTAACTTACGTCGTTCTGCTAGAAAGTCAGCGTAATCAATGGCGTTGCCATTTAACATAATTTCAGGAATGCAATTCATACGTAAATTGGCAAGTAACTCCGCGTGCTCTGTGATCCCTCCGTATTTCTTAACTCCAGTACTTACTTGATTAACTAGCTCAGTAAAATAAACTTCTGGTGCTTTTGCACCAACAGCAATATTGATCTCACTTTGGGCAATCACAAAATTAGCAATCTGGTTATATACGGCACGAGTTTTACCATCATCCTGTAAGTATTTCTTAGGATAAATATGATGTACATCAGCTCGATTCAATAGTAGATCAGTCACTGTTATATCACGCGAAAGAAAACCTTTATCTCCAAGTTTTATTTGTGCAGCTTGATAGCATCTGAAATACGGACTACCAATAGATGAAGTATCCATAAACTGTGGCAACATTCCTGTCCAAAAACTATCCGGTAACTCATTTGGGATGACTGATTCAACATAGTCAACTACTCCTCTGCTGTCGATCTGGCGTATATCAAAATCAAAGGTTGATTCTGGCGACCCACTATAACGACCTCGCAACATTGACATTACAAACCAACGCCTAACTAAACGCTCTAGATCAGCTGCGGGAACACTCTCTCTGCGACCTCTCAAATAAATAATGTATGCAAAATTAATGGCGTTTTGACTACCAATCAAACCACTAATCACAAACCCTGCTGATCGTAAAATCATCGTAATGCGATCAAAATGTGTTTTATTTACAAACGCAAGAATCCCTTGTTTTAGTTTTGCAAATGACTCCTCAGCAATTACCTCTTCGTATTGTTTTGTTTCAAAATTACGGCCTGAAAGTAACGCAACTAAATCTTGTAGTTTACCGCGACCAAATTCAGAGGTAAAAGCCACTCTAAGCATATCTGTATAAGCAGGGTCGTATATGTCATCGTTTACATCACTGACCCATTTGATTTTTTCAAAAAACTCCGATGCAACAAATGCACTATCACCTTTTTTAATTTTTGCAAGAAACTCAGGGGCAATGGAGAGATGGCAGAAATAATCAATGGCCTTACGGAGCATATTGCCGCCATATGTTGAATTAACTGCAATTTTAGACATTGCAAAATCAGCTTGTGATAATGGGGATCCAGCCGAGTTAACGCGAATAAAAATTTCAGTAACTGTTTCAATATCCAAGTCTTCAGCTAGATCAATTATTCCTACATGGTTATTGGTAATGCCTCGTAACTTTTCAATTACTTTGAATATATGATCTTGTGTACACTCAGGGTTTTCTTTGCAATATTCGGTTACTAATGTAAAGACGCTTGATTGAGGGTTGAAAACACTCGCTACATCAGGTATCCAGACCGGATTTTTGCGAATAGCAGGGTTAGTAACTTCAAAAGCTTCTGTTTGTGGGTTAAATGCTATTTGAATTTGTTTATTCTCATAATCATCAGTTAAAACCTCAATACCTAAAAGTGCAGCCATTAGTGCAGTAACTCGTTGCTGACCATCAATTAAAATGCGCTTGCCAGAAGACGTGCTACCATCTTTAAGCTTTACATTAGGATTTTTCCAAGCTATTAAATAACCGATGGGGTAGCCTTGATAGAGTGAATCAAGCAAGTTACGCACTTTTGTGGCCTCCCAAACGAAGGGGCGTTGTATTTCTGGGATAGCAATTTCACCTGACTTCACCCAAGTAAGAAGCGTTTCAACAGGATGTGGAGTTACCGTATAACGTTGAGTAGACATATAACACCTTACGATTAATAAATAATTATAATTGAACCTGCCAAGTAAGAATTGCCGTCTTTACAATTCGCCAGCAAACGCCTGTTGCAAGAGCGATTTTTTGAGTTCATCAAGCAGTTTTATTTTGCGTTGATAGAGAGCTTCTAGGCGCTGGGTTTCTATTTTTAGTGCGTCCATTTTCATTACTATAGATTCTTGCTCACTTAATGATGGGACTGGGATTGGGTAACCTTTAAGCTTTTTACCATTGATGTTTGCTTGGTTAACACTTGAGATAGCGACAGTCTTTCCATAGTCCATTGCTATTTGGCTGTTAAGAAAGTAATTTAAATAATCTGCATTAATTAAGTCTTCTTTCCTATGAATTCTTATTAAATATCCAGCAAAAATAGCTGGTGATTCACTTTTGTAGATAGCTGTCTTACCTACCAGTTCCGGGCTATTTGTTCGATTAAACAAGACATCATTATGTTTTAATAAATATTTTTCAATTTCATTGTCATCATCCGTATAAACAAGTTTATCCCAGTCAAATCGACGATTCTGAATATTACCCATCCGTAAAACAGGAATTTTGCCTTGCTCTTTGGATTTTGAAGACGTGCCGTACTCGACTTTATCGCAAACGGCACCAACTGTTGTCACCATCCAACCCTCACCGTGCTGAGTGAATACCGATTGCAGATGGCTTTCAAACAAGGCGCGGGCGTTTTGCAGGTTTTGTTCTGCATTTGCGCGCGCTTTGGCAATGCCCTCAAACGCTTGGTCGAGTATGGCTACGATACGTTGTTGTTGTTCGATAGATATTGGGTAACTAACTGAAAATTTTTCTGCTAAAACTGAACGAGCAAGCTCAGTTTGACCACCACATCCTTCCCCAGATTCTTTAATGGCTTCCTCAATCAAAATTAGCATATAGCCAAAAAAGTCTTGGTAGAACTTACCTTCTTTCGGGCGAACAATGGTAACGTGAGAGTCAACAGTGGTTGGTTCTTCTGGGGTTTCTCTCACTTGCGCCACACGCCCAAGTGTTCCAGTTCCAGTCGAGTTAACCAGAACATCACCTAACTGAATGAATCTGTTTTCTGAAACTGACTTTTCAGCTAAATCATGTCTACGTGCTTGGTCATAGCTGACACGGTGGTCGCGAATACATTTTTGATTTAGCACGCAGATGCCGCTGCTCTCAATATATTTAGGTGAAATTCCTCGATTCAGTAATGCGCATACTTCGCCGAGTTTTTCAGTCTGCCACCCAGCCTTCATAGCAACGCCTTAATCCCAGCCAATACTTCTGCACTTTCTGTATCCAGCTTAGCTATTTCTTCCATAATGGCTTGCGGGCTACGGTGCGCGATTTCCTCATTGCCGTTTGGGTTTTTTACGGACAAATCAAAGCTTGTTTGATCTATCCCTGCCACGCTCACATTCCAACTTTTGGGTGAATCGGCAAAGGTTTTTTGCAGTGTTAAAAACTCAGCCAAATCATCATCATTCAACGGATTGGTTTTGCCCATGTTGCGGCCTGGGTCTAGCTGGTAAAACCATGTGTTGCGGGTTGGCGCGCCTTTCTCAAAAAATAGCACCACTGTTTTAACCCCAGCCCCTAAAAACGTGCCGCCTGGGCAATCGAGCACGGTGTGCAAATTGCAACTCTCTAGCAGTAATTTACGCAAACTCACTGAGGCGTTATCGGTGTTGCTTAAAAAGGTGTTTTTAATCACAACCGCCGCGCGACCGCCCGCACGTAGGCTTTTAATGAAGTGCTGCAAAAACAAAAACGCCGTTTCACCTGTTTTAATGGGGAAGTTTTGCTGCACTTCTGCACGTTCTTTGCCGCCAAATGGTGGGTTGGCGAGGATGATATCGTAGCGGTCTTTTTCTTGAATATCGCTAATATTCTCAGCCAGCGTATTGGTGTGGATAATATTCGGCGCTTCAATGCCATGCAGAATCATGTTCATAATGGCAATTACATAGGCCAAGCTCTTTTTCTCTTTGCCGTAAAATGTGCTGGTTTGCAGGGTGGCTAAATCACTGGTGCTAAGGTTAGGTTGGCTACGCAAGTAATCAAACGCTTCACATAAAAAGCCAGCGCTGCCAACTGCCCCATCATAAATTGTTTCACCAATTTTTGGATTAGTCACTTGTATCATGGCGCGAATCAACGGACGCGGCGTGTAATACTCGCCGCCGTTACGCCCTGCGTTGCCCATGTTTTTAATTTTAGCTTCGTACAGGTGCGAAAGCTCGTGCTTTTCCGCTTGGGTGTTAAAGCTGAGTTCATCAATGCGCTCTATCACCTCACGCAGGTTGTAGCCGCTTTGAATTTTGTTGTTAATTTCGCCAAAAATCTCACCGATTTTATATTCAATGGTGTTTGGCCCAGTGGCGCGTTGTTTAAAGCCTTTTAGGTAAGGAAATAATTTTAAGTTTACAAAGTCTTTAAGATCATCACCCGTTAAAGCGTTGTTGTGGTCAAACTTTCCATCAGTTGTTTTAGGCGCTGCCCATGTAGGCCAGCGGTAGGCGGCATCAACAATAAAGTTATAAGCTTTACCTTCAAGTTCCGCTTCCATCGCCTTGGTTTGCTCCAAGGCATCTAGGTATTTTAAAAACAAAATCCATGAGGTTTGCTCGGTGTAATCTAGCTCGCTAGTTGCGCCTGCGTCTTTGTGCAGAATGTCGTCGATATTTTTGAAGGTTTGCTCAAACATGGTGTTGCCTTATTGGTTTTATAGTCGTTTAAGTTTATGGGCTTATAAATTCAGCCATTTAAACTAGCGTTAGTTTAAATGGTTTGCGTTGATATAGCTAAGCTATATCAACGCGATTTTGATTTTCAAAGTTTAAAAAATGGGAGCGCTAGCTCCCGAACTGTTTACCCGACTGCCGCGTTGGTGCAAGTGTAGGTTTGGTTGTCATATTCAAATTCCACTAATTCGCCGCCCATTTCACAATCTCGTGCAAACTTGACATAGTCTATATAGTAACGGATGCTTTCAGGCACGCTATGTAGCCAGCATTCATCAAATAGCTCTTCTGAGGCATCGCGTAAACTAGATTCCGTAATGCTTGGTTCATCCACCTTGTCTAAAGCCTGGCTTAAATTGTAACCAGCAACATTGAGTAAGTAATACAGGTTAATTTTTTCATGGTCGTCTAAGGTTTGAATGTCATCAAACCATGTGCTTAAATTCGCTTGGTTAATGCCGCATGCATTAAATAACGCGGCATCATCACCATCAATAAAATCAATCTCAAACTCTTCAACTGGGTTGCCGTATCGGTCAGTTAAGTTGGTCGACTTTTCAGTAAACTCATCAGCGTCATTAAAATAAAAGCCGGAAGCATCTATGTTGTATGGGTTGGCATAAAGTGTAGTCATGGTTCAATCTCCTAAAAGAAAAGCGGTTGCAGTTAAAAGCCTGCTCTTTACTCGTTTTCCCTTAGGGAACGGAAAGGGGATTGTTTTTTTGTTGCAACGATTTATTGCAGGCTGATTTGCCTACTCCTGATGTTTATTTCGTTTACTGCTCCCCGCTCACATCGACTGGCGGGGCTGAAAACGATAATCATGAGTATGGTTGCCTGCTATTTGCTGGTAGCTTGGTTTTTAAGTGCTGACGATATTTGCAGCAGGAATGACAACTGGGTTGGTTGGCATGATGATGCTCGTCAACACTGCAAGGCCGTTCAGGCCGCAAGCTAACAAATAATACTGAATGCCCAAGCATCAGTATTATTTGTGGGGGTGCCGCAAGCGTGGCGTACCGATGAACATCGATCGCAGGCTGCCCAAGCAGACGTTAGTGCAGTGGGGGCAAACCCGGCGCCCAAACCGAAGGTGCGGGAAACCCTAAGACAGTTTGCGGATGCAAACCATAGCCGTAGCGTTCAGCGAGCGGTGTCTTAGGGTTTCCCGCACGTTAATTGATGCTTTTTATCAACTAAGGTAAAGGGCGCCCATGTCTTTCGGTGGAGACAGACTCGTCCAGAGGCAGAATTGGCGGCCTGACCGTTCAGGGAAGGTTTAGTAAATGTTCGCCATGCCTTATGCTAAGGTGTTCGCCCCTCCTGTTCGCCTCGGGGCGTATCGTGGGATACCAGCGATGTAGCTATACAAGTTATCTACAACATTTTCAAGATAACTAAATGACAAAAATCGACGGACAACTTTTAGCTCAACGCAATGATATGAAACTGCTTAAAGCATTGCATAAATTTGGATGGCTTCGTACAAGGGATATTGCAGCCTTAATTTGGATGACATTGAGGAAGGTTAAATTAGAACCACAATTTACCTCTCTTACGATTACTCCGACTTCATTACGCATGGCCCAACGAACGCTCGCTAGATTAAGGCGTGACCATAAAGTCATTAGGATTACAGCTCCAGATGGCAGTTGGATTTATGGACTAGCCGAGGCTGGAGCATGTCAATTGGTCAATCTCGAAATACCTGCTAAATCTGGCAAAGATCAGGTGCGGAGAGTTAGCATGTCATACTATCACCATAGGAGATTAGCCAATGAAATTGCGATTTTAGCAAAGCTCCAAGGCTACCGCGTGAATTCTGAGTTGGAAATTTCATCTGGAAATTGGTTGGGTGGTATAGATGGCATCCTGAGGAAAAAAGCCGATGTATTAATACGTGATGGAAAACAAGTCTGGTGGATTGAAGTGGAGCGGAGCCGTCGTAATCGGTGCGATTATGCCAAACTACTTAATTGGTTAAATACGCTATGGCCAAACAATCAAAATACATGTATGGACGCAGCATTACCGAGCGGACATATTCTAAAAAAAGTAGTTTTTGTTTGTAGTGACGCTTTCATAAATAGGATCACAGTAGATCTTAAAATATTGGGTTGGGATGAGAGTCTAATTCAACACCGCATTTTACCAATTCGGTGCCTATACTTAACAGGAACCAAATTTATTGAAGTTTAAGGACAAAGAGGCAGGCGGACCGGCGCTTCCTCTCACACAACTTATTTGCCTGTAGCACATCTGCTAAGGCGCAAAGCCGGCTCCTTTGTCTTTCTATCCCATCTTTTTCATTTTAATTTAAATCACGTCCAATATGCACGTAGCAATTATTCGATCTTTTTCCAAGTAGATAAATAGTAGCCGTTCTTCGGATTATAAAACCTTAGATATCATAATCATCGCCTCAAGATTAGGCTTTTATGTTTCAGTACGCCGTAGGCAAGTAGCCACTTTAGTGGTAAGTAGCAGCGATCACGCTGCTACTAGTAGTCATAGTGCATGCAATAAAAGTGGGTGCAATACAAGTATATAGGAGATTCATTGCACCCTTGCACCCTCATTGGGTTTGGTATCTTCTGAGATTATACTGTTGAGTAATTTATACTCATAACGCTTATCTTCATGTGAAGAATCGTCGATAATCCATCCTTTTTCAATTGCGGTTTCGATATAATATTGTGCACTGCGCTTTTGGACTGAAAAATTAGTCATTAAATGATGAATAAGTTCTTTAGCACGGCATATTGGCTCAATGCCAAATGCTGATTCGATTACAGCCCTTAGGCGTTGCATTTTTTCATCAGAAGCTTCATGGAATCGTAATTTGGTATCTCGGTCGAGGAGAAGCTCTTCTGGTGTCTCAATATTCCTGGCACTAAATTTCACGCTAAATCTTGCGCCTTGGCCTGACCGAACATGCAGGCTCATAATCAGGTCAGCTTCGCCGTGAATTGAGCTTGCACCGCGCATGCCTGCAGCGCCAAGATTCACATTCTCCTGACCTGCTGCAGCTTTTCGCATATGATGTATGATCATATGCGCTTTATCAGCTGAAGCTACTCTTATAGAATGCATGACTGCACGCATCGAAGGATTGTCGTTCTCATCTGCGCCATGCATACGTGCAAGCACATCCCAGATAACCAAATCAACCTCGAGCTCTTTTACTTCTTTAGCAAACGCTTCGCACTGCTTAGGGTCTCGAATATCAAGTGTTCGAAGGCAATTGATGGTTTTCAAGTTGGAATACTTAATCAGTTGTTTTACATCACCACCTTGAGCTATAAGTCGCCTACCAAAACGTTTGCAGCGTAGCTCAAGGTTGACATAAAGAACTTTACGAGCAATTGGTGCCCTCCATCCAAGAAAATTGCCTCCTGAGGCCACAGCCAGAGCGATTTGACTAGCCATTAACGATTTTCCAGCTTTGGGAGCACCACACAATACTACTTGGTCTCCTTCTTCAATCAATCCTTCGATAATCCATATATCTGGCTCATTTGCTGCATCTATAAGATCGCTGACAGAATCTACCTTAATTAGCGTATCCATTTTGACTCCGCAAATAAAACATCAAGATCTAGGCAATAAGCTAAGTACTCATTCCAATCTTTAAAATCAGGTGAAAAGCGGCGACATATGAACCCCGTATTTTCTAAACTAAAAATTAGCTTAACTGCATTTTCATCACCTGCATGGTCATTATCGTATGCTATGACAATTTCAGATACATTTAGAACCTTAGCTAATTTAGCCAGCGCTGGGCATGCAGGAAGAACTCCTGCTGTTGATACTACTACTGAAGGCTCATCTGGAAAAATCACTTTATATGAAAGTGCATCAATAGCTGACTCCACAACAACTAAGCTCACGGGATTAGGATGACTTATTGTAAAAAAACCCTTACCCCTTTGACTACCAGCTGCCATACCTTTGTATAAAGTGTTGCCTGTCCCACGAATTTCAGCACCTGTCACTAGTCCAGCTTCATCGTTGCATAGAAAAATGATATTTCGACGCGAATCTGCGTACATTTTGCCAAGATTGATCTGCTCTTGGACTATTGGTTTTGTGATACTCCTTTCTAATAACATATACTTAACGATATTTGCCAAATAACGCGGATCAGCAATCGGTGGTATGAACTGATTCTGATCAACAGGAAAATTTGGTTTAGATTTCAAACCAGTATTCGGTACATTCTCAGAATTAACAGAAAATCTAGCTAATATCTCTAATGCTGACTTGAAATCACATCCTTGGAGATGTGAGACTAAGTCAATAGCACCGCCACCACCTACACCTGTTTTATGATCATAAAATCGCTGACAATCTTCGTCCTTACCTATCCATACGGATTTATTAGATAAATCCCACCTTTGACGATCGGCATTGTCATGCTCCGCCCCTAAGAAATTGAGTACATCAATTAGTGAAAAATCACGGTAGCGATTAGCCATTTCACGAAAGTTTCTCATGACTGACCTCCCTTAAAATGACTGACGTGTTCAGCTTTAGTAGAGTGATTTAACTTCTGATGAATATATTTTGATCCCACTTTTGTAGCGTGCAGGATCACCCATGCATAAATTAAGGTTGATGATTGTAAATTTTGCAATTTGTATACCAATAAGTTATTTAAGAACTTAATATAGGTATCAGATTGGCAAGTTTTAATAATTGGATTTTGCATTTACATCATCCTTTTATTTAACAGCCGCTAAAGCTTGGCGTAACTCACCGACATTCCAGCCAGTTGTTCTCGGAGATAATTTTTTTGGTTTGGGTATTCGCCCTGCTTTTACTTCTCTCCATACGGTTGCAGGTGAACAAGCATAGAGTGCTTTAACTATGGGCAGCCGAACAAAAGCTGACATCGGAAGAGAATCAAAGTACTCTAGTGATAAGGGGGTTGTTGTATGTCGCATAAGATTTCACTCTCTTTCAATTAATTTAAGTGAGTAAAGTTTATATGACAGCCTTATGTGATTTAGCCAGTTGGTTTTTTAAATAACCAATTGGCTAAAGGCGCTTTGTTTGGCGCGGTATTTGCGGGAGTGCGACGTTCAACAGCACCACGTATCATTTCTAGTTTATTCACTATCGTTGTCTTGCTAATTGAAATTTCAGTGCAATTACTCAGATCAGCAATAATGCCGGCAGCCTTAGTTGATTTTGAAACAGGAATATTAGCTTCTTTCGCAAGTAAAGCGATAATCAATAATAGGGTGTCACGCTCTCTTTCAATTAATTCCCTGTCTGGATTAGAAGGATTTGCAACAAAAGCATCTAACGAATTTCTACGAATAACTAAATCAGCAAACTCAGGCAAACCAATCGCAGGTACATAAGCCTGTTCAGCAATTTTCTTTGTAACGCTTTCTAAATCATCGGTATCACACGTCTCAACAAAACAGGGATCTGCTAGCCTCACAAACAGCATAAATAGTTGCCCATCCTCACCCTCTATAAGCAATTGTCCCGTAGGCATTTCGTTTTGATTTGATTTTGTTGAAAGGGCATGGCATTTCTGCTTAACCAAATAGCGCTCTCCATCAATCATTGGTAGATTCCAGACTCCTTCAATCAAGATGATTTCATCTTCTTTAATAGTAAGAATTTGATTAGCCTTTAATTTCAGTTCAATTTGAGAAGTGTTTGCAAGCACAACTTGTTCTCGAGATACTAATCTTGCTTTTTTAACTGGAACTTCATTCAAGAAATTTACGGATAGCTTTAAGTAACCATCTAGACCAAGCTGTAATACATCCGCAGAATTAACAGAATCACCCAATATCGATGATAAATATTGCGCAGCCGCATCTAGTGTCAACCAAGTTTTAAACTCAAAAAGTTTTTTCAAATTATTGCCTAGCTTTCTATCGAGTCATAAGTCCATCTACTAAACTATTGCAATTCTGATGTAACAAATTTAACTTCATCACGCATAATGTCTAACTGATCACTCCACCATTGCGCCAATTGTCTGCGCTCTTTATCGTAGGTAGCTTCATTGTAAATTTCCCTTATTTTGTCTTTATCACTATGTGATAGAAATGACTCAATTACATCATTCCTAAACAATCCGCTTTCATTTGCCTGCGTACTAAAAAAATGTCGGCATCCATGGGGGACTGTATGATAATCAGTAAAAGTTAACCTAAAAGCTTTACGAATTGATGCCTCAGAAACAGGCCTATCGACAAATCTAGCTGCAAATAAATATTCGCTATGCCCAGTGTATGCCTGCAATTCTTTTATTGCCAATATAGCCTGTTTTGATAGCATGATGGTATGAGGCTTCTTCATGTACTTACGACTTTTAGATTTTTCTAACGGTAGTGTCCATATTGCTTTATCTAAATCGAACTCTACCCATTTTGAACATCTTAGTTCACTTGGTCTTTGTGCAAAATGCAATTGCAAGTAAACACATGTTGCAACTTCAAAGCTCCCACCATATTCAAAAAGGTTACGTAAAAACTTGCCAGCATCCTGCTTACTTTCTAGATGCGGATATTTTTCACTGACATGCTTTTCTAATCGTTCGTCTTTTAATGGAATTGGATTCTCTGCAATAAGCTTGTCACTCAAAGCAAAGTCAAACACTGACTTAATCCAGCCACGTGTTTTTTCCATAAATTCTAATGCTCCTCGATTTTGCATTATCAGTAAGCATTTGCGTACTAGCAAATTGTCAATATCTTTAATTGGGTATTTACCGATAACGCCATAAACATTAGCGTTGAACGTTTGCTTAATTTTTAGGAGTGTAGAAGGTGCAAGCGTGCGTTGCTTGATGACTAGCCAGTCCTCAGCTACTTTTTGAAATGTATTATCAGCATCTTTAGATTTTCGCTGCTTAGCTAGCTTACCCTCAAGTATTGGATCAATATGCTCAACTTTTACTTGTTTACGTTTATCGCGTGATTGGTCTCGTGCTTCACTTAATGATAACGCAGGATAGGTACCCAATTGGATTAACTTACGTTTATTGTGTAACGTAGTACGCAATTGAAAATATTTACTACCATTAGGGTGCACTAATAAAAATAAGCCGTTGCCATCACGAAGTGTATATTGTTTCGCCTTGGGCTTTGCCGCTTTAATTGTTAGATCATCTAGTAAATCAGAATTCAACTTTGCCATGAAAGGTATAAATAATTATTACGATTAGTTTTTATACCTTCTTTTATACCAATTGTAAAGCGACATTGTGAGACACAGAGATGCATTGTGAGGTGAATGAGAAATATAACTTATTGAATTTATTGCTATTTAATACGAAGTGATACATCCTGAAACTATCTGCTGGTGCCGACGGAGAGACTCGAACTCTCACGACTATTCGTCACAACCACCTCAAGGTTGCGTGTCTACCAATTCCACCACGACGGCAATTTTCTGAGACCAAGCTCAGAACGTTTAACTATTTCGGTATATCTTGTGCTGGCGCTACAGGCGGCGTAACAGCATCAGCCTTTGCTGCCGGGGCAGTTGTATTCACAACGGCACTTTTCTCAGCCAAAGCTTTAACCACACTACCGTCACCCTCTTTATGGCTAGACATATAGGCTAGCGTTAAGCTTGTAGTGAAGAATATCAACACAAAAACAGCAGTTGCGCGACTCATAAAGTTAGCTGAGCCAGATACACCAAATAAGCTGCCAGATGCGCCGCTACCAAATGAAGCGCCCATATCTGCACCTTTGCCGTGCTGCAAAAGGACTAAGGCAATTACGCCAAGTGCTGCAATTACATGAATTACTAATACTAATTTTTCCATTTTCCACCTAATACTATTTAATTTTTACGACCAGTACCGAAGAACATCCTGCAGCAATCTACTCTGCCTTTTTCAGGCCGCAGCGCAACATATTCGTTCAAATTCTTGTGCATTTAATGAGCACTTACCGATAAGACCACCGTCTATATCTTGCATAGCGAATAATTGTACCGCATTTTGCGGGTTTACGCTGCCCCCATAGAGGATTTTCATGCTTGTTGCGGCCGTTTTATCCAGCACAGCAACCTTACCGCGAATAAATTCGTGCATGCTTTGCGCTTGGTCAGAGCTTGCGGCTAAACCTGTGCCAATCGCCCAAATTGGTTCATATGAAACCACCGAATTAGCAAATACGGCTGCGCCATATGTATTGATAATGGTATCTAATTGTTTGCCTACCACCATTTGCATGACGCCTGCTTCGCGCTCAATCAAGGTTTCACCTACACACAGAATAGGAATTAAACCATGTGCTTGCGCTTGCACGAATTTAGTGGCGATATTTTCATCTGATTCACAATAGGCTGTTGCACGTTCCGAATGACCAATAATCACATAACTTGCACCAAAGTCTTTAATCATTGCGGCACTCACTTCACCTGTGTGCGCACCTACTGCATCTTTACTTAGGTTTTGCGCACCCCAAGCGATATTGGTATTTTGCAGCATGGATTGCGCTTGAGCTAAATAAGGATATGGCACACAAACGACAACATCGGTATTTTTTAGGGAGGATAGCTGATCAATATAAGCTTGAAATAACAGCTTATTTTCTGCCAGATTGCCATGCATTTTCCAATTGGCAACGACTAATTTTTTACCCATGCTAACCTTAGTTGATATTGACAGGCGTGATTTTACATTTTTAATTGTGGATAGTCATCGTTTAACGACAATAGGTTTAACTAGGTAGTATATGAACTTAGCTGATTAATGATATTGCGCGCCTCAATCGCCACCTCTGATGCAGAAAGCCCTGCAGGGCCCATACCTTTTGCAACCAGAGCATCAGCTGCCGCACCGTGTACAAAAACACCAAGTTTAGCGGCGTCTAGACCGCTTAAACCCTGCGCTAAAAGACTACCAATAATGCCACTAAGTACATCACCGGTACCTCCACTAGCCAGGCCAACATTACCTGTAGTATTAATAAAATAATTGCCATCATCGTGCGCAACCAAGGTTTTGGCGCCTTTAAGCACACAAGTGACATGCAAGTTATGAGCTAAGGTAAGTGCGCTTTCAGTTCGGTTTTGCTGAATGTCTTCAGTAGTGATTTTTAGCAATCTAGCGGCCTCTCCTGCGTGAGGTGTAATGACGGTGTCAGCGCAACGATTTTTGCAAATTGCAGTTAAGTGTGGGTGCTTGGCAATTAAATTAAGTGCATCTGCATCTATCAACATCTTTAAATCTTGACTCAACCAGAATTCCAGCAACTCAATTGCTGCTTGCGATTGACCAAGACCGGGGCCAATCACAACACAGTCCAATTGCGCTAAATTGGTTAAGTCAGTAGGTTTACGAAACATGATTTCTGGGTGCAATATATCCACACTAGGCGTGTTGTTTGATAAACAAGCTGCATACACACGCCCCGCACCGCTCAATAAGGCAGCTCTTGCTGACAAAAGCACAGCGCCGACCATGCCAGTGTCACCACCAACAATCGCCAGACTGCCAAATGTGCCTTTATGCGCATCAGCATGACGTGCTGGCAAAGCGCTTACAAGCATACTTTGTATTAACAAATGCGGGTTAGATTGTATTGTTTTGATAATATGAATTCCTACAGTTTACGATAAATCCATAACTCTACTTGGTGGCCAAAAGTAAAACTAACTAACTTATTGAGCTTTCATTAGCAGTAAGCTTGTAAATGCGTAAGCTATTATAGTCATAAACTTAGCCATAAAATTTACTCAATCTGTATTGAAGATATTTTATACGACTACAAGTACCTAAGACAAAACTAGAGCCGTATAACTTAAGAGGCAGGAGTATTTTATGATGAATGTACTTTATATTGTTTGGAAACCAGATGATGATATAGGAGTTCCCATTATTGATGAACAACATCACGCGATTGTTGCCACCATTAACTCACTCTACTATTTCATCCAAGAGGGCTGGGGGCTTTCTGCACTTGCGCCGACTCTTAATATTATTAAAAGTTACTCTAGCTTTCACTTTAAAACTGAAGAAGGAATATTGGCCAAAGCTGGATATCCAGAGCTACATAAGCACATTATGGCTCAAAAGCAATTCATAAAAGATGTAGATGCTGCCGCCCAAGAAGCTATCGATTATAAAGATCCTTTTATACTGCTTAAGTTTTTAAAAAATTGGTGGGTCTCTCATTTGAAGAAAGAGCATCTCGAATATGCCGTTAATCTTGATAAGTTAAAAGAAAAAAGCGACGATTAATTAGTCTCGCACTACTACATAACGCAAATTCAACTGCACTTTTTGTGTACCGTTATAACTATTGGTTTGCAACTGATAGGCGGCTTGAATCTCGTCTGGTAAAAACTCGGCGTGATTAAAGTAAATCGCATCGATGACGCTTGCATCTTTTTTCAGGCTAAGTTTAAGGTGTTTTTCTCCCAATAAGCGCTGATTCAGCACTTCAAATTCATCATAAAACAACGGTGGAGCAAACCCCTGTCCCCACACTTGGTTTTCCAGCGCTTGTGCGGTTGCGAAGGTCATTTCGCTTTTACTCAAATTACCATCCACCTCTAGCACTGATTCCAAATCGGCTTCAGTAATCAAGCTTTTCACTACAGCTTCAAAGCTTTGGTTGAACAATTCAAAATCAGCCTGTTTAATAGTGAGGCCTGCCGCCATGGCATGGCCGCCAAACTTTAAAATTAAATCCGGTTGATGTTTGCTGAGCAAATCAAGCGCATCGCGTAAATGCAAACTAGCAATAGATCGACCCGACCCTTTAAGCAAGCCATCGCCAGCATTAGCGAAGGCAATCACAGGGCGATGATAGCGCTCTTTAATGCGCGATGCCAAAATACCAATGACACCTTGGTGCCAATCTTCCTGATAAATGCTGATGGCAAATTGATTATCGATATTAATCTCTTCCAACGATAGGCTTGCGCCATCTTGCATGTCAGCTTCTATGCTACGGCGATGCACGTTTAAATCTTGCAATCGCTGTGCAATAGTTGTGGCTTCAAGTTCAGATTCAGCGAGTAAACATTGTATGCCCAAGGTCATATCATCCAGCCTGCCAGCGGCGTTCAAGCGAGGGCCTACATAAAAACCTAAATCTTGTGCATTGGTACTTTGCGGCTGACGGCCTGCAACTCTTAATAAAGCCAATATACCTTGCGAACAAGCGCCCGCCCGGATTCTGCGTAAACCTTGCTCCACTAGAATGCGATTATTGTCATCAAGCTTCACCAAATCTGCCACTGTACCCAATGCAACTAAATCGAGCAATTCCGTTAAATTTGGCTCTGGCTTTTCTGCAAAAAGACCACGCTCTCGCATTTCAGCACGTAAACCGAGTAAGCAATAAAACATGACGCCTACGCCGGCCAGATTCTTGCTGGGAAAACTACAACCATGTTGATTAGGGTTAATAATACAAGCGGCCTTTGGTGTGACTTGTCCTGGCAAATGGTGATTGCTCTGTGGAAGAAAAATGTAAATAAAATCCTTTGTTTAATTAATTGATTGCCTTCATACCCATATATTTAAATGGTCACATAAATAAACACCACATAAATTTATCATAAAATATCGCCATATTTACTTGTTTTGTAAACATCTCAGCAATTCTTCAGATTTATTTACAAATTCATAAATATCAATACCTATATATTACTCTATGGAATTACCTATCTTAATATAGAATTGGATACTTAATTTTATAGTAAAGATTAAGCATCAAAATCTCGATTTCATGATGCCGATAATTATCCAAAATATAAAAGAGCACAACAGTTTCTATTAAAACGTTATAACCAATATCTCCTCAAAAAGTACTCTGAGTACAAAAATGCTAAAGCCACCAAAACCTATATTTAAATTTCGTGAAAGTGATGATGCCGTTATTGCCACATTGATTGAAAGTGGATCACCAGATTGGCTGGCTAAAATTCTGTCCTCAAGATTAGATAAGCCTATGGGGTTTAATTCACTCTATTCTAACGACCTTACCGATGTTGAGGATCCATCTGCTATCCCTGACATGGATATCGCAGTCAGTAGAATTGTACGAGCAATTAACGATGAAGAGAAAATCACCCTCGTATGTGATCATGATATGGATGGTACTGGATCAGCTGCTGTTTTATGGTCTGCGCTCATTGATTTTTTCAAAGTCAAAGACACTTTAGTTAACGTAGTCACTAGCCATCGTTTAACAGAGGGTTATGGAATTACAGAACCAGTTGCTCAAAGAATTATTGATTTAAAGCCTGGCTTAGTAATATCCGCAGATAAAGGTAGCAGTGATGAGCCAAGAATTAAAAAAATAGCCGAAGCTGGAATTGATGTAATTGTTACTGACCACCATGAAATTGGTGCTAATGGCCCCCCTAAGTCAGCCATTGCCGTTGTTAACCCAATTAGGGTTGATTCGAGCTACGACAAGCATGTATGTGGCGCTGGGGTGGCTTTTTTAACAATGGCAAAAGTTCGAACAGCATTGATTCAAGCTGGAGTTAGAAACCATATTCCAAGCATAGCACCCCTTTTGGATTATGTCGCAGTTGCAACTATTGCAGACTGCGTATCAATGAAACCAAGCAAAGCTTCAACAAATAGAACATTTGTGAAACGTGGTTTGCAATTAATAAATAGTAAATCACGGCCTTGCTGGGAAGTCTTTAGTTCTGATTTGCAAGGGCCAGTCGATGCCGAAACTATAGGCTTTAGACTCGCTCCTGCAGTAGCGGCCGCAGGGAGATTAGATTGGGCTGAGATTGGATTTAAATTTTTAATATCCAAGACTACGCAAGATGCTCAAAAATATTGGATAGAGTTGCAGCATGAAAATGCCTTACGAAAAGATATTGAAAAAAAATTAAGGGAGAAAGCTATTCCTGAGGCATGTAAAAAGCTAGGGCAATCCATTGTTTTATTTTTTGAAGATGGTCACAGTGGGGTGCATGGGATTACTGCAAGTAGATTAGTTGAAGCTTTTGGAAAACCTGCAGCAATATTTTCTCCGAAGGGGGCAGGTGTGAAAAACTCGACCTCTAGAGATGAAGTTAAGTTAGCATCTGGTTCGTTTCGAGGTATACCAGGATTTAATGTGAAAGAAGCACTCTCCTATGTTGGTGATAAGTATCCTGAACTATTGCTAAGTCATGGCGGCCATGTGGGGGCTGGGGGAGGCTCAATTTTAATTGATTCATTTGATGATTTTGTAATTGCTTATGAAGAAGCAGTTCAAGCTCAAATTGGTGATAAAGAATTAAAGCCTACGATTTGGGTTGATGGAGAGTTGCCACTAGGAGTCAATGATTTTGATGTGTTAAGTGAGCTGGATAAATTAGAGCCTTGGGGTCGAGATTTCCCCTATCCAACTTTTAAGGGTAAGTTTGAAGTTAGAAGCATTAAGAAACTTGGAGATGGTAGCCATTTAAAATTGTCGCTGTATGATGGCTTGAATTCTAAAGATGCGATTTGGTTCAATGCAGTTCAAAGTGGTGATGAAGTGCTGTTTACTATTGGGAGTAATTTGAGTTTTGTTTATAGTTTAAAAAGTAATTGGTATCGCAATAACAGAAAGATACAACTTCAAATAATTTCTCAAATTAATGATTAAATGTTTAATATGAATGGTCTGCTTTGTGGCAACCAAATTTGTAGTTCAACAGGCAGAAAAGGGCCCTAAGCGGGCATTAGCAGATTATCTGAATTTACAACTAATTAAATATTTTAGTATAACCACGCGGGTATACCCTGTTTGAAATCAGCACTCATCCTGAACGCATAGCAAGCGCCAAAGCGTTCATTGTACAAGGTTTGGCTGAAGGCAAGCTGTAACCGCTGGTGGTCAAAACCTTTCCACTGGCGCAGATTGTCGAAGCACACCGCTATATGGAATCCAATCAGCAGACCGGCAAGATTGTGCTGACTGTTTAGCCGCTATTGCCGTCTGCATAGGCGGCTTTGAAACTTTCACGGGCTTGCCATCTGCGCCAAAAATAATCGAGGTACTCAAAACGCTCATCGAGCGGCGTTTGATTGGTCGGAAATTTGGAAAATGCAATGGCCGTGCACAAGGTAATGTCAGCAAAAGTTGGCTCCTTGCCGCCTAGCAGCCATTCGCGACCATCGGCCAGATGCTGATTAACCAGGCTGGCATGCGCCAATGCTTCTTTGCGGCAATGTTCGCCCCATTGCGGGTTGCTGGTAAGTTCTATCTTCAGCCCCAGCCCTTGATGCATCACATGGAACATGGTGACGATACGGTACAGGATATGCACAAAAATACGGTTATCCCACATGTCATCCTGGCCCTGCTCCAAAGGCGTTTCACCCATTATTTTGCGACCCGGAAACAAATGATCCAGATATCTGGCAATCCCGCTGGATTCTGATAAGAATGTACCGTCACCTAGTGCCAGGGTCGGCGTTTCGCCCCATGGATTCATTTTCAGGTGCGGCCATTTACGCTGTTCACCGCCTGGCGCCATATCATAAATGACTTCTTCGATGTGTTGGTTAATGCCCTTCTCGTGGATGAACAAACGCAGGCGCTGCGGGTTGGGAAATGCCGAGGGCGAGGTATACAGACGTAGTTTAGTATTCATGTTGAGAATCATCCTAAGATAAGTGTAACGTCAATATTGCCGCGGGTAGCATTGGAATATGGACAGACTTCGTGCGCTTCATGGATCAGGGCTTCGGCTTTAGCGCGGTCCATGCCAGGTACGCTGATGCTCAGGGCAACATCAACATTAAAACCTTTGGCCCCATTCGTGCGCGTTCCGAAATCCACACTGGCATTGATAGATGTATCAGCAGGCAAGACAACTTTTTGCGTGCCTGCGACAAACTTTAAGGCACCTATGAAGCATGAGGCATAACCCGCAGCGAATAGCTGCTCTGGATTAGTGCCATTACCGTTGCCGCCCATTTCCTTGGGTGGATTAAGTTTGACATCGAGCTTACCGTCATCAGATTTCACAATGCCGTCGCGACCCCCGCTGGCCATCGCGTGGGCGGTATAAATAATTTTTTCCAGAGCCATGATTAAGTCCTTAGATTGATAAGTAGAAAGAAAGTTAAACGCCGTGGTTTTTCAACCAATCTTGTGTCAGCTTCCAAGCGTATTGCGCTGCGGTTTTGTTATAAGTTGGGCGATAGTCTGCATTGAAGCCATGATTCACATTGGGGAATACCACGATTTCTGAACCGCTGCCTGACTTTTCCAGCCCAGCCTGCATTTGTTCAATGATCTCAGGTTTTATAAACGCATCTATGCTTGCATAAAGTCCCAGCACAGGCACTTTCAATGTCTGCGCAATATCAATAGGATCATTAGCCTTTATCTCGGATTTCATGCCGTTGAGCAGGCCATAATAAGCAACTGCCGCTTTAACCGATGGATTATGCACGGCGTATAACCACACAGCACGGCCACCCCAGCAATAACCTACGGTGCCCAGTTTAGCTAGGTCGCCCTTGCCGGTGGATTTCACATAAGCCACAGTTGCATCAAGGTCGGCAAGCACCTGCGCATCGGGAACCTTGCTGACAACTTTGCTTAATATTTCTCCTACATCCGTCATTTGTGACACATCGCCCTGGCGCGCAAACAGCTCGGGGGCAATCGCCATGTAGCCCAGTTTGGCGAAGCGCCTGCACATATCCTTGATATGCTCATGTACGCCAAAGATTTCTTGGATTACCAAAATGACCGGGAAATCTTTGCCAGCGCTGGGCATGGCACGGTAGGCGGGGATGTGACCATCCGTAACCGGCACACTAACCTCTCCCGCCACTAAGCCATGCGTATCTGTATTAATGGCTTGGGCCAGTACCGGCTTGGAGGCAATGGCAAAGCCCACGGCCAGCGATGTCATCATAAAGGCGCGGCGCGACAATCCTCCAGAACTTACAGTGACCGATTCATCTGATTCCTGATCCGCCAGATTAAAATCGAGCGGTTGCAATCCATAAGTTTTTATATCCATAGCTAACCTCAGTAAAAATATTGTTAAATTAAGGGTTTAAATGTTTGCAGGGTTTAATGTTTTCCCAGCGAAATTCTGAGCTTGATCAACTGATGATGCAGTGCTCGCATTTCAGGCAATGAGCAGCCGGTATTGCAAGAAACCTGAATCGGGACTTGCAATGCTTGGTCACGCAGCTTTTTGCCTGCCGATGTCAGCGTCACAATCACTCGCCGTTCGTCATCGAGCGCTCTTTGCTTTGAGATAAAACCCACCTTTTCCAAGCGCTTTAGTAAAGGCGTCAATGTGCCAGAATCCAGAAATAGGCGTTGCCCCAGAGTATTCACGGTGAGTGCGTCCTGCTCCCAAAGCACAAGCAGTACTAGATATTGCGGGTAGGTCAGCTTGAACTGCGCTAGCAAAGGCTTGTAAACCTTGGTCATGCTGAGCGATGCCGAGTAGAGCGCAAAACATAGTTGCTGATCGAGACTTAGCAGTAAGTCATCCGGCAATCCGGCTAAAGGAGAGTTTGAAGTACATTTCATGACAGAATAATTGCACACAATTAAATATTACACAATCTATTTTATTCAATATTGTTCGACTTTTATGGAAAGTGTAGATTTGCATTCAAAACTGACGTTATTTAGCGATGGTCGGTGACAAAAATATTTTTTGGCAACTGAAATGTACGCATAGCATATACCAAGGCAAACAAGTGAAATAAGTACTCATCAGGCAGCTTTGGGTCGGGAGTGAAGATTTTCAGTGGCGGCTTTGAAGAAATGCGATTATCAAGCCCAAAAGCAGACCGCCATAAACTTCACTTAGGGCCCATAAGTGACCTTCATCTGTTACATTTAAAGTACTACTTTTAAGGCAAGTCCCAATCCACATAGTCTGACTGTCCTATAAGGGATGTTCCCTTTAGTTGGCATACGTTCTTTATGCTCCGCCAAGTGGCTCAAATGCACTGCTGTCATGCTTAAGCTCCATATTTGAAACTAGTTCAGTCAAATGACGATTCAATTCCAATAAAGATTCTGGACTAAGCCGCATTAGCGCATCAGGAAGAATGCCTCGGTAAGGTGGAGGTGCCTTAGCCATGACTTCACGCCCCAGGTCTGTCAACGATAGATTGACTAACCGCCGGTCCTCTACACTACGCGTACGTATAACATTCCCACCAGTTTCAAGCTTTTCAATAAGATTACTTGCGGTTGACTGATGCACGGACATAGCTTTGGCTAATCCAGTTACTGTCAAATTATCATTTTCTGCAATTTCAGCCATTGCCCATAACGAGGCACCACCAATACCTGCAATTTTTTCAATTTCATGGAAGTGACGGGTAGCAGATTTGAAGATAATACGAAATAACTTGAGCGTTTCCAAAGCGGACTCAGGAGACTTTATATTAATGTTACTTAAGGGCATCATAATAATTTCACTTTTAGAAGTATCAGTGTGTTCAAACTATTCTCGATTGTAGCAATATCACTCCATATTAGTTTGTGGTTTTTGATTGTCATTTGTGATGCTTGAAATTTGCTTGTCAGCAAGGGTCGAGTATAAAGGTGTGCTGAATATTCTTGAAATAATGGCCGCGATTAGCGAGATTGCCATTAGGCTAATCACCATTTCATGCCCATCTATCATTTCCATGACGATAATAAATGAAGTGAGAGGTGCTTGCGTTACCGCTGCCAAAAACCCAGCCATACAAAGTACACTTATCGCAGTAGCTGCATGATAATGCCCAAACAATGGCAACATATCATTGCCGATCCCAGCACCAATAGAAAGTGATGGCGCAAATATTCCACCAGGCACTCCGCTTAGATACGTGAATATAGTGGCAAGATATTTTATAGGTGCATATTGCCATGTTGATGTATTAGTTCCATTAAGAATGTTTTGCGTAAAAATGTAACCTGAACCATGGGCCGCACCATCACTTATAGCACCCAACAAAGCAACTAGCACACCACAGAAACCCGCCCACCAAAGTGGATGAAGCGCGCGAAATACCCCGAGCTTGCCGTTCATTCTAGTGGATGACTCGATGAGTGTCCTGCTGAATATACCACCCAATACACCGCAGACCAAACCGCAAACGATAATAGGTGCGATGATATCTTTGTCAATTTTCCCTACAGTGATATGCCCAAAATAGGTGTAGTTACCTTCTAAGGACATTGATACCAAACCGGACAATACGATCGCGGTAATGATTACCCCATTGGTTTTTTGTTCAAAATGACGTCCAAGTTCCTCAATTGCGAAAACAATACCTGCAAGCGGGGTGTTAAAGGCAGCCGAAATTCCTGCAGCGCCACCAGCCAGAATAAGGTGCTTTGGGTGTACTGAAAATCCAGAAGGAAGAAAGCGTCTAAAAGCATGCATGACACTAGCTGCAACCTGAACAGAGGGTCCTTCTCTGCCAGATGAGAAACCTGCTGCCAGTGCACCAACACCAAGAAAGATCTTTCCAAATGCCAATTTAAGTCCTATCAGTTTAGGATGCTCGCTTCTACTACCTTTATCCTGCAAAGCGGCTATGGTTTGTGGAATGCCACTACCACCTGCGCCTAAAAACCAGCGATTGGTTATCCAGACAATCAGCATTCCTCCAGCTGGGGTCACTACTAGCGGTAACCACCAGCTGGTTTTTTGCAATGAGAAAAAGAAGCTAGTAGCATATTCCGCGGCCTTTGCGAACATCACAACTATAAACCCAGCCGTCATCGCGGCGACCCAAACAACAAGTCGCTCTCGCCAAGAATCAAGGTCTGTCAATTTAACAGACCTTATAGTTAACAGAATCTCTTGTATTGATTGCATCGTTATCAGCTATAAACTATTACATAAAAATTATTCGCCTGAATAAACAATGTCAGCCCTACGATTTTCGGCCCAAGAGGTTTCATCTTCGCCGGTTGCCTTAGGCTTTTCCTCACCATAACTGATGGTTTCAATTTGTTTGTCCGGCACGCCTAATAAATTTGCGAGGCTCTTGACCGCAACTGCACGTTTTTGACCTAATGCGAGATTGTATTCACGACTGCCTCTATCATCGGCATTGCCTTCAATGCGGATACTTTTTTCAGGATGGCTCAGTAGGTATTTAGCATGCGCTTCAAGTAATGTTCTGTATTCTGGCTTAACTACATACTTATCGAAATCAAAGTAAACACTACGTTTAGAGAGGATGTTATTAGGATCCGTTAAGGGATTAACTTCTATCTTATTCTCAGGAGCAGATGATGTAACTGCTGGTGGAGGACTTTCAGGTTCGGCTTGCTTTGGACTTGCTACTGGCATCTTCGCTACATTACTTGGGGCTTCCTTTACATGCGAACCAGCACACGCGGAGATCATGCCAGCAAGTAACAAAGGCACTAATATTTTCTTCATTTTTAATTTCCTTTAGTTTAAATAGTGATAATTATATAAAACATTTGTACAAATTACATTGTAACAAATGTAATTTGTGTGTGATTAGCGTTTTTATTAAAAGTTTCTTGGAATTGGATTATTTGGGAAATGAGCATTAGCTTCGTTAACTCTTACGATCAAATGGCAGTATGAAGTCTAATGCTTCAAGTATCCGATCTTGGTATGTTTATGGCATACGTTCCTAGTTAGCGAACTTCCGCAATGGGTCCAGGCTGTGTAAAAACGCGCCATTTGATATAATTATGCAACGGCATTTGTTGGAGCATATAGATGAAGCGATTCATTCAAAGTGAAGACCGAACCCAAGGTATGTTGCTACCGGAACAGCTGGACGATTATGTGACTGAAGATAATCCGGTTCGTGTAGTGGATGTCTTTGTCGAGCAACTTGACCTCAGCCAATTAGGGTTTGAAGGTGTTGATCCAAGTGTCACTGGACGACCCGCTTACCATCCCTCAGTACTTCTTAAGCTTTATATCTACGGCTACCTCAACCGCATCCAATCCAGTCGACGCCTAGAGCGTGAAACGCAACGCAACCTAGAGCTGATCTGGCTCACAGGTCGCCTGATGCCAGACTTCAAGACCATCGCAAATTTCCGCAAAGACAATGGCGCAGCCATTCGTAAAGTATGTAGTCAATTCGTTTTGCTGTGTCGTCAACTCAATCTATTCTCAGAAGCCATGGTGGCTATCGACGGTAGTAAATTCAAAGCCGTTAACAACCGTGACCGCAACTATACAGCGAACAAAATCAAAAGACGCAGACAGCAAGTTGAAACCAGCATAGAACGTTATTTATCTGCGCTTGAAACTGCGGACAGAGCACAACCGGATATTGTCGAAGCCAAGACTGCCCGACTTAAAGATAAGATTGCGATGCTCAAACAACAGATGATGCAACTGAATGCTATTGAGGCCCAGTTGCAAGAAACGCCCGACAAGCAAATTTCTTTGACTGATCCCGATGCAAGGTCCATGGCCACCAGTGGTCGCGGTAGCGGCATGGTGGGCTACAACGTGCAGACTGCAGTCGATACCAAGAATCACCTCATCGTTGCACACGAGGTTACCAATGTGGGTCATGACAGAAGTCAGTTAGCCAATATGGCAGCACAAGCAACGCAAGCGATGGAATGCAATCATTTAAATGTGGTCGCTGATCGCGGCTACTTCAGTGGCGAGCAGATTCTTGAATGTGAACAGGCTGGTGCGACCCCATTCGTACCCAAGCCAATGACTTCTGGTGCCAAAGCAGAAGGGAGATTTGGCAAGGAAGATTTCATCTTTATTGTTAAGGACAATGAATACCAATGTCCCGCCGGACAACGTCTCCCATTTCGTATGGCAACGATGGAGCATGGTCTAAATCTGCATCGCTATTGGAGTTCACAATGTCAACACTGCGCAATGAAACCTCAGTGTACGCCGAGTAAAGAAAGGCGAATCACCCGCTGGGAGCATGAAGGCGTCATTGATGCCATGCACACACGCCTAGAGCTTCAGCCTGAAATGATGCGTATCCGACGTCAAACCGTTGAACATCCCTTTGGCACCTTAAAGTCATGGATGGGTTACACCCATTTCTTAACCAAGACGCTACCGCGGGTTAGTACAGAAATGAGCTTACACATCCTAGCTTACAACATGAAAAGAGTCATAAAACTAATGGGAACCTTGGCGCTAATGGAAGCAATGGTGGCCTAGGGGTCATTTACCTTTGCTTTTGTTAAAGTGTTTGCGTTTCAATCTGGATAAAACAAAAACATATCAACGAAGTTTTAGCGTAAATCAAAATTTACGCCGAGTAAATTTCGTATATATCACTATTTTTTTGCGTTTTTACACAGCCTGGGTCGGGTGTGACTATTTTCAGGGTCAGCAATTTTACTTGTTATTTAAGACCTTTCTTCAATTTACTAGGCTGCCTAACCCGATTTTGACCAGCAATACTAAGCAGCCGAAGAAACTTTGGACATTCAAAATGGTTAGGAGCTTTGCATACGGCAGCATGTAGCAGCCCATCACGCATAGCAGTCATCTCCTTAATTTTTTGGTCTAGGTCATTGGCTTTTTCTGTAAGTAGCATTCGGTTAATGACAGGCCCGTCTGGAGTAAACATCTCATAAATTTCCTCCAGTGAAAATCCAGCATTACGTCCCAATGATATTAATGCCAGCCGTTCTAAAACATTTGCGTGGAATAATCTGCGCAAGCCATTCCGACCATAGGATTTGATTAGACCTTTTTCTTCATAATATCTTAAGGTTGAAGCCGGCAACCCTGATGCTTTTGCAACTTCACCAATATCCATATTTCCCCAATTTCAAATAAAGCTTGACCTCAAGTTGACTTGAACTTTTATCCTACTCTTAATGCATTAATCAATCCAACATTTTTACAGTTCAGTTGGTTTGATATTTGAATAGTTTAAGGAGTTTGTATGCTAAATATTGAATGGATTATTTTATATATTGCTTTAGGATCTTTTGTAGGATTTATGTCAGGTTTGCTAGGAGTTGGCGGGGGTGGGCTACTTGTTCCTCTGTTCGCATCAATCTTTATATACCAAGGATTTAGTGCAGATAGCGTTGTTCACTTGGCGTTAGGAACGTCTTTAGCTTGCATGATTATTTCATCTGCATCAAGCCTTCGAGCACACGCTTATCGAGGTGCAGTTATGTGGGATGTTGTTAAGGGTATGACACCTGGAATTATATTAGGCGCCTTTATTGCTACTCAGATCGCTAGTCATGTTAACTCCTCATATATCGCAATATTTTTTGCGTTATTCATGGCACTCGTAGCATTGCAAACATTTATTAAATGGCAACCCAAACCCAGTCATAAACCAAGAACCTTGCTTGGATTAATTATGTCTGGTTTAGGAATCGGCGCTATATCTGCATTGGCTGCTGTGGGTGGTGGTTTCCTAACAGTTGTGTATCTGGGCTATAAGAATGTGGATATTAAAAGGTCTATTGGCACTTCTGCCGCGATCGGATTTCCGATAGCCATCACGGGGACTATTGGTTATATGATTAATGGCTGGGCAGCAACTATGGATGAACCCTATACTTTTGGATTTATTTATATCCCAGCATTTTTGGCAATATCTATTTCTAGTGCTATTTCAGCTCCTTATGGAGCTCGCCGTTCCCATAATATGCCTGAAGCTAACTTGAAGAAAATATTTGCAATCATCTGTATGGTTTTAAGCATTAAGATGTTAGTTTCATTCTGGTAATCATATTTTTAAAATGCTGGGTGGCAGCATTGGGTCGGCAGTGATGATTATCAATGTCGGCTTTGAAGAAGTGTGATTATGAAGCCCAGTAGTAGACGGTCGTAAAAGTCACTCAGGGCCGGACTTTGCACTTAGAGAAATTGGCGATTAGCGGCCCATAACAGACGCCCGCAATTGGTGTTAGATTGCACGAATGATAATGTTGTGTAAAATGAATTCTCATTTAGTTAGCAAAATAAATAACCAAAAATAGCCTAACAATTCTAGAATGCGATTTAAACTAATTCAGGAGAATCCATGAAGTCGAACCCAAGAGAGCATTTGGAATTTGTCAGAAACATAGAAATATCAAATGAGATTTATGACGCTTATTCTTATGAGAATATCGTTGGAAAACTGGTCTTTGTCCAGACGACCGATAGCTATCATTACCATGATTACACAGTGACACCGAACTATTCCCAAGATTTGGCCTCTGCAAATTTGGAAATTAGTGAGGAAAAAGTGGCAGACTATTACCTATCAAAGTAAAAAAGCCTTCTTTCAGTTGCTTGAGTGGTCACGCTCCAAAGGTATTTTGAATGCCTAGCGACTCACTCACAGATGCCCGTTGGGAGATCACGATCAAAGTTGACCATCTCTGATCAATTGTTCTTCCGCTTCGCGCCCTGAGTCACTCCGTCAAGTTATTTTTGCATTTTCCGACAGGTTTGTTAGTAAGGGTGAACCTCTGCGTCGTAGCGAGTTTAAATAAATAGACTCGTCATAAGGTATTCTTGATTCCCAGCAACGATAGAGGATTCTAATCCACTTAAATGCCAAGGCTCGAACTGCAACACGGTGAGAACAGCCTTTGTTACGCTGCTGCTGATAGTAAGCGCCAGCCCAGAACGATCTAGGAATGGTAGAACCTGCCCATTCCACAAAGGTCTGTCTTAAAAATGTTGGACAGGCGATACGCCAATGTACCCAGCACTTGTTACCGCTGCGCTCGACCACTGGCGCGACACCAGAATATCGCTGGATCTGCGCTGCATTGGTATATCGATCACGCTCCTCACCAAAGGCAACCAATAGTCTAGGCGCCATGATATGTCCCGCACCAGGTAAAGCGGCAAACAAATCATAATCTGGCAGGCTTTTAGCAATCTGATCGATTTCAGTATCGAAATGGTCGATGGCTAGTAATAGAGCGCGTAATTGTTCAACCATCGCTTGTACGACCATCTGATAGGGCCGAATCACGGCTTCGTCATCTGTCAACGCAGTTGCAGATCGAATCCCCTGAATACGTCTTTCAATGAGATAAGCACGGCGTACATTGTGCTGGTGGAAGAATGATTCGAGCGTGGATTGTCTTGCCTGTTTAACCTGCTTGAGGGTTGGCCAGCGGCTCAGAAAGTCACAGAATATCAAGGTATCTTTATGCTCGAACCAGTCCAATGCTTGCGGGTAGTATTGCTTAAGTGCGTTGGTTAAACGATTGGTGATGCTTATCACGTCATTCACTAAAGTACGTCGTTCTTCGACGAGTCTGGACAAGATGCGCATAGGCGAACTTTGCAACTGGATAGGATCCAGCTTGTCTGGGTGACGCAGCAATATCTCCAGTGCCATTTCAGCATCCGTTGGGTCGTCTTTGGCATGGCTGGGGACGAAGGCTTCTCGGTATTTGGCAAGTGTAGACGGGTGTACTGGAAATATCTCCAGAAACGGACACCGCTGCAGCGCATAAACCAAGGGGCCTTTGGATAACTCAAGGCAGATCGCAATTGGTCCATCAAAGCGATCATGCAAGGCCTTTGCCCATAAGGCAATGGCTTCAGGCGTATGGTCAAAGGTTCCGAATTCCCGTTGTTCTGCACCAGCAGCTAGTAAACAGAAATCATGCTTCTTGTCGGCCCAATCAATGCCAATAAAAGCAGTAAAAGAATGTGTAGATTGCGTCTTCATAATCATCTCCACTAGTGGTAGATTATCAATATGGACATGCATGCTGGGTTTTGCGAAGCCAATATAGCGAGCCGGTTGTGCGGCGAGCCCTGAGTATTCGTTAATAAACCCAAGCGCACCTGCGGACTCGAAGCCAAAGCGGAAAACATCGAGTGTTAGGGTCGAATATTCGTAATCCGCAGGTGCATGTCCTGTCTTCACTGACAGCTACCTGCCAGTTGTGATTAGTATCGCTGAAAACAGGATGGAGTGACTATATTGGGTCGGCAGTGACGATTCTCAGTGACTGCTATGATACGCTGTAATTTTACTGTGGAAAGCTTGTGGCTTTACGTTACACACTTTAATAACAAGGAAATTATGATATTGATCAGAGCCATCCCCTCCAAGAATTCAAGTATTTTTAATCATAATAATCCCTTAGAAACAGGCATATAATTAACTTATAGTATCATCATGTTTATGCAGACTTAGCAGCAAGACTTTCAACTGCTAAAGGTATTAAAAAAGACGCCACATGTGATGCGTCGTATGAAGCAGGATTTGCGGTTGGAGAAATCAAAAATAAAGACTCAAAACTTAAGAGCGATTCAGATAAAAAAATTCATAATGAGGCAATTGATTTCAAAAAGAAAATTGAAGACGCTATGCTGCATTCTGCAGGGCTAATTTAACTCAATATCGATTTCGGGCACTTTAATAATATATGAGTGTGGGCTTGGAGCGGGGTAAGAGAGTTTTTGAATGATTGCTTTGGAGAGATGCAGTTTTTTAGTCTGGTTAAAGTCAGCCGTTACAGACCAGGATTTTGGCAATTTATAAATTGATGTTGAATCTATATCAGCTGAATGTCGTTTTTAGCCCTGTGACTGTAATGTGTAACATTAAGTATTGGTTAGAAATAAGGACTTATTTTTGTATTGCACAAACTATTAAACGCAAGATTGCAGACGATTACACATCTCTGGAAGAGTGTGTAAAATCTATTTAATGCATAAGGGAAATATTAATAAAGCACTTGAAGTGCCAAATAAGTAGATAGCTCATTCGTGGAAGATACATTTTTAAGCCCTTTACCCGCAGCAAATAAAACATTGTAGTCATGAGTTAAACTGTAGCTACCACCAAGATTAAAACCCGTTGAAGCTACTCCGTCTATTGAATTGGGCGACTCGTGAAATATCTCACCTCCCAACTTAAAATCTTGCGTAACTTCATAAAGTGTAGTCATTCCGAAAAATACTGAGTTTTTGTTACCACTTCCTGGATTGATTCGATAACCCATACCTCCATACATGGTCCACTTATCGATGTTACCCTGAAGCCATAGTGGCAGGAAGCTTTGAACTTTACCTCGATTAGGCCCAAGCTTTGCATCTCCAGTCGGAAGTTGGAGCATGGGATAGGTTCCAACCATAAATGAAAAGTTGTCATGTTGAATGTTCAGAAATCTATATTTCATGCCTACTTCGGTATCATCAATCCCAAAGTGACTGTCTGTCATTGAGCGTTCATAGGAGTAACGTGGCTGAATATGAAGTTGCAGATTAGGCGAAGCTCCGTAATTGATGTCAATACTTGGAGTTGCAGCAGAGCTCTCTCCCTGTCGCCATGATTTAGATACTGCGTAATTTATTTCCCAGTGTTGGTACTCTAATGTTTCAGGATCATCAGTGATAAAAGGAGGACCAGCCCAAGCTGAGTTAAAAGATACAAAATTGGCTATAGTTGATAGAACAAAGAGCTTTAAGATTCGCATAGATAGTTTCAATTTTTCTGAGTGCCCAGCGCGATTTCGATGACCACACTTCTTGAACAAGCTCTGCTGAAGAAATTTGGTTTTTAATTAATGCCCAGAGCCTTTTGCCGCTCGTTGATGAAACAGGAGAATGCATCCTATAATGATTACTAATATTGCCGCTGATGCAGAATAGCGACTGAGCGCAAGTCCGCCTTTACTTAATGGCTTATCAAGAAAATCACCTACCACTGCGCCAAGCGGTCTTGTTAGTATAAATGCAGCCCAAAAAAGCGAGGTTCTTGATATGTTTGTCCATAAATAAGCGGCAAGAACAACTAACAGTAAGCCTCCAAAAACAATAGCTCCACCAGTGTATCCTAGACCAGCTGTATCAGCCGTCCAGTCCCCCAGCGCGGTCCCTAAGGTTTGTGAAAACATGATGGTGATCCAATAAAAGTATTCAGCCCTTGGTTCACTCACGGTATTGACTGAAACTGAACCTAGGGTTTTATACCAGATGGCTAATGACAACATAAGAAGCGTAAAGAGCAAGGTAGTTCCGCCAGTATAGCCAATGCCAAGTGATCTATCTGCGAAGTCAGCAAGCGTCGTTCCAACGGTTGTTGTCGCGATAATAGTTGTCCAGTAAAGGAATGGATGAAAGTGTTTTGCTTTAATTTGTGCAGCCACTGCTACAAGAAAAATGACAGCAAAAATGAAAGTTCCTACAAGGTAGCCTAGGTTCATTGACATGGATACTGCATCACCACCGGTTTCACCCAGCGTTGTGGCAAAAATCTTGATGATCCAGAAGATCAAAGTAACTTCTGGGACTTTACTTAATGCCTGTTTGGTAGTGTTGTTCATTTGTGTTTCATTCTATTTTAACTAATAACTGTAGGTTCTAAAAAGCTTGGCTTGTATTGCTAATAACTCACCAGTGTAGGCTTACACACTAAAAGCAACTACCATTAACAAAACTCCTTAATTTATGCGACGTAGCAAACTACATAACGCCTTCTAGGGTGATGATAAGTTTTCAATACTTAACCTATCCTTAAGAAGTGAGTTATTTTCTTATTATCGGCAGTCCTATGTTAAAAGGGGAACTTGACTGTAACAACTAGGCCAGATGTATTTAAATTATCTGAGAGTATCAACTTAGCATAATGAGCTTCTGCAATATTGCGAACAATAGCTAGCCCTAATCCGCTACCAGTTACTTCTGTACCCTCGCGTCGATAGAAGCGATCTAACACGCGTTCACGTTCTTGTTCTGGAATGCCGCTGCCATTATCAATGACACGCAATACCACATGTGGCGCTTCGCGTTTAACACTGATACATACTTGACCAAAGTTAGGTGTATAGCAAAGAGCGTTGTCGACTAGATTATTAATTAATATACGTAAGTTGCCTTGCTGACCAGACACAATAATATTAGGGTCTATATCCAACTGTAAGTCAGTATGAGCTGCTTTCGCTAAGGGAGTGAAATCATTAGTCACTTCCCTAGCTAAGTATGATAAGTCTACAGGTCCAAACTGCTGAGATTGCATCTTAGATTCACTTCTAGCCAAGGTAAGCAGTTGTTTAACTAAGTGAATACTTCGGTCTAAGCGTTCATTGAGCTTTACAAATCCCACTTCTCTGATCACGTCAGAGGTAGCTCGTTCAGTCAATTGTAATTGCAATTTAAGTGCGGTTAGCGGAGTACGCAACTCATGCGCAGCATCAGCAATAAATGCATGTTGTGCCTTCATAGCCTGATTTAGTCGTATCAGTAATTGATTCAATGCAACTACAATGGGGCGTACCTCTTGGGGCAAGGCTGTTTCGTCCAAAGTTTGCATTGCATCTGCGTGTCGAGCTGCAATGGCATTAGTAACAGATTCCAGTGGGTTTAGACTCCGTCTGACTACCCACCAAATCAAAATTGCAAAAAATGGAATGAGTACGAAAAATGGGATTAAAATGCGTTCAGCTAAGTTCGCTGCTAATTCGTCTCGTACTATCATTGGTTGCGCGACTTGGATAAACTTGCCTTGCAATTGAGCGTTATATATCCGCCAAGGTCTTTGCCGGAAATTCACAGTTTGAAAACCTGACGAAAGGTAGCGAGGCAGGGCACGTGACGGATAGGATGTAAACAAAGGTTTACCTAGTGCATCCCATATTTGTATGACATTATCTTCATCAGGATCGTCATCAGCCACTACTGGAGACGCTTGACTTTGCCCATCTAATGAGAGTGCGACTTGCTTAATTTGATAGTCAAACAGCTCATTGGCTTCGTCTAATGCTAACAAATATGCACTTATTCCAGCAAGGCATGTAGCCGCTAGCATTCCAAAGGTGAGCCAAAGAAGCAGACTTTGTCTTATAGATTTCATGACACTGAGGACTCTAAAGAAACTTTATAACCCATACCTCGTATGTTTTGGATAAAGTTGGTGCCAAGCTTTTTACGTAGACGATGTATCAGGACTTCTAGTGTGTTACTTGCAACCTCATGATCCCAGCTATACAGCTTTTCCTCCAGCTCGGCCAAAGATCGCACTCGCCCAGGTGGGGTGAGTAAGGACAGCAATAACGCAAATTCACGCCCAGACAAACTCAACAACTGTCCATCAAGATGTACCTCATGAATAGCGGGATTAAGTGTCACTTTCCCATAGGTAATAACTGGTTGAGCACGTCCTGTATGGCGTCGCAACAATGCACGCACACGGGCAAAAAGCTCGTCTAAATCAAACGGTTTGACTAGGTAGTCATCCGCTCCTGCGTCCAGCCCACCTACTTTATCTGCCATTGAATCACGTGCAGTGATAATCAGCACGGGAAGCATGCCGCCACGCTGCCTATATTCACTTAATACTTGCAAACCTTGTTTTTTAGGTAATCCCAAATCTAGTAGTATCAAGTCATACACACCGTTTGCTAACGCTAACTCTGCACTACGGCCATCTCGCGCCCAATCAACGGCATAGTTTTCACCATTGAGTGCCTCATTAATGCTTTCACCTATCATGACATCATCTTCAACTAATAGTAATCGCATCATTTATCCATTTTATATATTAGACCTGAATTAAATTTTAATTGCCTTCTGAGACTACGCTTGCGTACTTAGCAAACTGGTTAGACATGCAATAAAAAATTAAAGTTGTAATAAGAAAAACAGCGCTTGTACCTACGGTTCCTAAGCCCAAGCCAGCAGCGGCAAGTGTCTGAGAAAGTAAATATCCAACTGCCGTACTCAATGCAAACGTTAATAACATCGCTGCCCAATAAAACAATTCACGCTTAGCACTATAAATGCAGTGTAAAGATTGCGCTTTCTCCCTACCATACCATAGCGCAAAAACGGCAGTCAAAGTGATGCTAAAAAAACGGTAATGTTAATTAAACTTACATGCAGGTTATCTAATAGCTTTGTTTTCAGCGACACTAATGCGATTTTAGTGGTATCTACTAAAAGTATTTAATAGATATTTTTATCTAACGAGTTAGTAGCTAACAATTCATTACTTAGTTTTCATGCGCTGAGTTGTTAACTATTTCAGATGAGTTTTATTTTCAAGTTGCTTAAGCGCTAAGTAATTAGCGCGTCTTCCAGCTATATAGTGGAATGGAAAAAGTAACACTAATCCACCACCAACAATCCAGTGTACCCAAAGTGCTGCATCACGCGTTACATCTGCGTAGTATAAAAACAGGCCTGAAATAAGCAGTAAGCTCATTACTGTAATGATCAAGCTACCAGATAACTATCTGATAATTTTGCTGTAATAATAGACCTTGGGTGTTAAGTACTTTTGAATAAAGTTACTATGGTTTTAATGAGACCACTAGAACTACAAAACTATTTTCAATCATTGCTGGTCTTGGCTTAGGCTGTTCTTTTGTTGCTGGTGGGGTTTCACCAAATGACGCTGTCACGAGATATGCACGATGGGTATCTGAATCATAGGCCATCGTCCTTGCTCCCTTTTGAGTAGTTACATCTTGTAACACTGAAAAGTGCTCCGGATCATCTTCTTTTACTAAAGTTAAAGTGCCTTCTCCATTCGAACTCAATGCAACACCTAGGCCTGAGTCAAATGCTGCGGAATCGGGTCCAGAACCAATAGCGACCTCTGAAACAACTCTTCCTGTATCTGAGTCGAGGACTATCATTTTCTTATTGGCGCAGACGGAGAATAATCGATGATGTAGTTGATCTATTGACAATCCAGTAGGCTCCACTCCACTGCCGAGCGGGAAGCCTTTCAGAATTTTATTTGCACTACTGTCGATGACAACAACTTCATTTTTATTTTCGATATTTACAAAAATATGACCCGCTTTATCACTTACTGCAAGCTCTGGTTTACCTGGCAAACTGATAGTGTTAATTTCTTGACGCGTTACTGCATCAATCACTGTGATATTTGCTGAACGTCCATTAAAAGTGAATATGTGCTTTGTGACGGGTTCATAAAGGATAACATCTGGATTAAGGCCGGAAATTTTAATGTTTTCAATTACATTAAGCTTAGTTAGGTCAAACACGCTGACAGAGTTACTTTTACCATTACTAGTAAACCCAATATTTAAATCATCCGCAATGGCGATTCCATGAACACCCTGAGTATCCGGAATATCTCCAACAACCTTTCCTGAATCAGAATCAATCACTTGGATATGGCTTGATCGACTTACAAATAGCTGATGGTGCTTTCCATCAATGGTAAGCAAATCCCATCCACCCTCTCCACCAACTTTGTATTGATGAACTACAGAAAATTTAACATTCTCTCTAAGTTGAGCGCTTTGAGCTAAGTGACTAGTAAATAAGCAAGTACTAATAAAAGTCCAAGCGAGTGTTTTAATAAGCATGTTCATTATCCTAAGAAGTGGCTAAATACTAACTGCAACGAATCCGCTATGCATTAAATCTTCTAAAATCTACTTCTGCTTTAGACCATTTTCATGGATTAACCCCGAGAGTTAACTAAATATTAACAAATGAATAAGTTAATAAGAAAAAACAGCATATAAATAGGTCAGATTGTTGTCTTTGGCAGCACGTAAGTTTCCAGAACTATTGTCATAGAAGGATGAACCTCCCAGAAAATTATCGTAGAAAGTTTGTTGCAGAGAAAAGTGCATATATGACATAGGCTCATAATATAGCTCAAAACCATACCCACTTGTTTTTGGACTGCCATTAGCAGAGCAGAAAGCTAGTTCTGAGTTAGTTTGATTGCAGGCGCCTGAGCTCACATTTTGGCTATACGTCCAGTAATTATTATCGGTACTGCCGTTAGTATAGAAGCTGAAAACCTGAGCTCCTAGTTGGTGCTTATAATTATATCCAAGCTCGGCCTTTAAGGTATGCAGTTCACTGTGAGTGCTATCATGATTCATACGAATGACAGATTTTCCCGCCCAGTCGATTTTTTCATTGATATATGTCATATGTGCAGACCATGAGTGAAGGTCAGTAATGTGTTGATATTGTGCATCTAAACCGATGTCGGTATATTCTCCGCCAGATGATCCTGGAGTTTCTGGGTCATGCTTCAGATCCGTAATCATTCCAAATGTGCCTACCATCCAGGAATCTTCTCCAATAACATGGTTATAAGCTAGACGCCAGTAGGGGTTGGGGCCAGTTGAAACAGTATTCAGATTGTCAGCCAATGAAATGACTTTGAGAGGAGTAGAAAATCTAGTATAGCCGGCTAACTCTGCATAAATACTGTCATCCAGCATCGCGTATAGACTGACCCCAGCCACCTGTGAGTTAAGACCACCATCGATCAAAGCTGTGGGCCCGAACTGACCGACTTCCCAAGCACTTAGTAAATTTGATGAACGGAAGGAATACGAATTCACGGGAGATATTTTCCATAAATCCTGTGTCCCTGGGGCATTATTTAATGTGCCACCTAGCAACAGATTGTGCCCACCTCTAGAAAAGTTATTGGCATATCGTATTTCTGAAGCATCTAGATAAGTATCGCCTCCAACCTTTGTGCCGGTTTGTATACCTTGAGAATTTAGTAATGGAGTCGTATTGGAAAGATTGAGGGTGAGTTTTAAATAACCTCCAAGTCTTCCGTAAAATTTACCAGCCACATAAATACTAGCTTCCTCAGGTATTAGGGAACTATTCTTAGGCATAGTAATGCTTGGGTCGATACTACTGGAAGTACTGTTGATTTTGGTATCGGAAACGACACCTGTGATTGATAAAGGGATTACATAATTCCCCTCCGAATAACCTGTTAACTTGAATTGACGTCCCTGTGGAGTTAATTCCCCATAGCTCAAATGACAACTGGCACAACTTTGTCCAGTCTGACGAGAAAAAGATGGAAGTGCGTAAAGATTTTGAATATCAAAAAACAGCAAAACTGCAATGAGTACTTTACGTGAGTTCATTTAGGCTTATGGATTAATTTCTTAAAATAGGAGAGTCTGAGGTTTAATTATAATCTACTTGTAATTAAAGATAGATTACAGTTTTTATTTGTAATGAGTTGTTTTTTCGCCTATAAACCGCGATCGTTTAGCCAAGCGGTTATGGACTTGGCTTAAAAAAGTAGACATATCGAAGTACCTTTTGAATGTCGGTTAAGGGTCGCTATCCCCACTTTTAGATGGCTGCTTTCGTTTAGCCCAGTTTTTCGTCAAGCAACTTCAATAGTCCAATTTGGCTTCAAGGCAAAATACGCTCTCTAAAATAAATTATTAAGAATAAGTTCTGTCAGCCTGATGTAAGGCAGCCCCTATAAGATGATTTTCACGGTGACAGATAAGTTAAAAAAACATCTTAACCAAAGACGTTTTATTAAGAGGGCAAGTTTAATTTTTGGAGATTGATATGAACCGCACTAAATATACTTTTGTAATTGCTTTGTCTGCCTTGCTACTTGGGAGCTTAACAACAAATGTAATGGCTGAAGATGGTAAATGGGAAAAGCATCATCCGCGTAGAGATCAAGTAAACGATCGTTTAGAAAATCAAAATAAACGCATCAATCATGAAGTCAAAGAAGGTGAGCTGACTAAGAAACAAGCAGGTGAGCTTCATAAAGATGATCGTCAAATTAGACAAGAGGAACATGATATGGCCTCACAAAACAAAGGTCATATCACTAAAGAAGAACAAAAAACATTAAATCAGCAAGAGAACCAAGTAAGTAAAGAAATCGGCAAATAGTTTAACAGGTCTGAAATTATAATTATCAATATCTTAAATATATAAGGAATTTTTTATGAAAATCCAATCACTTATTCTAGCTAGTTTGCTTTCTCTAGCTGGCACTGCAACATTGATGAATACAGCATTTGCAGATACTTCTGCAGCTACTAGCGTAACGGCCACCTGTAATGACGGTACATCATTTACAGGAACAACTAAGCAAGGTGCTTGCTCTGGACATAAAGGCGTGAAAGCTTGGGCTGACGCTAAAGCCTCAGCCGCCAGACCAGTTGTTGCCGATAAAGCGGCTCCTGAAAAAGCAACTAAAGACACTACAGCAGCCAAACCTGCTGCAGCGTCAACGATGGCAGAAGCCCCAGGCGGCGGACCAGGTAAAGTTTGGGTTAATAGCAAGTCAAAGAAATACCATTGCCTAGGCACTGAGCATTACGGTAAAACTAAAGATGGCTCATACATGACTGAGGCAGAAGCTAAAGCAAAGGGCAATCATGCAGTGAATGGCAAAGCTTGTGGTTAATTAAGTCAATATCAATTGATGTAGATGACACCTTGGGATTTATTCTAAGGTGTTTTTGAATGACTAACCTTATTTTCCACATCATTCATTTACTTATACATAATGTTTTTCTGTAAATATTTCAAAGCTAATTTTGCTACAAATTAAGAAGGCAGTTGCGTTTATTCATAATTCAATTCCAAATTGAACTGGAAATCAATAAAGTTCTGCGCTTGCTAGAACTTTCTTACTTGTCATGAAATATATTTTCGCAAGTAATTGAATTAAGAGTTATCTAACTAAGATAGTCCTGCTGTGAATATCATGGCAGTCACAGCCAAGGTCATCATTAAGGTCGCCAACCATCCTAAAGCCTTAAGTTTTTTAGTAATGGTGAATTGCCCCATGATTTCAGGCCTAACAGCCATCAGCATCATTAAGGCCATAATGGGAACAGAAATGACACCGTTAAGTACAGCGCTCCAGTAAAGTGCTTTAATTGGATCTATAGGAGTGAAGCACAATGCCACACCAATTAAAGTAGAAATAGCTATGATGCTATAAAACCTTTTTGCACGCTTAGGCTCTAGCTCTAAACTACCCTTCCATTTAAAGGTTTCCGCCATCGCATAAGCGGCAGATCCAGCCAAAACAGGCACTGCAAGTAAACCTGTACCAATGATGCCTGCACTGAAAAGCCAGAATGTAAATTCACCTGCAATCGGACGCAGAGCCTCTGCAGCCTGTGCCGAGGATTGAATATCTGTAATTCCGTGTGCGTTAAGAGTCACTGCGGTGGTTAATATAATAAAGAACGCAACCATATTAGAAAAACCCATGCCGATATAAGTATCAACTTTAATTCGATTGAAGTTAGCACTTGCTTGGTCTGGAGCAACTATCAGCGGTTTTGCTTTAGGATTTATTCTTTGATCTTCAACTTCTTGAGAAGCTTGCCAGAAAAACAAATATGGACTAATCGTAGTACCAAAAATAGCAACTACCGTAGTCATATATTCTGACTTCCACGACATATGCGGTAATAACGTGACCTTAAAAACTTGCATCCATGGGGTATGTACAGCAAATACGGTTGCGACATAGGCAAGCAAAGCCAATGTGAGCCATTTCAGCACTCGAACGTAACGTGTATAGGGAATGAATATTTGGAGAATTAATGATAACAAGCCGAAACTTAGGGCATAAAAATGCGCATGACCACCAATCAATAGCCTTAATGACTCCCCCATTGCTGCGATGTCAGCAGCAATATTGATTGTATTGGCAATTAAAAGTAACCCGACAATGAAGTATAAGAGACCGACTGGATAGTGTTTGCGGATATTCGCAGCAAGTCCATTACCACTGACTCGACCAATCCTAGCACTAACAATCTGGATGCCAACCATTAACGGATAAGTGAACAAAACTGTCCATAACATATTGAAACCAAACTGCGCACCAGCTTGTGAATAGGTGGCGATACCACTTGGGTCATCATCAGCTGCACCAGTAATAAGCCCTGGTCCTAGCTTCTTTAGTAATGCTTCAGATTTTGATTCGTTGTTTGACATGCTTTTCATTCTGAATATGAAATGCTAATTAAGCAAGCGCTTATCACCTGCATTTTTTATCAATGTTGTTGCCGATTTCTTTTGCATGCGTTCATGGTAGTTTATGGTCGGTTTGATTAATTAATTTTCAGTTAATAATTTTAAGGGGACGTCTCAAATGCGTCGAATGTGAAGGTTAGTGCAGTCTGCTTTCCGCCTTCCCAAAAGCGGACTTTTGACTTGAGAGTTACGGGCCCATAGCGGAAGTTCAGAAATTGAGTTGCCCTGATATGCCGCTTATAGTTGATGTTCTAAAGTAGTACGTTATTGCTAGATATTCATATTCATTGTTTGGAATTCCTCAAACATAAAGCATTGGTAATCACATAAACTGAACTTAAACTCATCGCCAAGGCTGTAATCATGAGTGAGGTCCAGTAAATGATTTATAATATTTTGGTTAAAACCTCAGCAAATTAGGTTAGTTTATTTGAATAGATATTAAAACTAATTTTTATAAGTAATCTCAAGTGCAGTTGATACCAGAGAAATAAAAATGAATAAAAACACTATAAGCATCTGTACATTAATTGTATTCCTCGCCACTGGATGTCAATCAGTTCCGGAATCAAAAGAAGTTATTAGTCAAGCTAGTAACAAAGTGAATCAACTAGATATTAAAGGTAGCAATAACATGCTATCTCAAAAACAAGTTGATCGAGTAATCGATAATTTAACCAATACAAAAGAAGAGGAAGAGTTACTCGAAAAGCAACTGAAAATTGCACAAGGAATCACGGATCAACCGCTCATTGCCGGAAATGACACTGAAATACTTTTTGATGGGGAGCAAACTTTCAAAGTCATGAAGGAAACTATTGAATCAGCTAAAAACCATGTCAATTTAGAATATTTCATTTTTGAAAATGTTGATCTTGGCAATCAGGTCACGCTAGAGAGTTTACTTATTAAGAAACGTGCTGACGGCGTAGATGTCAATATAATTTATGATGCTATAGGAAGCTCAAGTACGCCTTCTAGCTTTTTTGAGACACTTAATAAAGCTGGTGTTAAATTAACTGAATTTCATCCAATTGATGTTGAAAATATAGGTAACCTCAATCATAGAGATCATAGAAAAATATTAGTTGTAGATGGAAAAGTAGCCATCATTGGTGGAATTAACTTAAGTCAAACTTATCAAAGTAAACAAGGTTTCAGTTCATCTCGTAAAAACCATGATGTGGAAAATGCTACTGATGCTGAGACTAGTAAACACTGGCGAGACACAGATTTATTAATTAAAGGTCCTGCTGTAGCTGAGCTGCAAAAACTATTTCTAAAGCATTGGGACCAATCTATTGATATTAACCAATCTGGTTTTTATCCAAAATTAGAAACTCAAGGTAAAGAATTCGTGCGTGTTATTGGTAGTTCGCCTCAAGATAATAAGCCTTATTTTTACAGTACCTTAATTTCAGCTATAGATAACGCATCTAAAAAAGTAATTCTGAATTCAGCCTATTTTGTCCCTACCGAAGATCAAAAAGAATCTTTGACTGATGCCGCTAAAAGAGGTATAAAAATTGATTTAATGTTACCTGGCCTATCAGATTCTTCCTTATCGTTAAACGTACAGCGCTCATATTATGAAGATTTGCTTGAAAATGGTGTTGATATATTTGAAATAGAATCACAAATTCTTCACGCCAAAACCATTTCTATTGATGGAGTTTGGTCCGTAGTTGGGAGCTCTAATTTTGATTTTAGAAGCGCTAGTTTAAATGATGAGGTTGATGTGATTGTGCTAGGACATAAGACAGCTAAACAACTCAATGAGAAGTTTAGGCAGGATGAAGCTGAGGCGAAGAAAATAGAGTTAAATGTTTGGAAGAAACGTCCGCTGTTTGATAAAGTTAAACAGTATTTATCACGAGTTTTTAGAAAATTGCTTTAATTTCACAGTTGAATTCAATGTTTTTAAGGTAGTGTAGTTTCCATTTATAGTTCATTTGCTATTGTTAGCAAAATATGTTTCCAGCAAAAGGCTAACAAACAATATTAAAAGTTTCGTTACTGGCTGGTGGCGTCAACCCTGACCACAAATTGCGGTTACGTAACAACTTGCATCCCTTGTTTGAGCCAGCAAATCTTAATAGGTAATGCAAGAATTTGGAAACCTTCCAAAAAAATCTGTTTACTATGTTAGTTACCACACCGTAAGTCTTATTAACTTGGGTTATCTTTCTATCTTTAAGTTAAAAAATAGAAAGTGATGTATGAGCATATCCTCTTTATCAGATAACCAACAGTTAACCTTGCTTAAAAATGCTTACTTTGAAGCATTAGCGTCATACAATGACAGCTACACCGAAGAGGCTTTATCTAAACTTTCTTCTTCGGAGGATGCATACATGTCATACATAGAATGCAGTGTTTCCCAAGCTTGATTACTAATAAAGCAAAAAGGAGCTTATCAAAGCTCCTTTTTGTTATCTATTGATGACGTGCTAATCATTGTGTAACTCCTCTTAAAAATCTTTAATTATGTTTTAAATTGCTCTTTAGTAAACTAAGAGATCTTGTGCTACGAGTCTTACAATACAGCTCAAATCTGTCAGAAACCTGACAAAAAATTATAAATATTTTTGAGCATGCTCAGAATTGAATCTTGAAAGTAGGGACTTGTTATTAAATCAACCCTGCAGAATGCAGCATGGCGTCTTCAATTTTCTTTTTGAAATCAATTGCCTCATTATGAATTTTTTTATCTGAATCGCTCTTAAGTTTTGAGTCTTTATTTTTGATTTCTCCAACCGCAAATCCTGCTTCATATGACGCATCACATGTGGCGTCTTTTTTAATACCTTTAGCAACTGAAAGCCTTGCTGCTAAGTCTGCATAAACATGATCTTTTGCAGCGTCAAAGTAACCTGTTAAACGGCAACTCTTATAAATTTCATCTGGCTTTTCCGCATGGGCTAATCCGATAAAGCCAAAAGTAGTCATCATAAGTAATAGTATATTTTTAATCATAAGTACCTTAGTTGATTGAGAAAGCTTACTTACTTAAAGTGAATGAAGAGGTGTGTTACAAATACTTAAACTTTAATCATCGTCATCATCATGTTCGTGATGTCTATGGTGCCAGCGATGTTCATGATGACCTCGCCAACCATCATTATCAGAATACTGATCAGCGCTTTGATAATATGGACTTGGGTTGGCGCTATAGTATTCGTGATAAACAGGTCTGGCTTGATAATAAACAACTGCTGGCGGTGCGTAATATATAGGCGCAGGCTCATAATAATAGGGTTGGCCAATATTCAAACTGAAGCCTATCGAATCATGCGCTAGCACGCTGCTTGAAAAACCTATGCCTAGTAATACAGCAAGTAATCCTAATTGATTTTTTTTCATGATATGTCCTTTCACTCAAAGACGTTTGATGACACTTAAACGTCTCTAGCTGAGAATAGTTGACTAATGCTCATCTTCATCATCGTCATCATGGTGATGATGTTTGTGATGCCCTTTGCCATGTTTATATTCATGGTCATCGTCATAATAGTCTGACCTCTCATGCGTCCTTGGAGAGGGCTCGGCAATGACCTTGCCTACCGTTGCACCACCAGCGCCACCAAGACCCGCACCCACGATTGCACCTGTACCACTGTGGCTCACTTTGCGGCCAACGTATGCACCTCCAGCACCGCCTGCAGCGCCTCCAATAACAGCGCCAGCTTGACCTTCACCTTTAGTTGTCACTGCACCACCCACACCGCCGCCAACCGCACCGCCAAGCACTTCTCCGTTACGGCCACCCACTACACCTCCCAGAGCTGTGCCTAACGCAGCACCTAGACCACCACCAACCGCAGTTTTAGCGTTGCTGTCTCCTGCCATGGCCTGACCGGATACTAACAACAGAACTAACAAAGGTACTTTAACTAAATTCATTCACTTGCTCTCCAAAAAATATACATTTTAACTTATGCTGCACTTTACCTAAACATCAATAGCTGCGTAAAAATCTGATTGTAATGAGCTAACCTTACACAACTCTGACAGCTAAAAATACATGAACTAGTCATTTGATGCTTTACTATCCAAATTTGAATGTCTGTATTTGGGTCAAGTAACGAATGAGATTTAAATCACGAATTGCTTTCGCAAGCAGTCGCCGATTACAAAGAAGTGGTTAAAGTGATAATGCCCATTCATCTAGGTAATTTTTTTCTACTTCTACTGCTCACCCAAAAACTATAAAACTGACGAGATACTTCGTAGAATAATCCTTGCATATCCTGATATGAAAAGTAATGTTGGATTTTGTTAATTACGTTTCGAAAGCTTATTTTGAGATTTTGATCGTGATTTCTGATTTCTAAAATGATGACTTTTGCAATTTTACTGCTAATTTGAATGTCGCTTTCTGAGACACCCGTTTGCACTAAATAATGTAGATATTGATTTAATGAGTTTGATTCAGAATCAGAAAAAAACTCCTCATCAATATGATTCCATAAACGTATAAAGGCCTCTTTAGAGGCTTCGATATTGTTGAGACCCTGATCTGATAGCCCGTAATTATTTCGACAATAAGGATAAAAATCTCTAGCTAGATCAATACAAAAAGCTTTATCTTTAATGTCGACACCATATATGAGCTTATCAATCACTTGCCGATATGCAACGCCATCAATATGGATGGCATAAAGATAATTGGCTAGTTTATTTAGGTAAAACTTAATATCTTTAATAAGATTGGGATTTGTTTGTTTTGCTAAACATGCGTTCATATAGGACTGAACCGCTATAATCAAGTCAATACCGATATTTAGCTGTATGCATATTGATTTGACGAGTTTGATGAGTTCGCTGTCTCCAGTCAAAACCGCCTTGATTAAAATATCGACTGCATAATTTTGATTAGTATATATTTCTGCCAGCTTCACAAATCCAATGTGCTTTTTTGCTTTTAATGCAAATTGTGAGACCTCTATTACATTCTGATTTGTCAGTGCCATGTTTGAATGATTAGTTGTTATTTAGTAATACAGATACTCAAACTAAGCCTCAGCTGCAATCACCCATTTATTCTCTTGATGAATCATCGAAGTCAGAAAAGCAGGAGAACCCTCCCAAAGAATAATCGCAACATCACCCTCATACTCATGATGAGTTGATTGAATGTTCTCCGCTATTGCAACATGATCATTGCTTGTCCAATGTTTCTCAAACTCTTCTATTGTGATTGTGTTAAAACGATGTAAAAGATAATCTCTTCTAATTGCGATATATTCTTCTGGTGTTGCAGCTCTGATAGTCATCAATATACCTCGAGTAAGTTTTAAAATGATAGAACGTAAGTTTTAGTAGTTCATATTTGCATCGAATATATATACGTTAAGAACTTTATTTTAGATTCAACTTAATTGAGTCGCGACTGCAATAAACTATTTTCTCAAGTTAGGTTATTGCTTTGTCACAACAACTTACAATTAATTCCAAACAATTTAAAATTTTAAGCCGATGATCAGGGCTTTGCGAACTACGGACTATAAAAAATGATGAGTCCAAACGGTATTGGCACTCATAATTAATACTGGAGCTAAAGTTAAAGTGATTGATATTTTTCAAGAAATACCACTCCTGATCGCTATTAGTGGCTATTAGCCTACCGCTTTGAGCATTCGCTCTGTGTCTATTGGCTTCATAGAAAATGTTCACTTGATATTACGGTTAATTCAATGCAATATATACTTACTCAAAAGTTCCATACAAGTGAAGTTACAATCGCATGATTATTGGGGAGTAGAGAATGGACGTTCTATTTCGGAAAGAACAAAAGTTATGTGCCACTTGTACATACTGGGATGGTACAAAAGAGATATCTGATAATGCGATAAATACAGGCTTCAATTCTTGTGGAAGATGTGAATCTCCCAATAACTTCCCTATTAGCCAACGTTTAGCATCCGAACAAGCTTGTTTAAAATATACGCTTTATCCAGCGTTAAAAGAAAAACCTGAGCTTATTTTAGTAAGCCCCACTAAAAACAGCATTATGCCAACTCTGAAGGTTTAATCAATTGATTAGTGTTTTGGTTACCTTATGATAACTATTGTGTTAACTCCAATCCGAACTTCTAGTTCTTTCTGGATTAGCTAGAACTCTAATTATTATGGATCTAGGCAAGCCGGCCTTTTCCATCATCTGCTTTGCTTGCAATTCACCTCGGAATTTACTCAATATCAATCCCTTGTTCACTACATGATCAAATATATTATTTAGACGTTTTTTCATAATGCCTCAAGAAACTCAAGTGGTTGAATGAGCACTTCTAATGATTGGTTCATTTAATCCTAGTCTGACTATCGCTTTGCATATATCTAACAAAAAAAACAAGATATAGAACAATAATGAGCACTACAGTACCTATGCCGATATACATTTTTCACCTCCATCTCATAGCTCACCCTATGGAAGGGTAATTAAGCACGAGTTCATCCACTATATTAAAGCCTTCGCTCTTATTGATGTCTGTGCGGTAACACACCTTACATTCTGCTTCAATAGAGCCATATGCCATATTGCTGCCAAATGATTCATTTATGGTCTATGGTGGGTTAATCTTGAGTTAATAAAATAAAGCGAACGTCTGATTTGGGTCGAATGTGTAAGTAAGTGAAGTCTGCTTTCAGATCTTCCAACAGCAGACTCTTGCCTTGAGAACCTTGGGCCCAAAGCAGTCATTCAAAAATAATGTAAATAGTCGTTTCAAGTATCTTTTTGGTTTTTAAAAATATGATTCATAAAATGTTGCATTCCAGGCGTAACCTGTTTTTGATGATGTACCAGTAAACTAAACCGACGCACTAGTTTGCCAAAGGGCGTTTTCAGTTCAACCAATTTACCAGCATCTAACATATCTCTCACAACTGTACGTGATAGACAGGCTATACCGAGTCCCTGAACTGCGCTTTGTTTAATTGCTTCATGATCATTAAATTCAAGACTACTTTTTAATTGTGCTATGTGCGGTAATAATGCCTGCTCTAACGCCTCACGTGTTCCAGAGCCTCGCTCTCTCAGCAACCAGTTAGCTTTGGTAAGCAGATCTGGAGAGATGAATTCTCCATTTTCTTGCAAAACAGGATGATTCGGCGCTACAACTAATAGAAGTTCATCTTCTAACCAAGGACTGACACTAATATCGGCTCTATTGCATGGCCCTTCGATCAAGCCTATATCCACTTCAAAATTAACAACCTTACTTACAATATCAGCTGTATTTGCAACAACGACTTGCAATGGAGGCATCAGTTCACCCAAGACAATACCTTGAGCGCGCCAATAGTTGGCTAATATCGTCGGAAGCAAATAATTGCCTATGGTCAGGCTAGCACCGATAATCAGAATGCTGGGGGCAATTTCGTTAAAACTATTTTCTAAACTAGTTGCACCATTAACCAATGCCATGGCTTGCGGTAACATCGCTCGCCCATGGTCATTCAATAATAGTCGTTTACCCACACGATCAAATAACTGCACATTCAGCGCTTTTTCTAGTTCAGCTATAGATGCACTAATCGCAGATTGCGATAAAGCTATTATCTCGCCCGCAGCTGTTGTACTACCACTTTGCGCAATGGCGATGAAAATTTGTAGTTGCCTTAATGTAATTCGCATCATCACCATCCGTAACAAAATAATCTGAAACAATATTTATATACCAGTTTTATTGGTAGATTATACATAAATAATCTGTTTTATTTATTTATTGTGAGTCTGTAAAGTGCAACACATACTTTAACAACACACTATTTAAGTGACTAAATCATGCAAACATTAATAAAAAATTACCTACCAGGCATAGTGCTAAGTTTAGGCATCGCTATAGTCTCGCTAATATTAGCCAATATCACCTGGCTACAAAGTCATGCAATTGGCACACTCACTATTGCGATTATTCTCGGAATATTTTTGGGCAATACCCTCTATCCAAGCATCGCAACGCAATGCGCAAAAGGTGTGTTGTTTTCTAAACAACGCTTATTACAATTAGGCATTATTTTTTATGGTTTTAGATTAACGTTTGCTGATATTACCCATGTAGGTGCGCATGGCGCTTTGATTGATGTATTAGTGCTGACGAGCACCTTTGCATTGGCTTGGGTAGTTGGTCGTAAAGTATTTAAGTTGGATACTAACACCGTGATTTTAATTGGTGCTGGTAGCTCAATTTGCGGCGCAGCCGCAGTGATGGCGACTGAGCCTGTACTGAAAGGTCGTGCTGAGCAGGTGTCAGTTGCTGTTTCTACAGTGTTGGTATTCGGCACAATGAGCATGCTGTTATACCCAGCATTATTTCAATGGAATTTAAGCTGGCATTTTTTCCCAACCAGTGCCGAAGCATTTGGTATTTTTACAGGCTCAACTGTGCATGAAGTCGCACAAGTCGTCGCAGCGGCAAAACCATTGGGGGATATTGCCACTAACACTGCCGTGATCGCAAAAATGGTGCGGGTGATGATGCTAGCACCATTCTTGATTCTGTTATCACTCTATGTGGCACGCACCCAACAATCGCAAATACACTTAGAGGCTACTACCAAAGCACCAATTACGATTCCATGGTTTGCCGTTATTTTTGTTGCAGTGGCTGGGCTTAACTCTCTTGCGATTGTACCTAGTAATTTGGTTGTTGCAGCAGTCAATATTGATACCTTATTCCTCGCCATGGCAATGGCTTCATTGGGCTTATGTACACATTTCTCGGCAATAAAACAGGCAGGATTTAAACCTATGGTACTAGGAGGAATTTTGTTCAGCTGGTTAATTATTGGTGGTGCATTAATTAACAGACTAGTGATGGGTTAAGTGCTAATAATCCTTAATACACACATAAATTTGTATAAAATTAAATTTTAGGAGATACAGCATGAATGCTGATAAAGAACAAATCATCAGAAATCGTCGTCAGTTTTTAATGAGTGCAGGCGCAGGGTTAATGGGCATGATGGCGCTAACGAGCAAAACCTGGGCAGCTGTCTCAGAAACCATGCCGTTTGGTAATGGCGAGCGTGAGATGATTGCGTACCCACAAAAACGTAAACTGATGCGTATTACCACCCGACCACCGCATTTAGAAACACCATTTGAGGTGTTTAACGAAGGCGTACTTACGCCAAATGATGCGTTTTTTGTGCGCTATCACTTAGCTAATATTCCTATGTCTATCGATCCTGATACTTATCAGCTAAATATCTCAGGCCATGTGGACAAGCCAATTTCACTTTCATTAAAACAATTAAAAGCAATGAAAACAGTTGAGGTGGTTGCAGTCAATCAATGCTCTGGCAACAGCCGTGGATTTTCATCGCCCAGAGTATTTGGTGCGCAATTAGGGAATGGCTCTATGGGCAACGCACGCTGGGTTGGCGTTTCTGTTAAAAGTGTACTGGCACTTGCGGTTATCAAACCAGGCGCTACTTTAGTATCTTTTAATGGTTTAGATGCGCCTGTTTTACCTAGTACACCTGATTTTATTAAAACCTTAGCAATCGACCATGCGATGGATGGCGAACCGATGCTCGCTTGGGAAATGAATGGCGAAGAGTTACCATTTTTAAATGGCTACCCTGTTAAATTAATTGTGCCAGGTTACTTTGGTACTTATTGGGTAAAGCACCTGAGCGAAATTAAGGTACTGAATACCTCATTTGAAGGCCATGATAGTTTTTTTATGAATACTGCTTACCGTCTACCTGATAACGATTGCCTCTGCGTGCCAGCTGGTACAGCGCCTTCAAAAACCAAACCTATTACCAAACTTAAAGTACGCTCATTTATTACCAATGTAAGTAGCGATCAAAAGATAAGTGTTGGTCAGTATGCATTACTTAAAGGGATCGCTTTTGATGGTGGTAGTGGCATTAAAGAAGTAGTAGTTTCAGACGATAGCGGCCTAACTTGGCAAGTTGCCAAGTTAGGTAAAGACTTGGGCAAGTACTCTTTCCGCGAATGGCAGTTTGCTTATAAGCCAGCCAAAAATGGTGACGTCCAGTTAATGGTGCGTGCAACAGGAAACGATGGTGATACACAGCCAATGACTGCAACTTGGAATCCAGGTGGTTATCTTCGTAATGTTGTTGAAACTACAAAACTTACTGTTGTTTAAATATCAGATGTATAGAGGAAACACCATGTTAAAAAATATGACTACAAAATTTGTAATAGCAGCTTTGTTTCTTATATCTATTCAAGGAATAGCTGCACCAAGAAGCATAGAGCTGCCTGAAGAAACCGCTAAGTTTAAAGAATCTATTCATCCTGGCTACATCATTGCGCAACAAAAATGTAGTATTTGCCACTCAGCAGATTATATTAACCTGCAACCATCAGGCATGAATCTCAAACAATGGACGGCTGAAGTCACTAAGATGCAACACGCATATGGCGCACCGATTACTGATGATGATATAAAAGTGATTGGTCAGTATCTGGCCACCACCTATGGCAACGAAAAGCTTGCAGCTATTACTACATCTGTGGCAACCACAACCCCAGTAGCCAGTGCTATCGATGTTAAAACTTTATTAGCTAATAATGCCTGCTTGGGCTGTCATGCCCTGTCACAAAAAATTGTTGGCCCCGCTTATCATGATGTAGCAGAACGCTATCGTAAAAATCCTAAAGCCTTAGAAACGGTGATGGCAAACATCAAAGCCGGTGGCGCAAATAAATGGAGTGCAGTGCCGATGCCGCCGTTTCCAGCATTGACGGATGCAGAGTTAAAAGTATTAGCTCAATTTGTGCTAAGCCAATAATATCTAAATTTACAAAAAGGGAGTTTATATATGAGTGACGACACAGCAACCCACATCATTAAAGCTAAATCATTAGTATCTGATCCACGCATATTTTTTGCAGCTGAGCGTACGCTCTTAGCGTGGGTGAGGTCTGGTTTAGCCGTGATGGCGCTGGGTTTGGTGATTGATAAGTTTGGCTTGTTATTATCAGTGTTAACCTCCTCTACAGTTAATCATCATCAGACTCATCAGGATATATCACATTATCTTGGCATCATATTAATATTGGTGGGAACACTTATTGTAATGGGCGCACAATATAATCATCATGTGTATTTACCAAGTTTGCCACCTGAGGATTTGCCAAAACAAGCTATCGTTCGACTAGATTGGTTTTTGACTTTTTCAATTGCAACTATTGGGGTATTACTGACGATTTATCTGGTTGTTGCTTAACTCTAATAATTTAAGGAGTAAAGCAATCAAGGTCATTCGCAAACATAGTCTTACCATTGAAAGAGTGGGAGATAACCTCTAGTGTTTGCGGTTCTTTGCCTAATGTACGAAGCATTCTGTGAGAAAGTACTAATTGTTTGATATTGGCTTCTACAGCAATTTGACCAATCACAGAAGGTGGCATATGTAACTTTCGTTCAACACCGCTTGCTCCTTCAGGCACAGCGTTATGTGCAACTAATATATCAGCATCTTTTGCTAAGAGTTGTAGATTGCCGTTGCCGCCATTAGTATCACCACTAAAGACAATGCTTTTACCGCCAATATCAACTCGCCATGCTAATGCGGGAACGCTGCCATGCACGACATCTGTTGCAGTTGCTATTACGCCAGATTGGTTAAAAACTTCTTTAATTCTTTGGTTTTTAAACTCAACGTTATGTGCTTGAATGACATAACTAGATTGGCTTGTTGTTAGAAAATCATTTAGATAACGGTAAGCGCCTTTTGTACCAAATAAATCTTGTATAAATTCAGTCGTACTTGGAAATAATGTATTACCAGTTGGACCATACACTGGCAGTGGTTTTGAGCGATCTTCAAAATAAGAAGATTTAATGAGCGCAGGGAAATCCGCAGTGTGATCTACATGCAAATGTGTGAATAACACTACATATAAATCTGTCATGTTTGCGCCACTCTCCCCAAAACGCAAAGCACTGCCACCGCCACTATCAATCAACACGCGCGCCATGCCATCCTGCCAAATGAGATAGCTGCTAGAAGCCCGCTTATCTTGCATTTCAGGGCCACCAGAACCAAGTACTTGTAACTCAATGCCATGTCCCGCACAACTTGATGCAAAAGCTTCGTCGATTAAAAAGATGGTGGCAGTTAAGCATAAAAATATTTTGCTAACGAACTTAGAAGCATGTTTCATATGTTTAATATCTAAAGTTGTATTAATAAATACATTAACCCAACAATAAAAATATAGATACTTGAAAAATTCTTGATGACTGCTTTGGGTCGGCATTGATGATTCTCAATGTCGGCTTTGAAGAAGTGTGATTATGAAGCCCAGTAGTAGACGGTCGTAAAAGTCACTCAGGGCCCCAAGCGGAAGTTCGTAATGAACCTCCGCTAAGGTAACTTATCATTCAAAGCCTATCAAAAGGGCTCGTCACCATTTTTGTTGCTTGAATCACATGGGTATAAATCATGGTGGTTTGCAAACTACGATGCCCAAGTAACAATTGAATTGTTCTAATGTCAGTACCGGCACTCAGTAAATGCGTAGCAAACGAATGCCGCAAGGTATGAACTGAAGCGTGCTTTCTAACCCCTGCTAGATTTAATGCGGACTTAAATGCACGCTGTATCGTCGTATCTGACATATGCCAGCGCGCCAATTGGAATTCATTCTGCCATGGCCGTAGCACTTTAGAAGGAAATACAAACTGCCATGCGATAGAGCGTGAGGCTGCAGGATATTTACGATAAAGTGCATTAGGCATTGCCGCGTAACCACCGCCTTTTGCAATATCTGCAGAATGCAATTGTGCAACCATGACAAGGTGCTTTTGAAGTCGCTCAATTAATTGAGATGGAAGTAAGGTGGTTCTGTCCTTTCCGCCCTTGCCATCACGCACGGTCAAAGTCTTTGCACCGAAATCAATGTCTTTTACCCTCAAGCCAATGCATTCACTCACTCTTAAACCCGCGCCATAAAGTAATTGCGCCATGAGCTGACATGTTCCACTCATCACCTCGAAAGTTGCCTTTACTTCATCAGCAGTTAATACGACAGGCACACGATGCTGACGTTGAACGCGTTTTAAACCTGTCATAAGACCTAAAGGCTTTTCAAGTACATCGTTATATAAAAACACAATAGCATTCAAGGCGATGGTTTGCGTAGATGCTGATACTTGTCGATCTCTGGCGAGATAATTCAAGAACAGCTCAACTTCAGAAGAACCCATCAAATCAGGATGTCTTTTTTGATGAAAGAAGATGAACCTGCGTATCCAATGCACATAGGCTTCTTCGTTGCGTGGACTGAAATGACGCCTCCGGCAAACGGTGCGAACACGATCCATTAAACGTGGTGGATTAGCTGGTTGTTGACCCCATAAAGATAGCTCCTTTGTTGAGGTTTAAAAAGACTAAAGTGTACTAAACTTAAAACAAGTTGCGTCCGTACTTGCTATTTATTATTATACGGACAGAGCAAACACTAACTATAAGATTTAAAAAGAAAAATAACATGTCAAAATCAACATTCACAATATTATTATACGGACGCACGTGTCCGCTTAATAACTGTTAGGGCTACAGTTGAAAACGCTAATGCTTATTTTTGTTGCTGGGCTATTGATAGCTTTAGGCTTAGCTGCTTGGCAATATTCGTTAGCACCTCAAGGCACTCTTTTATACACACCCGCTCCAGGCATCAAACCCAACTTCACTCCCTCATCGGCACTTGGCTTTTTTGTGGGAGTTCTTAGTTTGTGTGCCTTGTCTACCTTTGCCAGCTTGGTTAGTTTCGTTTGTGGGTTTGTAGCAAATCGCCGCTGGTTAGCCGTTGCAAAACAATCCATTATTTTGGCTGCTGGCTATGGGCTGTTTCTTGTGCTTACTATGTTCACAGAGAAGTTATGGCCCTAACCTATCATTCAAGCGGGACTGGCTTACAGCCAGCCCCTTAACTCAAACGTTAAAACGATATGTCTCTAAATTGCCCGAGGTGCAAGAGTGCTGTAGGTTTTCTTCGATTTAAAGAGTCGTTTATCTGCTCACATTGTTCTGCCAAACTAATTGGTAATTATAACGGTGCATTTATTTGGACTGTGGGTCTGTCTTGGCTCGCAGACTTAGTTATTTATCCTGTGGTTTATTCAAATTTTGGTTCAAATTGGTGGCCTGGAGTGATTATTCGTATTGCACTTAGCACTTCAGCTTTTATAGGCTTCCTAGCAATACTGATCAGTAGTATGGGTACTATTGAATTGAGTAGTAAACAAGATTAAAACCGAGCTAATTGAAAGTTAACATGCCTTATATCTTTTTTTGTACTGTCTTACTTGTTTCAATGTTAATCATCATTGGAACATATATCATTTTGGAGAAAAAGTCTGCTGCTACATTCTTTGATGTTGCACTTTTCTTTGTTCCATTTTTTTTATGGTATGGTCTTGCACTTACAGGGCTTCGCCCTAAATCACTTGCGAATTTAGTTGAACCATTTGCTTTTGCTCCTATCATCGCAATTAGTTTACTAGTTAGGTCGTTTGTATTTAAGAAAATTTCTAATGTTGAGCGGTCACGTATTGCATTTTTTGTTGTAATACTTATAGCAACGGCAATCTATTTCCTTGTACCAGCATTACCCGAATAGTGACTACGGTACTTCTCCATACACCAAGGTCGGCTATGGGTCGGGAGTGACTGTTTTCGGGGTCAGCAATTTTACTTGTTGTTTAAGACCTTTCTTCAAGTTACTAGGTTGCCTCACTCAACTTTCTCCAAGCATTAGGCGCCGTGCGCAAAGTCGTACTGGATTTGTGTAGAGCAGAGTCCCCAACCTTCAACTAGCCATTTGCTCTGTCTAGCAAGTAGTCATTAGCGTTCAGTGTGCGATTTCTGCTGACATGATAAAGCTCGGTGTTGGCTGCTGTTTTGAAGTTTTCGCAGCTAGGTTAAGTGCAGATAAACAATGCACATATGTTTCATATCTAGAAGCAACTCTCAAGCCCAAACTTTACAGCATATAGCATCCACCTTATACTGACTCCCCTTAATTGGGAGCAATTTATGTCAGAAAATGAGCAAACAACTTTAAAGAACAAGCTAGACTCAATTCAACAAAAAGCCCGAGAACGAACGGTTAAAACTCAAAATGTTGAGTATGACCTAGAGACTTTAATTAAAAGAATAGATTTAAAAACATTAAAATTAGATCCAGAGTATCAACGCCGTCACAGATGGTCGCCTGAAACTTCATCTCGACTTATTGAGAGTCTAATATTAAATATCCCAATACCAGTTATCTTTATATCGCAAGATATTGATGTTGATGATGAAGCTGAAATTTCCACTTCACGTTATACCGTAATTGACGGTCAACAGCGCCTTACAGCAATGTATGGCTTCCTAAAAGGTGAGTACAGCTTAGTTGGACTTCAAACTTTAGCTGAACTCAACGGATCTTTCTACAAAGACCTTCCTCCATTTTTAATTCGTAGATTAGAAGAGCGAACTATAAAATGTCTCAGAATAGATTCAACTGTAGATGCTCAAGTAAAGTTTGATATTTTTGAAAGATTAAATACTGGTTCAGTTAAGCTCGAAGCTCAAGAGTTAAGAAATGCTACTGCAAGAGGACCTTTTAATGAGCTCATAAAAGTATTGGCAGAATTTCCAGCATTTAGGGCTCTAATTCAAATCAAAGGTTCTAATCCTGAGGATAATCCTAAAGTACAAAAAATGGAGGATGCGGAATTAGTGCTAAGGTTTTTCGCTCTAAAGGAGGGGAAGTTTCGTCAACTAAAAAAAGGATTTAAAGATTTTTTAACTGATGCGCTTGTTGAGCTAAATAAACTTGATGATGCAACAAGAAATGGCCTAGCAGAAGAATTCAAGATTTATATAAACTTCCTGTTAAATTTTGCGGGAAATACGGCTTTCGCAAAGCTACGTTACGAAACTGGTGGTGTAAAACAGATGTCATCATTTAATGCTTCTGTATATGACGCTGTATTAGTTGGCCTTTCGGAATCATACACCGCTTCTGATCTGCAGATTAACTCGGAAGCAATCGCTGCAAAGTTATCTGGCTACCAAACTCTATTCAATAATATTGACTTTTTTAATTCAGTTTCTGGCAGTGTAAATGACGCCGCGAAAGTCGCAACACGTATAGAAGCTATGATGGCCTATTTAAAAAGATGAGTACGGCACTTTTTGAAATAGCTACCTCAATACCTCAAAGGATTAAAGAGCTAAATATACTAACAACTCATGCTGAATTTTGCCAAGTAGATAATGAAGAGCTTTACAACTCATTATGTAGAGCGAGTAGTGTTTTAATTGCTTCACATTTGGAAGGTTTTTTAAAAGAGCTTACAAACGGCTTAATTCAAGATCTTAATTTTAATTTAGGTTCTTTTTCTAAGATGCCAACTGCAATACAAAGAACTTTTTGCAAAAAAATCGCTTTCTATGAAGGCATTCCTGATAAAGAGATTGAAGGCAGAGTAAGTCAACTACTGGATTTTTTTTCAAGAAACTCAGTACCAATTGACTTGAAAGCGTTTAATTATAAGCAAAATCAAAATAAGAACCCAAGTGCTTCATTTATAGATGGTTTATTCAGCCCTATGGGGATTAATTCAATAATTGATTCAATCGAGGGAAGTACTTTTGAGCAAGTGTTTGAAAATAACACTAGAATTAATTTCATGTTATCTAGAGATATGTCTCGTTATAGGTCAAAACTTTATCACTACCCCTATGCATCGTTGCCTTCTAAATATGGATTTAATTTTAAGAATGAAAGAAAAGTAAAAAAGGATAATTCAAGCAAATCTTTATGGCATACGTTTATTGAGGAAATATTAACAACTAGGCACAGCATAGCTCATGGGGATACCATAAAAAACGACACAACAGCAGAAAGCCTAAAGTTTGACATAGTTAAACTTGAAATATTCATGCACAGTATGATGTATGCAACAGCTGCTTATTTTTCAAAATAGCATGTATTTAGGTCGAGTAAACTTCAATCGTGGTTTATGTTCTTAAACACCTCCTACGGCGCAATGAAGTCATCTTTCTATCATGAATATTGTTCTATCAAGAAAGCTAAACTTAACTAGATCTTCTAGGTGTTTTGAATGCTTTATAGTGGCCGTCTTTCACATTCATGCATGGATATTTTGGAGCGGCTTATGGTGGCTTTATTCAAAAACAATAATTACCGGCTCATTTAGCGATAATACGCAATCGTCTCCTTAAGGTCGATTTTTGCCCCTTGATGTATTAATTTGACTAGCATAAAGCTGATCGTCAGAAACAAAATCAACACAGTCTAATAAGTTTTTTTCTGTTGGTTTTTAGTCAAATCAATCATAGGAATCGGATACCATATAAATCAGTTAGACTAGTTGTACTCTCTACCCTCAATTTACATATAAGATAGCATTCGCTATTTGATGCCTTCTTATACTTAACTGAGAGAGTGATAAAAACTAAAAATTAGGTAGATGGATTTTTAAGGATTGCAAAATGACAACAAAATCAGAGATACAACTTCCTATCGACGAATTGATAGCACTTGCTATTGAAACATTTGGCTCTAAAACTATGGCTGATGCATGGCTCAAAAAAGAAAACTTTGTTTTAGGTGCAACCCCAATTTCAATGGCTGAATCCGATGCTGGACTTACAGAGGTTAAAAAAATTTTAAGTGCTATAAGTTATGGTGGAGTAGTTTAACTTTCAATAATTAGAAAGTGTCAGCTATCGGCCGAGGTTGTGTCACAACGTCTCAATATTTTTGAATTATGTCGAATTTAATCGGCTATCTTAAGTTGCGATTAGAATTTGTAAAGCAGGATTAAAGCTATGGCCCCTCAGTACAATATTGATATAAGTCATCTGCCTCCAAGTGAGGTAGAGATTTTCTATCAACGTTATTTGATTGAAAAAGCAGCAGATCTAGTCAAGCAGTACAACCTTGCACCCAAGCTATCCAATAGGCTTCATAGTTTATTTCCTGAAGAACTGGCGCATAAGCAATGTGAGTATTGTTCTAGTAACATTTACTCTCCACGATTAAAAAAGTCCGAAATTCATATTGATAAAAAAGTTAGAACCGGAAAATGTGAGGTATGTGGGCATAATCATTTGCTGACTTTAGATTTAGAGGATTTTGCCAACACCAGATTAAAATTTAATTGTAACTGCCCCAGTTGCAAAGAAGCCAGAGAAGCCAAGGCAAAGATAGAAAGAGATGGATTGGCTGCTAAAGCGAAAGAAAAACAAGACAAACTTGTAAAGCGCCTCCGCGATGAGTTTGATGCTAATGTAGCATTCCACTTCTTGCCGTTCACTGAAGAAACTGAATCCTTCCATCTAACCGACGTAACTATGTTGATGTCTCTTCTATTTGCCCGATGGTCAAATATAGTGGGTGGCAACAAAGATGATTATATAGCCTCAATTGATAGTGGAAATTTGCCAGTATATGCTTGCGACACGGACATTAGAGAACATCCTATTTCAACTTGTATAAAAAATCATTTAATTAGGTTTGATCTAAGTCGCTGTTACTTTAATTACTTTGAAGTTGAAGATGACAATCCGATTACTTATTACCCTTTCAAAATTCCTTTCCAACCTAATTTTATTAATGAAGATGGAGATGAATTAACCAGTAAGCAGGTTTACGAATGGTTGTCACGTAAATTTAGTGATGGTTACTTGTATAGTGATTGGAAAGATGAATTGCTTGATGTTTGGATAAACCTAGGAGTTGCTGAATGTATTGAATACGCTAAAAGTAAAGCCGAAGAATACAACTTCAGATTTGAGTATGAGGCTAAAGTTAGCGAAATCATTCGTGATTTATTACATCGCCACAGCGTTTCAGAATGTTTTTATTTTATTTCGACTGCATATTGGAACGCAGCAGCATTTATACAAAGCAATAAAGCTACATGCCGTAAACATGCGGAAAACACGGTGCCAGGAAAGATTCTCTCATTAGCTAACTCTGGCAAATCGAAGTTTTGGGACAGACCAACAAGTCTACCGCGTTCTGCATACAGCCTTATGCTATTTGATGTCATTCTTAATGCTAAAAACGACGCAGGTTTTAATTTATGTCCTGGCAAAAATTATCAAGACTTGTTAGGCAAAGCCAAAGTTGAATGGCCAGAAACTATTGATGAACCTATTTCAATAAACATTACTGGAGAAGGTGGTGTTTATGACTTCTTTGGTTGCTTGCCTGACGCTACTTTTAAAGAGTCTAATGATTCCGTTATTGATCAGTTGACTAATCTTGCGTGGATAGCCAGAGCCTTAGGATTGAAAAAGGCAGCGGAAGTGATTAATGACAAGCTATTAGTAGATGATGGGGATTAATAAGGTGAATACGTTGAGAAATATTAAGCAGGGATTCAGATTTTTGATCATAGAAAAAGAAATCCACCCATTTTTGATTTTTTGTTTAAATGATTAAGGGATAAAAATGAGGTGTTGATTAACAAAAGCGCAAAGACGCTTGTGGCAGAATTCAAGAATTAAAAAATCACTTCTAAATGTTTTTTATTCAGGATAATTATCCAAGGAAAAACGGCGCGTTAGGACTTTGTCCTTTCTGAGGGGCGCTTCGGTTGCATCGCTGGGCTTTCTTTAGTCGAATGTCGATTAACAGGCGGCAAGGGCTTATCCAACGCTCTACGCAGAGCATCTCGATGGCTCCTCCACTCCTCCTCCATTATTTTGTGGTCGAGGCGATTTCCATTGTAAAGCCAACGACTGAACTGCTCTAAGAGATTGTGGTTTTCTCGTTTAAGCCTCGAAATTTCAGCCTCCAGCGCAGCAATGCGCGCTTCGGTCGGTGTCTTTGGGTGATCTGCCCCAGATAGCTTTTTCTTGCGATACTGGAAGGCATCGCTGATACGCGCATGTCTGTCCAGTGCCTGCCGGGTATACTTGGTTCTAAACTGCTTTTGAAGTTGCTCTATAAGAAGATCCCAAGTGAGCTTAGGCTGATTCCACCCATCAAGTAAAAGTGCGATTCGCTCAATGTTTTCGTCGGTCAGATTTGGGGCACGATCACGCCGGATATTAGTTGTCATCGGGAAACTCCTTTTTAGCGCCTCTTGGTGTGACTGCAAGTAGACTTGTTATTTCTTCCATAGACTTTATACCCGCTGATACTGGTTTTATTGGTATCACTCGACGCGCCATTGCATCCCTAATCCTGTTTGGCGTGCTGATGTTCAATCGGATAGGTGTACCGTCTTGAATTTCCGCGCTATCAAAAATATCCTTGAGATTTTTTAGGAAACCTTCGCGCTGGCTATGGACTCTGAACCATTCTGCCGCACCTAGCATTTCTGAATCGCAGTCCCTGCGTGCCGCTTCCGTCAATGCCAGAGAGTCAGCATATAGAATCTCCAACGCACTCCTAGTACGCTCATCTCCCTTTATACAAATCATTTCAGAACACTGGATACAATTTTCATGAAATTGACATGGTGCCTGCATATAGTCATGGAGGCAGTAGCCCAGAAAACTGAGGTGGGCGGTAATCTTCTCCACTGCACCGAACTGATCACGCCGGATAAAGATGCGATTGTTGATGTTACCAAATGGGTGCGTATCACTGTGAAAGCCCAGTCGAACCTCCAACTTGTGTAGTTTGTCATCGACTGAGACATGGTCGTAAACAGCGTTTTGCGATACGCTCTTGCGCCCTGACCAGAGGGCGATTTCCTGTTCAGTAAGTACACCCTCCCGACGTACCAGCGTATTTAGATAGTGGCGCATCTGGTGGGTGGTAAGAGACAGAGCCCCGCCATGATCATCCTTGTAGCCATGCTGATCGAAGATCGATAAGCCGCGACTTCCTGATTGCACCTTAAGCGCTGATGCAATCATACTGTATGTGACAGTCTGGAACATTACCTGTATAAAGCCGGTTTTATACCCAGCAAACTCCTGATTCCGTATCACACACAGGGCTTCACTGTACTTCATGTTTGTTTTAGCATCCATGACTGGGAAGCCTTTGGGTAAGAGTCGCAGGATTGACTGCTCGATATCTGCAAATGCTACAGTCGAATTTACTCCTCTTTGCAAACACGGCACGTGGTTATCTCGCAGGAACTTTGCGACACGCTTGCCTTCTTGGTGATATTTATCCAGCATTCGCACCTCACCACCATAAAGAATGGCACGCACCTCTCGTCGATTGAGTATGGTTTGATGACGCAAGTATTCTAGATGTGAGGGCAAGTATATCCGGTTAGGGTTTGCCTCGTACCACAGAGCCAACTCGCGTCCCGGCTCTGTGAGTCGGTATAATCGGTCATGGGCGCGCACGGCAATCTCGCGCATCGAGGGCACCACATTCTTGAGTAGCGGTGGCGCGCCTTTAGCCGGACGCCAGCGCTTGCTCACCCCTTGCTCTCCAGTCTCGGGATCTGTCCATGGCGAAAGCAAGTCAGCTTGGGAATACAATAATTCAATCGATCTATCCGGCGAACAGAGCATCAATGCCACTATACTGGTGACAAATGTTGTGCAAAAATCGGTATCGTCACGCTGGAACAGTTCGGCACACGCCTCGATTGCTCGGGGATTTGGCAGTTTTTTTGCACGTAAGGCATCAAACGCTGGGCCTAGCCGAATACGATCACTTGATTTTGATTGTTGAATTGGTGATGCCCAGTATTCCGGCATAGTCACCAACTCATTCGACACCATCGCCTGCCAGATAACTTCCAATTGAGATGACAACCTAGGAGCAGATTCTAATCGCCATTCATGCTGTATGATCTCACACGCCTTATCTAGTACAGAGATCGACACCTCGCTAGGATCAGTTGCCCCGCTCGCTTCCAATGCCTCGAAAAGTGCATCAAGGGCGGCATTCCTCGTCTTTATGCCAGTCGTGGGCCGTGTCAGGTACAAATGAACCTGCATTGCCTTGGCAAAATTGCGGAACAGATCAGGGTGTAATTGGTTATCAGGAATAAACGAGGCCTTTCCATACCCCACAGAGTACCGCCGTGGATTGTAGCTTCGGCGTGCAAAATAAAGGAAACCTTTGACGCCTTTGTTAATAACTCCTTCTAAAGGCCACGCATCATCATCGAATGGAAACTCCCCCTTTCCCCATGCACCCATAGCACGTTTTTTAGTTATGAAAGCATCAAGATTGGCGTTTGCATCCTGAGTCGCTCTAGGAATCAGCATCGTGGTCATACAGCCTCTTGTCCAAGTATGTCTCGGCACCGTAAAACAATCTGGGCGCAGCCGAGAATCGCATGATCCCGAATTTTTGCAATACGCTCATCGACTTCCATACGTTGTTCGCGATCTGCCAGCATTCGATCAAGCACAGCCTCGTGATCAGCATCAAGCCACGGTTCGAAACTTCTGCAACCTGCGTAGCAAGAGATGGGGCGCAACAAACCACACTGGCTGCAACTTGAACAACTTGCCAGCATCTTTAAATTACCATACTCATCCAACCGAAGATCTGGAATGCGACTAACAGATATGGGTCGTGTTGCTTCAGCCTCATTGCTAAGGATACGCAACTGCTCATCAAAAGCTCGCGCTAGGGGCGCCATCTGGAATGCAATCTTTTTACTAAAATTAGCCCGAATACGGTCAGTGATCTCGAAATACACCTTCACATTTTTAGCGTCACGGTGCCCCATCAGATGGGCAAGTGTAAAGATATCGATGCCCTCATCAGCGCCGCGCTGGGCGAAACTACGCCTGAAACGCACAGCCGACCCAGGTATGTTCTCCCCCCCCAAGCGCACCGAATAGGCCTCAATTTTATTCATGGTTTTTATTATTCGTTTTGTCATGATGAGGTCAGTAGTGTGATACGCAAGCCCGGGAACATAGCTCCTAGTTGCAAAGTCTGATGACTCTTCTGGAAAGAGGGGAGCATCCCCAGTGTCGGACAGCAGCAAAGAAAATGCCGCTTTTATCGCTTCACAGTGGTCCCACAGCACTTCACCAGTCGTTGGCTCCAAGGGGAAACTGCGAAGCTCGTCTCGGACTCCCTGACCTTTCCCCTTAATTAAGGGCACTCGCAGGATAACGCGACCATACTTATCCTTGCTAACATCGCAGCATTTGATGAGTGCCAATTGTCCTGGACGTATACCCAGCAGTGCAATAATCCGGAGAGCTAGCGCACGATTCAGTTCAACGTCTCCGCTTTCTAGGCCATGATTAATGCCTTCTAATAATGCTTCGAACTCTTGGTCGTCGAAGGGTCCTTTTCGCGGATCCTTAATGGACACTGCCACACCAATATCACCTTGCTTACAGATTGGGTAATTGTGTACCATTTCTGTGGACATACCTGGATAATGTCGCCGCGCCCAACCTTGATAGAACGATCGATTAGCCGCCCCTCGCTTCTCCGCACTCTGCGAACTAAGCACCCATTGTGCGAAATCTTCAAAGCTTAACTCATCGATAGCAGACTCTCGCCGAGCCTTCAAGAAACGCAGCAAGTTAACTGTATCATTGAAAGATCTTTGAACCGAGTTTCCAGTAAGATTTATTGTGCAGTCAATCAGCGCTTGCTTGAAACCATGAAGAAACTTAGGGGTAACTTCAGGTAGCAACGTGAAATTACAACTGACATCCTTGCCGATAGCCTTGTACTTCCAGTGGTCCTGCCTTGAATCGAACACGGCTCCATCTCTGGATTTAACCGCTTCTGGCAGGGGTTGGTCTACAATCTGAGCAAGCCATTCCTTATGAAAATGATCTTTCACCTAGAATAATCTCCAATCAAAATCCTATATTAAGTAGATCAACAAACAATAGTTTTTCTGGTGGTCATCTATGTTCGAGAATCGCTTGTGCAAATCATTCTGCACCATCCGTGGAATTTTGTTTCCGTATGCGGATGGGTGCTGCCTTAGCTTGTAATCGAAGAGAGCTATCGTATGACTGCTCGTTGGCAAACTGGCGTGTATAGTAAGTTGGCATCTTACTTCTATTGCTCCAGCCACCTAACGTGCACAACTCCATTTCGATTTGTTCGATGCCTGCTCCTTCGGTATAACGTTGCCGTGCATGATTGCTTGCCCAAGTGTGTCGCAACAAATGTGGATGGATATTAGCAAGCGATGGAATCTCGCGCAGGGACCTCAGTATGTAGTTTATTGAGCTGTGATCAAGAGGTTTGCCACCTTCTGACACAATTAGGTATTGATGTCGGCCTTTCACCTTCCTGTGTCTTAGCACCTGATACTCCTTAAGCAGACGCAATATCCTATCACCGAGAGGAATCTTGTATTCACCACGTTTGAGTCCTGGCTGCACCGTGCGCGAGTCTTCGGGGTCATCAGGACGACGTAGCATTGAAATACGTCCAGTATGGTGGTCTATATCAGGCACTTTGATACCGAGGATCCCGCCGCGTCGAGGTCCGCAGGCGAGAAACAACTCCACAATAAGCTGATTGCGGACACGAATAAACCTGTCGTCTTTCCATGGATTGCGTGGGTCAATCTGTTGAATCACTTCAAGTAGCAAGGCTTGCTGATCTTCAGTCAATCCTTTAGGTTCACCAAGCCCTGTTCCATCGCGAATGTTCGTGGTTTTGGATTCGATGTACTTATCGATTTCGTCGCGAAGAATTGCATGGGAAATCTTGGCTTGTCCCCGTGACCGCATGATTTGTGATTCTATACGCCACCAGAAATACTCACGAATGAATTGAAGCCGCAGTGCCTTAGTCCTTCCAGTCACTTCCAACTGTTGCTGGATAAGTAGCTTTGAACGGAAATTTTCTAGTTTTAAAACTTTAGAGCGCTTTTGGAAGGATGAATAATCGTCGCCTTTCTTATTATTGAAAGGTTTAATTAATTCAGCAGGCAAACCCATCTGCTCAATAAGATGATCAATTTCCGACAAGCTTAACCACTCACCACGAGCCAAACGCGAAGTTAGATCTTGTGCTAATGGAAGCGCGCGATACAAAACCAAGACAGCTCTAAGCTTAGTGGAAATAGTGTTGGACGCCATTCCTTTGGGACGTAGTTTCTCAAGAACCCACAGAGATGACCACCAATCAGGAAGTCCGTGTTCATCGACGAGCAATGAGTGACGTTCTCCGGACTTCAGTATCAACTCAACAACTCGTAAAGTCATATTTAGTTACAAAATATATGATTCAATAATATCTGTATACTACCCTAAAAAAAACTGGAGCGTAAATAAAATAAAAATCTAGATGAGTCCTTTCCTATTCAACACACTAAGTAAAAACTAACAAAGTTGTTTACAATTCTCACCCATTTCCACAGATTGATCAGTAATCAGCACCTGTATGCCTAACGCATTCGCTGCCGCTACCCCTTCTACACTGGCGATACCGTTATCAACAGTAATAATGACATCTGGGTTTTGAGTAGCTGCTAGCGCTACAATTTCTGGCGTTAATCCGTAACCGTACTCAAAGCGATTCGGCACTAAAAAATCGACCGTTGCACCGAAGGCTTTTAATCCCTTCACGGCAACCGCCGTTGCGGTGGCACCATCAGCGTCGTAATCACCAATCACCAGTAGCTTTTTATTGGCTTGAATCGCATCAGCCAATAGCTTTGCCATGGCTACGTTATTGGTCAGCATATTGGGAGGCAACAGATTGCTTAAATGAATACTTAGTTGATTTGCATCGCTAATGCCGCGTGCCGCTAATAATCGCGCCATCAGTGAGGATGCGCCTGATGCTTGCAAAGCCTGCGCTGCTTGAGATGGAATATTACGTTGTACAATTTTGGTCATTTGATTTTGGTCATTCCAGATATTGCATAATAGGTTTTGGTTTTCGCCAAAACTTATAGATATCTAACGGTTTAATCACAACCACTAAACATTTTTCATAAAAACCTAAATTCAAAGTGATTTGCTCAATCTGCTTATTTTTTAATGCAGCAAATAAAGGTGCAAACCAAGTTTCATCTAAACTATTAGTTTGAGAGTGATTGCTTTTTGGCAATGTTAGCCGCACATGCTGTGCCGTACTCTGCAAAAGTTTTTCTAAACTCGCAGCTACGGGTTGGCAAGATATATTTGCCCATGCTGCCAAACCTTGGTTTAAAACATCATTCGCAATGATTAAATCAACATCATGCTGCAACACCTTAGATGATGGCATGACGCCGCCGCCAGACAACCAAACGCTATTCACCACAAGCTCACCACTAGATTCGCGTGCTTCATTGGCTGGATGATCATGCAGCAGCATTTGCACTTCATTCAGTATAGATTTCCACTTTGCAGAATCTACACCTTGCGGCATAAAGTGATGCACGTTTTTATCCATAGCCACGCTGGGCAAGGTTGTTGCAATCTGCGCAACTTTGTCCGCATGCAAATACCATGCGCCTGATTTGCCAATACAGAATACCAAGCCATCTTGTTCAAAATGTTTATTTAAACTGGCAACCATCAGCGTTGCATGTTCTGGCTTTATGAACAACGGTGCAGGTTCACTTAAACTAAAACAATCTCGCTGCATCACAAAATGTACAGGGTCGGCTCGTAGCCAATAATTATCACCAACCGCTAAGCCATCTGCTGCTGCGCTAATGGCTGCAATAGGTAAATCACTCTTTTCATTTAATCCAAATTGCTGACAAATTAGGGCCTCTAGCGGTACATTTAATTGTGCAACTTTAGCTTTAGCCAGCAGACGCGACAATGCACTTGTGCTTTGCAAGTTGGCTAACTCATGGTTTAAAACGCAATCTACCGTTAATTTCACACCAGACTCATATCAACAATATCTATAGGCTAGATTTTACTTGCAAGCATCATTACATGGGAGATTTCGCAAAATAAAAAACCCAGCAACCTTTTTGGGGCTACTGGGTTTAACGATTACCTAGCTTTATGGGCTAGGCTAATAAACTGCTATTTGATTAATTGCTATGTTTCTTACTACTTTTTAAAATGAGACTTAATAGTAACGACCATCACCTCGGTCGTCATCATGCCTATCCCAACCGCGACGGCCATGGTCACGATGCTCATGACGATAATGATCATCATCCCAGCCTCTGTTGCTATATACGGCAGGCTCCACATAACTTACCTGCGAAACTACACGGCTACGTGGCTCTATTGCTACATTCACATCAATATATCGACCAGGTTGCTCATTCGTCACAGTACTATAAGTTCTACCGTTGTACTCATAATTCACTAAATACCCAGTAGTCACACTTTGCCAATTATCAACTTGGTAGCAAGTTTGCACTGGCACGCTACGTGTACCGCCATAACCACGTTGATTATTTGCGATACTGTTACCTGCAATAGCACCTACACCAGCACCCACCGCAGCGGCTGCAACACGACCATTACCACGACCCACTGTATTACCTAGCAAGCCACCCGCAATACCACCGATGATGGCACCAGCCATAGAATTACCACCATTGCTATAACTTTGTTGTTGATATTCCGTACGGCATTCTTGGCGCGGCACATTCACACGCTCCATTTGAGGTGTTGATGAAAGCACGCGGGCTGTATCAGCATATTGGTCAGCCATTGCTGGCACTGCAAACACTGCAGTCAATAAAGCTGGTACTAACATTTTTACTCGCACGTTTTTTACAAAACTCATTTCATTTCTCCTTTTGTCTAACTTACTTGTATGTCTTCAGTTAAGTAGCTAGAACTTAGTTACGCCTAATTAGCGCGATGGATTGAATTCCAAAATTTGCACTTTTAGCATTCAATCTCTGCGATTTATTTTGCAGATGGTGAGTTAACGCGTCTATTTTCTGTTTGGACTACAGGCAATTGTTAAGAATTTGTAACTAATGATTTTCATTAGAGAAACTAACTGGCCAACTAACAGTCCTAGTTGTAGTTATTTACCGCTATGTGACATGAGTTACAAAGTATTAGCAATGAAGTATGAATAATGCATATAACTGCTTAACCATAAAGCAGAACATTGGAGAACTATAATGAATGTAATCAAAAAATTAACAATAGTCATCGGTCTTATGCTAAGCAGCTACGCCTTCGCCGCAGAGTTTAATAATCAATGTACCAATGGTTTATCACAAGGCATCTCATTTACGACTAACTGTGAAATTAAAGAAGTGTTTGGCGGTAAAACTTATTGCTTCAGTGGTGAGGCTGCAAGAGCAGCATTTTTAGCTAATCCGCAAGAAGTCATCAATAAAGCGAGTGCCTTTTATGCGAAAAATGTAGATAAAGCAGTTAAAGATGTCGAACCTGAGCGTGAAAAAATCAGCCAAGCCGATGCACTTAAACAAATTAACAGTAAAACATGTGACTTAAGCAACAAAGACGCGGGCTATTTAGAGTTCGATAAAATGGATTTACGTCATTGCAAAATGGTCAACACCAGCTTCTTCGGCGCTTATTTACGCGGTGCAAATCTAAGTGGCGCCAATATGCAAAAAAGCTATCTGAATCTTGCCAGACTTGAAGATGCCAACTTAAGCGGCGCTGATTTAACTGACGCCACTATCTTTCAAGCAATCTTCGATAAAACCAACTTTCAAGGTGCAAACCTCACCAATGCACGCATGATAGGCACGCTAGGCAATGTCAATATGAGTGATGCTACCGTCATTAGAGGTCGCTTTGGTTTAGATATTGGCAACCAACCGATGGGTGCAATGCGTTTTGATGCGATTGGTGGAAAATTCGCCCACACTAATTTTGAAGGTGCTGACATCAATCGCTCTAACTTCAGATTTGCCGATTTTAGAGGTGCAAACTTACGCAATACCGATTTGTTTCGTGCTGACTTTAGCAAAGCAGATTTAACCGGCGCCGATATCACAGGTGCAAAATTTGGCGAAGCGATATTAGATGGAACGATTATGACCAATGTGAAAGGTTTAGAGGCGATCAAAGGCTACGAAGAATCAAAAGGCAAATGTATAGATTGCACTATTACCGCCGCCCAGCCAGAATCTAAGGCTGACACACCGCAGAAGGTAAGTGCTATTGATATGATGACTGCTGAAAATCCAGCGGTTAAAGTTTGTAACATTCGTGGTGCGAGGTTTTAAGACGTAACTAGTTAAATTCAAATAACCCATGGCACCCCAAAGCTTAGCTGATTTAATGCTAAGTTCATTAGTTGCGGCTGAAATATATTACACTTATGCCATGGCGAATAATCAACTTAAGATAAGAATTGCAAACGACAGCTCAGTAGTCATGGGGCCAGGTAAAGCTGAGTTGCTAGAAACTATTGACGCTTGCGGTTCTATTTCATCCGCAGCCAAGCAAATGCAAATGTCGTATCGCAGAGCTTGGGAGCTGGTAGACGTGATGAATAAATCGTTTAATCAGCCCCTAGTAAGCAGCTCACCTGGTGGTCATCATGGTGGCGGCGCACAGCTCACCGATTTCGGTCGTTTTATTCTGAAAAACTATCGAGATCTTGTCACTAAGGCGCAAGCCGCCGTCGAAGTTGAGCTGAACCACATTCTCAGTAATCTGAAAAAGTCTGATTAAATAAAAACCACATTCCATTTGCAAGATGAAAATTAATTCAGCTACCGCTATTCCTGTTTGAATATAGCGTTAGTTATGGTTAAATGTGAGTAATAAGCCGTGCGCCTAAAAAGTATTAGCTATAAATAAAAAATTGAGTATATAAAAGACAACTTACATAGAAAGAATCTAAGGGGATAGCCATGCAAATTAATCATCATTTTTCGAAATCACTGCTTGTTTTAGCGATTACGACTGCTTTTCCAACTACATTATTTGCGCAAGATGATGATGCCGCAGCGCGTATTAAGAGTTTGGAGTTAAAAGTACAACAGTTGATCGATCAACGTGCTGAACAAGACAAACAAATCGACGTATTAACCAAGGAGCTTGTTGGCATAAGCAACCAAGTGAGCCAGTCAAAAATCGTTAAATCTGAAGAGAAAGGCGCTAGCAAAGGCAACCCAGTCTACGCCAATTTCAAAGAAGGGATTAAGTTTGAAGATGGCACGGGCAATTGGAACTTACAGTTTAATGGGCGTGTTCAAGCTGACTACCGGTCATTCAGCGGTGATGAAGGCAATCCTGATACTTGGAGCATTCGCCGCGCGCGATTTAATACGCAATTAGGTTTTTATCAAAACTATTTACTTCGCTTAGAAATTGACCATTCAGCGGCCAGCACACGCCTTGTAAATGGCTATGTAGAAGCCAATTGGTGGCCACAAGCTAAGTTTCGCATCGGTCAGTTTAAAACATTCAAAAGTTTAGAGAACTCCACAACCGATACCTATTCAGACTTTCTGGAACGCTCACTAGCCTACAACACATATGGCGATGATATTTATGAACGAGGTGCCATGGTCTATGGTACACCGTTCAAAGGCAGCACTTATGCTTTTGCTGTGACCAACGGAACAGGTCAAGGCAATGACGAAGTGTTAGGTACAACCCAGAGTAAAGACGGCAAGGATGTCACCCTACGCGCAACGATCAACCCAGCACAGTGGGCAGGATGGGACAAAACCGTGACCCATGTTGGTGGCTGGTATAACCATGGCATACAAGCCACAGCAAGCGCATCTGCAAGCCAAACTGAAGCACGTGGTGTGAACTTCTTTGCCCCAGCAGCGTTTACTGGAGATAGCGTGGATAGAACACGTTATGGGGTTGAAACGGCTTTAGCACAGGGGCCAGTGAAGTTCCAAGGAGAATATGATGTTTCTAATTATCAAGGGACATCAGCGGCAATCAATGCTACAACAGGAACTGGAGCAACACCAGCTGTTGCCGCAAGACCTTATGATAAAGACATCAAAGCATGGTACGCAGAAGCTATGTGGTTAGTCACAGGCGAAAACTATGCTGACAGCTACAAAGATGGTCAATTCGGTCGAATTTTGCCTAAAACTAATTTTGAACTCAATAAAAATGGCTGGGGAGCTTTAGAGCTAGGCTTAAGATATAGCAAGTTTGATGCAAGCGATTTTGCCTTTGCAAATGGCGGGTGTTCTGCAGCAACAACTGTACGCAATCTCGGCGATGGCTCAATCACGCCAGCAGGGACGTGCGCAGCTAGTGGAGGTGTCGGTACATTTACACAATCTAAATCTGGCGGCATTGTACTCGGTAGCAACGAAGCCGATGCATGGACGCTTGGCGCCAAATGGATACTTAACCCCTATACACGCATCATGATGAACTATGTGCATACCAAGTTTGATACAAACATCAACGTGAATGGCAAGCTGGACGACAAAGAAGATGCCCTAACTATGCGTGCACAGTTAGATTTCTAAGGTCAGTTCAATTCAAAATCATCATCAATATTAATAGGTAACAATCATGATTAAAAATAGTTATATCAAGCTGATACTTAGCGCGATGCTCATGTTGATGAGCATCGCGTCAAATGCTCAGGATAAAGTCACAATATTTGCTGCAGCGAGCTTAACCAACGCTATCACAGACATCGCTGCTCAATATGAAAAAGAACAGGCTGTGCAAATTCAAACTTCATTTGCCTCGTCTTCTACATTAGCTAAACAAATTGAAAAAGGCGCACCCGCAGACATTTTCATTTCGGCTGATACCAAATGGATGAGTTATCTGCAAGATAAAACCTTGCTTAAAGCCGATAGTCGAGTGAACTTATTGGGCAATCAATTAGTGCTGATTGCGCCTAAAAATAAAGCTTTTAAGGTAGAGATGGACAAAAGTTTTAATATCGCAGGGGCTTTTAGTGGCAAATTATGTACTGGGGAATTAGAATCTGTGCCCGTTGGTATCTATGCGAAACAATCATTAAAAAATCTTAACTGGTGGGATACCGTTAAAATGCGTATTGTTGGCACGCAAGACGTACGGGCGGCTTTAGTGTTTGTTGAGCGCGGCGAGTGTGATGCAGGTATTGTTTATGCGACCGATGCCAAGGTATCAAACAAAGTTGAAGTTTTATCTGCGTTCCCTGATACGAGTCACGACTTAATTGTGTATCCTTTGGCGCTGGTAAAAACTGCAAGCCCAGCAGCTACAGGCTTTTATGATTATTTAAAATCCGAAAAAGCAAAGGCAATCTTTATCAAATATGGCTTCACTATTAATCTTCTTTAACCAACCTGCCTTGAGAATTTATATAAGAGTTTTAATAACCCTATATGCTAGATATATTAAGATTCACGCCATCTGAAATAAGCATATTAGCGCTGTCTTTGAAGGTGGCGCTATTTTGTGTCGTGCTGATTTTAGTGCCCGCAGTTGTAGTGGCTTGGGTGCTCGCCAGAAAATCATTCTTTGGTAAATCGTTGCTTGATAGTCTTGTGCATTTACCTTTAGTGCTACCGCCAGTGGTGCCGGGCTTCTTGCTTCTACTATTATTGGGTAACCAAGGTTTAATCGGCAAATACTTGCATAATATTTTTGGTATCAGCTTAGCCTTCACTTGGATGGGCGCGGTGGTCGCTTCTGCAGTCATGGCATTTCCACTAATGGTACGTTCAGCAAGATTAGCGATTTCACAAGTAGATAAAGGCTTGGAGATTGCAGCGCAATCTTTAGGCGCACATCCGCTAAAAGTATTTTTTACCATTACCTTACCCCTATCAATGCCAGGCATTATTACTGGCTTGATTCTGGCGTTTAGTCGCAGCTTGGGTGAGTTTGGTGCAACCATTACCTTTGTTGGTAATATTGAAAATGAAACACGTACACTGCCATTAGCTATATATAGCTATACGCAGATTCCCGATGGCGATTTGCCTGCGCTACGATTGGTTATATTGAGCATGGCACTGGCGCTGGGCGCATTGATGATCAGTGATAGGCTAGAACGCAAAGCCAATCAGAATATTGGCCGTCATCATGATTGAAGTTCAAGCGCGCCTTAAACGCAAAAACTTTGAGTTAGATGCCTCAGTGCAATTAAGCCAACGTGTCACGGCGATATATGGTCCCTCTGGCGCGGGTAAAAGCACATTACTCAGTATCATTGCAGGTATTACGCAACCCGATAGTGGTCGTATTGTGATTGATGGTGAATGTTTATTTGATAGCCAAGCACGCATCAATAAGCCGATTCATCAACGCAAAATTGGTTTGGTATTTCAAGAGGGGCGCTTATTTCCGCATCTCACCGTCGAACACAACTTAAGCTATGCCTTAAATTTCACGCCAGTACAAAACCAGCAATTCCAATTGAAGCAAATCGTTGCATTGCTAGAACTTGGACCTTTATTAAAGCAACGACCACATCAACTCTCTGGTGGCGAAAAACAACGTGTAGCCTTGGGACGCGCCCTACTCAGCTCGCCCAGATTATTAATGCTAGATGAGCCACTAGCCTCTTTAGATGACAGACTGAAAAATCAGATATTACCGTTCTTAAAATTAGTATCCACCGAAATTAATATCCCGATGATTTACATTAGCCACTCCAAAAAAGAAATTATGCAAATCACCGACAACTTAATTGATATTCAACATGGCAAAGTGAATTGTCATCTTTAGTAAAAGCTGTTTAGTCATCTCCGTCGCCCTCCACTACTAAATCTGGAATATGGTTGAAAGCAATACGCATAGGCGCATCTTTTAAGGCATCGTGCGCACCGCCAAAATAGATGGTGTTTTTACCAAACTTGAGATTCAGCGTATCTATCGCTCTATTGAGCTTTTTCTCATTCTCTAGCGGCTCGATTTGAAACAAATCACGCGCCACCTCATCTGCTGTCACTAGGCCAGAAAAAGATATACCAACCGCATAAGGTTCATTCTTAGTTTGTGGGTAATGCTGCAAAAAGGCTTCTAGTGCCTCAATCAAGCGCAAAGTATTATCGGTAGGTGAAATCGCGCTTTCTGGGCTCCAGCTTGGTTGATTCCGGAATTTCACTTTCACGCTGATTCTTGAAGCCAATAAATCATAACTCCGCATGCGCATACAGGCTTTTTGCAACAAACGATGCAACACAGCTTTGACACCTGCCGCATTGCGCTGTTCTGGCGGTATCACATGAGAATGCCCCAAACTACTGCGCGCATTTTTTACGTAATGGGGCTCTAAGCCGCGCAGTTTGTCATACATGCGCTCGCCTTCTATGCTGCCCCACGCAGACTGCAACTGTTGGCGATTTGCCGCATACAATTGCTCAACCGTAGTGATTTTAAAACGATTCAATCGCGCTTCCATCTGCTTGCCTATGCCGTTTAAAGCGCGCAATTTCAGGCCATACAAACGCTGTGGCAACTCATGTTGCTCAATCAACACACATCCATCAGGCTTTTGCATATTTGATGCCGTTTTTGCCAGAAACGTATTTGGCGCAATACCAATCGAACAACGGATAAAATCAAACTGCTTATTGATTTCACGCTTAATTTTAGCTGCGAGTTTAAGTGCGTTTTCAGGATGTTGCTGACTACCAGTGAGCTTGCAGACCATTTCATCAATCGAAAGCACTTTTTCTACATGGGTACAGCTTTCCACAATTTCGATAAGCTTGTGATGAAACGTCACATACACGGATGGTCGCGCTTCTACGAAAATCATCTCTGGGCATAGCTTTCGCGCCTCTTTTACCAAGGTTCCCGTTTTAATACCAAATGCTTTAGCTTCATAACTCGCGGCGATACAGCACGTGGTTTCTGCCATTACCGCTAGCACTCCAATTGGCTTGCCACGTAACTCAGGGCGCAGCTGTTGTTCTACCGAAGAAAAGTAAGAATTGAAATCTACGTATAACGCGTTTAAGGACATGGTTTATTAAACATTACAATCATCGCAAAATGATACGCTGATTTATAGGCCCTTAAAGAATAGTATTAAAAAAAACGGGAGCCTAAGCTCCCATTTTTAATACTCTCTCTAATACAAACGACTTTAAGCTTGTTTATTTTTACGACGAGCTACTGCGCCCATAATCCCCAATCCAAGCAAAAGCATGCCGTATGTTTCTGGCTCTGGCACTGGTGCGGTAGAGGTTAATACAATCAACTGTGACTTCTCACCAGCCAGTGCTGTTGCATCTTGCACTTGCTCAGCCACTAGATAGATCGTACCATTTTCATCAATAGTCACACCTTCAATGGCATTGTGCGGCAAGACAGTTGAAAGATCAAAGCTACTTAATATATTGCCCAAACGGTCAGTTTCAACAAGTTTTTTTGAGCCTAAACTCAGAAAAAGTAAATTATCAGCGCCTGATGTGCCCGAAAGCGCACTCACTGCTGATAGGGTTTGCACATCAGATAAACTTGATAAACCCAATAAAGCTGGATTAAACAAATTGGTCACCGTTGAAGTACCTCCGCCAGCTGGCGATGATCCATCACCAGAAGTGCTTGGTGGAATACCTGTTGCAGCAGCAAAAGTCAGGTTTCCAGAAAGAACATCCTCTGGAGATTGCTGTTTAATCGTCACAAAACTGCCATTACGTGAGTCATAACTAATACCTTCCATGCCATTGTTACCAACGGCAGTATTGCTCATCGACACGAAGTTGTTTTTTAGCGTAACCGTTCCGCCATTCACATAACTAAAGCTATAAGCGTCTTGCAAGCGCTCCTCGCCTACCACTAACTGACCATTACCCAAGTAGGTTAGGCCCTCAGTATCATGCTTGGTACTACCAGTGCCAGTCCAATCGAAGAAGTTATTGCCAAGCGTTGCGCCAGTTTTAGAAATCTCAATAACACCTGTTCCTTCATCTCCAACAAAGAAAAGCGAGTTGCGGTCTTGAGCATAAGTGATTGCAGAGCCTTCAAGACCAGAAATTGACCCACTAGCGCCACCTAAAATATCCAGTGCATATGTACCACTTACACTGTAATTAGCTAAATTGATGAAGCTTGCAGCCTGCGCAGAGACAGAAAAAGTAGCTGCAAGCGCAAAAATGACTTGTGATATTTTCATGATAAATTAGCCTTTACGTCTACGTGAAATAAAGCCCATTAAGCCAAGACCAACCAACAACATGGCGTAAGAGTCGGCCTCAGGCACGGCTGCAGCAATTTTGCCTGGTGAGCCGATTTCACTCACATCGTTTGACGCTACAAATGCACCGTTTACACCCACCACGCTTAAGGTAGAAATTGCAGCGTTGTTCAAGCCCGCAGCATTGTCAAAAGTTTGATACGGTGCAATCGCATCAGATGCAGCAAAGGTGACATTGGCTTGTAACACACCGCTAGCGTTATAAATATTCACAGCATCAGCTGAAGCGCTTAAACCAACACCAGAGCCTGTATAGCTACCAATTTGCAAACTTGCAGGTATATTTGTACCAAACCAAGTACTCAGAAAGCTAGCATTAGCAGCGTTCTCAGTAAAAATGACTGATTCACCAGCACCGATGCTGGTAATGCCTGTAAGACTAGTAGCTGAAGCGAACGAGTTAGAGTTATCATCCATTTTCCAGCCAGAGATGTTTACTGCAGAAGAGCCTGTGTTGGTAAGCTCAAACCAGTCAGTCGCATAAGGGGCATTACCACTACCCCAAGGTGCGACTTCAGTAATTAACACCGCGGCATTTGCCTGAACTGTGATTAAGGATAATATTGCTAACCCGATGAGTGATATTGGCTTTTGCATTTGCGATTCCTATAGTTTGAATGTTGAACGATTTGATAAACTTAATTTCAAAGTACATACAAACTACAGGTGAATTGTTACCGCTTAGAATTTAAAAAGTAGTCCAGTTAGACTACATCTGACTTATAGCTGGAATAATACAAGTAAGAGATATTTAGCAACCTTATGATTAGTGAGTGTTTGTTGAGCCAGTCAGTTTTGTAATAAGTTTTAACAACCAGTCAATCTTAACGAGATAAAAATAACTTTAAAGGTAACGCATCATGAGTAATGAACAAATTGCAATTTTCGCAGGCGGTTGTTTTTGGTGTACCGAGCCAGTTTTTAGCCAGCTAAAAGGCGTAAGTAAGGTTGAATCTGGCTACATTGGTGGGCACACAACCAACCCAACTTACAAAGCCATCTGCAATGGCGATACAGGCCATGCTGAAGGCATTAGAATTAGCTTTGATGCAGACGCGGTGAGCTTTGAAACTTTGCTGGAAGTGTTTTTAGTCAGCCACGATCCAACTACACCCAACCGTCAAGGCAATGATATAGGTACGCAGTATCGCTCAGCGGTGTTTTGCCAAAATCAGGCACAGCATGACGTTGTTACAAAAATGATTGCAGAGTTTAATGAAGCACAGATTTACGGCGCACCTATCGTCACGCAAATTAACGGCGCTGAGACTTTTTATCCAGCAGAAGATTATCATCAATATTACTTTGATAAAAATCCTGAAAACCCTTATTGCATGGCGGTTGCAGCACCTAAAGCGGCGAAAATTCGTGCCAAGTATGCAGCGCTGATTAAAGGTTAATCATTTCTCATCTCAAAAAATAGAGATGAGAAATTAGGACTTACTACTCAACCACTGCCTGCGCCAGAATATTAAAATCATCACTAGCGCAATGCCAGTCATAATGGCAAGGGCGTACCAAAAACCGTTGTCATGGTCAGTCCAAGGCATATGCCTAAAGTTCATGCCAAAAATACCTGCAATCAAGGTAGCGGGCATAAACAGCATGGCCACTACGGTTAAGGCGCGAAGTTCTAAGTTAACACGCTGACTCACACTTGCCATGTAGATATCCATCATGCCGCTCAAAGTGTCACGTATCGACTCTAGCGACTCAATAAAGTTAACAGTATGGTCATACACATCGCGCAAATACGGCATGGTGGCAGGCTTAAAAAAGCCTTTTTCATTGCGCGTTAAGCAGTTAATTACCTCACGCAATGGCCATACTGCGCGGCGCAATTCAATGCTGGAATGTTTGAGTTGGTGAATGCTGTGTAGCTCTGCATTCGTTGGGCTTTTAAAAAGCTGTTCCTCTAAAATTTCGCTCGCGTCGCTCACTTCTTCTAACACACTGAAATAGCGATCGACTATGCTATCCAACAAAGCATAGGCCAGATAATCCACGCCTAAATCTCGAATCGGCGCACGGGTTGCGCGCAAGCGCTCACGTATAGGCTCAAATGCACCAGTTGAGCGCTCTTGAAATGTCAGTAAAAAATTATGCCCTAACACCAAGCTAATTTGCTCTGAGCTAGTCGACATACTCTCTGCATGATAATAAAACAGCCGCGTTTCTAAAAATATATACTCGTCAAACTCATCAATTTTCGGACGTTGCTCAGTATTAAGAATGTCTTCAATCACTAAGGGATGCAAATGAAACAAGTCGCCCACTTGCTTAATCAACGCCGCATCATGTACGCCATGTATATTGAGCCAGACCTTCTTGGTGTCATCGCGTTTAAAGTTGGCGAGGTCATCAATCGATAACTCACATTCAACCAAACCACTAGCATCATAGATAATCTTACTGACTTTAGGTTTGGCTAAGTTTTTAGTATCGGCATTACCTACATAAACCAGCGCACCTGGCGGTAAGCCGATTTTACTTACTCGATGTTTTTTACGGCGGAGTAAACGAGGTTTTTTCATAATCTAGTGATGCTTTACAAATGAATATATCAAACCATTGTAATGCCAGCCTGCAATAAAATGTTAGCTTTACTCATCAAAAAATGGCAAAAAAAGCGCACCTAAAATAGCTAGGCGCGCGAAGGAGCAGCTTATTAAGGCTAGCTCAAGGGGATAGGTGTAAGATAAAGTACATCAGCTTAATATCAACAACTTTAAACCAACATTTGGTTTTACTTTCTTAATTCACTCACTTGTTCTGGTGTTAACAAAGCCAAAACTTGATATTCACGCTCGGCCTGCAATACGGCTAGCTTAGCGGTGCCATTGGCAATGCTATCCGCGGCAATGTTGGCAATCGTTTCATCGTAAGTTTTTGCTAGCGCCATATCACGCAGCAAGCCACGTGCATATTCAATAGTTTCAATATTTGAACTAATCACTGGCATTTGTTTATTTAGAATTTGCGAAAACACGCCACGTTGCTCTGCTGTAAGCGCTACGCCTTGCAAGAATGGAAAGCTAAACGCATCCACATCAACATTTTTAACGCTCAGTTTTTGCGGTAATGAAGTCGGCGCGGCTTTTACAGCGCTAGTTGTAGAACTTGGCGTTGCACTAAACGGAAATGAATCCGCCAATGCACTGTTAGATAAGCTCATACTCGCAACAGACATTAGTGCAGCGGTGAATAGAGACTTAACGTTCATTTGTTTGCTTTTCATGATGACTCCTCATTGATTAGGTCAACTTAAGCAGCGCTACTGACCTCTCGATATGCAAACCATTATAGAGAGCGACTCGTTAAATTACGTTAAGCTAAAGTAAAGCTGAGTAAATTTTCCAGCCCACGCCAAAAGCGTATCCTTTCTAAAAGCGGATTCAACATGTTTGTCATTACGCAATAATGCGTATTTTTCTCACCACTATGGTGTTTACCGTGCTGGCGCGGCCCTTGCAAGATATGCATCGTTTGCAACCATTTCACAATGGCATGTTTTTCTGAGTGATTTTGATGCGACCATTTATGGATTTGGTTGGCATTGGTAATCAACACTGAAAACAGCACAATTTCCCAGCTAAGAACGTTAAACCACCAAGCAGTTGCAATCAGCACCGCACAAGCTAAAACAATATCCCATGAACTTTGCCACCAATTCTTTTTAAGAAACTCGCGCGGGCGCGTGTGATGCAGTTGGTTATCTACTGCAATTTGGTGAATAAAACGCATGCCGGGCTTTGCGTACACATCTTCTAGCCAATGAATAAAACCAGAAACAAAGTCAGCCAGCAACGTAAGTAATATGGCCTTAATGGCAATAAGCATTTCAACACTCCAATTCAAAACTCAGTTAAATGAGGGAGATTGAAGCTTATTTAAAAGATACTTTAACCACAACGATGGCGAGTTAAAGTATTGAAATTTGATACCAAAAGGAGAGCTACACGATGCGCGCTCTGATGAAATAGGTAGTGAAGTGAGTTAAAGCTATTGGCTATCGCGTTTCTTAATCATCGACTCTAATAAACCATCACGCCACGGTCGCAGTGTGGTTGCCATACTAAAGCCTGTGCGTTGGCTCAACGGCAAACGTTGATCTTGATGTTTAAGTTCGTTAAATAACAAGCTTAAGCGATCTAAGTGTTTGGAAATCTCGTCGCGAGAAGCGTCAGATAGCATGCCAGACACGAAGTGCTGCTGACCGCCTGCGCTTTCAATATCGCCTTCCATAAAGTCTTTTTGTACGGTTTGGCTTAAAGCACGTTGAATCGGCCCATTTTTGCGCCATGAAAAATTAGGGGAAATCAGCAATCGAATACGGTTATTAGGCTCTAAATCAATCACCCTTAACTTATCTAACACCAGCAGATAATGCACCAAGTCCGCAGGATTAATGGTGTAGCGCGCCAGAATATTGTCAAACGCCCAACCATTCACCACCAAAAAAGCCACGCCTAGCAAACGCATGTCCGCCGCCGCGACTTTTTCTTGCTCTTCAGTTAGCTCACTAATCCGAGGTTTATCGCGGTTCATCATCTGCACCAGGTCAGATAAATCAATATTAATCAACGCGCAAATTTGCTCTAAACGCTGTAAAGACAAACTCTCTTCAGCAAAAATACGTTTAATGCTCGACTCACTCATTCCCAACTTATCCGCCAAGATTTTGTAAGTTACGTTATTAGCTTTAAGTGCTTTTTTAAGAGTAGCAATGAGGAGCGGTGTTTGCTGCATACTGGATGCCTAAGCCTGAATTGCCACGCCCGTAGCAAAAAATGCCCCACCAGCAATGTGATGTATGGTGCGCAGCTCATCATGCCCTTCAAAATGCCAATGACCATCTGAAAACACACGTTCATCAGCATGCGCCGCAACCACTTCAGCAATAAATAAATCATAAGTATTCTGATTATGCGGCTCGGGGATAAGCTTACATTCCAACCACGCCACGCAGCCTTTTAGCAAAGGCGCATCAATCTCAGTCGCAGAAAAAGTCTCTAAACCATACTCGGAAAATTTATCTGTTTCAACTAGATCACGCCCAGAAGTCGTACCCACTTTGCGCACAATATCCACCTGCGCCACACACGGCACATTAATAGCAAACGTAGTTGATGCCTCAATCAATTCGCGTGTATAAGCACTCTTATCAATCACCACTGTGATTTTAGGCGGGTCAAAATCCAATGCACAAGCCCACGCCGCTGCCATGATGTTTTGTTTACCGTTGTAGCGAGCAGAAACGAGGATGGTTGGACCATGGTTTAGGAGGCGGTAGGCTTTAGAAAGTTCTACATTTAAACGCATATAGGTAATGGTTGATTTAACTTGAGTAACTTATCTACAGACCCATTTCTTTCAATCCGCTTTCTAGATTGCTCTCTATCACCGTATTGATATCCGATTTAAACTCTGATAATAATTGGTCAGATAAATTATTTTTAATTTTTTCATCCCAAGATAATTGAGTTTTGCCAAATGCAGTAGATACACCCCGCACGTATTTTGCCGTTATGGGCTTAAGAGTTTTACCATCAAGCAAAACAATAGTAAACATTGCATAAGGTTTCATAAGTGGATCAACAAGCGGCAGCGTTCGATAATAAACACCATAGCCTTGCAAATATACGCTGGTCATCGCTATAGGATCTTCACCTCTCTGTTTATGCACCAAAAGCACCGCATCAACAGGAGTCTGCGCAAGCTTCATCTTAAGCTCAGGTGTGATGCGATCTATACTGGCATATTCACCCCAACTATCAGCGGGTTTATATATTTTAAATAACTCGGCTCGATCAAATGGAACCAAAACCATTTTAATTTCAGAGGAAGATTTTTTAAGTTCTTCTGTTGCAATACGTTCAATCTCAGCATCTAACTTCCAATCAGAAGTTTCACGTGTAAATTTATCGTTATTAAAGACAGTAAATCCAACTTTAGTAAACTCCAACTCATTACCCATGAGAGAGACTACTGCAATGTTATGCAAACTCGCTTTTTGCTCTGGTTTAATTGGCGCGGTAGTGCAACTTGCCAAAGCTAAAACTAACAAAAAAACAGGCGCTATCTTTTTCATTTTTAACTTTCTTATAAGATTTAAACTTACTTCTGCCAAGCATCCTTCAAAGTCACCGTTCTATTAAACACCGGCTTACCTGCCACGCTGTCTTTCTTATCTGCCACAAAGTATCCATGGCGCTCAAATTGGAAGCTGTCCTCGGCTTTAGCGTCTTTTAAGCTTGGTTCTAGTTGCGCGGTGATGACGGTGACTGAGTTTGGGTTAATGTCAGTTAAGAAATCTCTATCGCCTTCACCCGGATGCGCTTCTTTGAACAATCTATCGTACAAGCGCACTTCGCATTCGTAGGCGTGTTGAGCAGAAACCCAGTGAATATTGCCTTTTACTTTTACGCTGTCTGAGCCAGGTGTGCCTGATTTGGTATCTGGCAGGTATTCGCAATGCACTACAGTGACGTTGCCATCGGCATCTTTTTCACAACTTGTGCATTTCACTACGTAGCCGTAACGTAAGCGCACTAAACCATCAGGTACCAATCTAAAAAACCCTTTGCTTGGCACTTCCATAAAGTCTTCGCGTTCTATCCATAGTTCGCGGGTGAGCGGCACTACACGTTTGCCTAGCTCTGGTTTTAATGGATGGTTTGGTGCGAAGCAATCTTCTACTTGGTTCTCTGGGTAGTTATCGATCACCAATTTGATTGGGTCTAACACGGCAATGCGGCGCTCTGCGTTGATGTTGAGCACTTCGCGCATGCAGTCTTCAAAAGTTGAATAGTCAATCCATGAATCTGCTTTACTTACGCCAATGCGGTCGGTAAATAATTTAAAGCCTTCTGCCACGTAGCCGCGGCGACGCGCGCCTGCAAGCGTTGGCAGGCGTGGGTCGTCCCAACCGCTCACGTGTTTTTCTTCTACTAATTGAATGAGTTTGCGTTTTGACAGCACCACATACGTGAGATTTAAACGTGCAAATTCATATTGTTTTGGTAGCGGATGCGCTAGTAAGCCAGCCTCGGCAAGGCGCTCTAATAGCCAATCGTAGAATGGGCGTTGGTCTTCAAATTCGAGCGTACAGATAGAGTGCGTGACTTGCTCTAATGCATCTTCAATCGGGTGCGCAAAAGTGTACATCGGGTAGATGCACCATTTATCGCCAGTGTTGTGGTGATGCGCACGGCGCACACGGTAAATGGCTGGGTCGCGCAGGTTGATGTTTGGCGATGCCATGTCGATTTTAGAACGTAAAATCAAACTGCCATCAGCATGTTTGCCATCGCGCATCTCGCGGAATAGGGCAAGATTTTCCGCCACCGTGCGGTCGCGCCACGGTGAGTTTTTACCTGCTTCAGTCAGTGTACCGCGGTTAATGCGCATTTCTTCTGCGCTTTGGCTATCCACGTAAGCATGGCCGTTTTCAATCAGCGCTTCAGCGGCTCGGTACATAAAGTCAAAGTAGTTGCTGGCAAAATACAAACTAGACTCTTTGTTACCTTCTGGCCATGTTTTTTCCCAACCAAAACCTAGCCATTTAACAGAATCGGTGATGCTATCAACGTATTCTTGGCTTTCTTTTTCTGGGTTGGTGTCATCAAAACGCATGTGGCACACGCCGTTGTAATCACGCGCCAAACCAAAATTCAAAAAGATACTTTTGGCATGACCAATATGCAAATAACCATTTGGTTCTGGCGGGAAGCGTGTGCGAATCTTGGCTGGGTCTGGCTGACCTGTTGCTTGATGCGCCGCATCACCAGGGCTGCCCGCCCATTTGCGTGATGCGTAAACGCCTTGTTCAAGGTCTTTATCTACAATCGCTCGAATAAAATTAGAGCCTAAAGGAATGGGTGCTTTTTCTGATGACATGTTTTTAACTTAAAGTTTGAAGTCGAAATAATTATGCTTATTTTACACTGTTGAAGCGCGCCTTGCCTCAACTTGCTATAACTTACTTTAATTGAGCTTGTGCTAAACTTCTCACCGTTATGAACGAACTTACTTTCCCTATTTTAAGACTGCTCACCGATGGCAAATTTCACTCGGGTGAAACCATTGCGCAGCAATTAAAAGTCTCACGCGCCACGGTGTGGAATGCACTTCAGGACGCAGAAAAACTCGGCATTGAGATTTTTTCAGTGCGCGGACGCGGTTACAAACTACCACAGTCAGTCACGCTACTGGATGAACAAGCTATATTGAGCGCAATGGGACCACAAAGTTCTTTGCTTAAATTGGAGATTCACGACCATTTAGATTCGACCAATACCTATTTGATGAAGAAACTAAGCGCGGGGCAAGCGCACGCCAACTGCGTGGCTACCAACTTACAAACCAACGGCCGCGGCAGGCGTGGCCGCACTTGGCAAGCGGGCTTGGGCGCTAGTTTAACTTTTTCACTGTTATGGCGTTTTCAATGTGGTGCGGCAGGTTTGTCTGGCTTGAGTTTGGCGGTAGGTATTGCCTTAATTCGCGCTCTGCATCACTTTGGTGTAACGCAAGCGCAACTCAAATGGCCAAATGACGTGCTAATTGGCCGCGAAAAATTAGCAGGGATTTTGATTGAGTTGCAAGGTGATATGGAAGGCCCAAGCGTTGCGGTGATTGGTGTGGGCATTAACTTAAATCTGCCAGCAAGCATCAAACAACAGATAGACCAACCCGTCACCGATTTAGCTAACGTGACGCAAACACCCATCAACCCCAATTTGCTGCTTGGCGAATTATTGAAACATCTAACTGACGTTCTCAGCACTTTTGAACAACGCGGCTTTGCGAGCGTGCGCGATGAGTGGACGAGCTACCATGCCTATCATCAACAAGCAGTCAGAATGTTGCATCCCGATGGTCGCGAAACGACAGGTATTGTCGTTAACGTGGCTGAAGACGGTAATTTATTAGTGAATACAGCCGCTGGTGAGCAACGCTTTTCATCGGGCGAGATTAGTTTGCGAGCGTCATAAAATGGATTATTTATTAGCCATAGATGCAGGGAACACTCGCGTTAAGTGGGGCTTATTTGACGCGAATAGCACATTGCTCGTCAACGGCGCCTGCCTGAACGCTGAAATCGTGCACACAAAATTACCAGCTGCTGCACGCATCATCATTTCAAACGTGGCTGGTGAGTACATCAAAAAACAGCTTGAAGAAATACTGCCGAAACACATTCCTACCCACTGGATAACGGCAAAAGCCAGTGAATGCGCCGTAAACAGCCGTTATGATCAGCCAGAAAAACTTGGTACCGACCGCTGGGCAGCGCTAGTCGCGGCTTGGCATATAAAACAAGCACCTTGCGTGGTGGTGAATGCGGGTACCGCAGTGACTATAGATGCACTGGCAAACAATCACAATCAAGGTGAGTTTATCGGTGGAATGATTTTGCCGGGCATCCATTTAATGCAGAAAAGTTTAGGGGTGGCAGCTGCACAATTACCCAACATCCATAAAGAAAAATCAATACCATCCGTAATACACCAGTATCAAGATATTTTTGCCAAAAATACTGCCGATGCCATGCGCGCTGGTGCCATTAATGCTGCTTGTGGTGCAATCAAGCAAATGCATACTGCGCTTGCTGCACTCAACTCTGACGATAAACAAGCGCCCTATATTTTCATTAGCGGTGGCAACGCACAGCTCATCAAAGATAATCTTTTGAGTGACGTGACAAACCTTGCATTAATCGTAGATAATTTGGTCTTACGTGGCTTGTATCTGATAGACAATTGTGCGCCTGAAAACCTTACGAAAAGTGAAAAGCAATGAAAAAATTGGTTTGGTTATTAGTATTGATTAATGTAGGTTTACTGGCTTATTTTAATAAAGACGTTATCTTGCCAAGCGCGCCAAAGGCTGCATTGCTCGCCATACATCCTGAAAAAATCAGCATTGTGACCCAACAACAGATTGATGCTCTACCTAAAAAAGGCGTTGCAGCCACTGCACCAACCGTAGCGGCCATTACACCACCTAGTGTAGAAGTCACAGCAAGTACCAACCCAGCGTCTGCGCCGGCAACATGTTATGAATGGGGGGTATTTTCAGCTGCCAATTTGACTAACGCGCAAGCCGCTGTATCAAACCTATCGATACAAACCACAGTTAAAGAGCAATCTTCGTTAGAAGCTAAGCGTTTTTGGGTATATAAACAGCCACTAAAATCCGTTGAAGCTGCGCAGGCCAAAACACAAGAATTAAAAGCGCTAGGTATTCAAGATATGTATATTGTGCAAGATGCCAGATGGAAAAATGCCATCTCATTTGGCGTTTTTGAAGATGAGCAGCTCGCTACCAAATTACTAAATGAGCTTAGAGCCAAAGGCGTTAAAGATGTGGTGAAAGCCTTGCGCAACCAAGGTAAAGGGCACGCAAGCTTGCAACTTAACAAACTGACAGATACTGAAGTCATTGAGCTTAAAAAGCTAAAGCCTGAGTTTCCTGAAGCGGACCTTAAAGAAGTAACTTGCAGTTAACTGACTAAATACTAAAGATTTAGCAAAAAACTACACTTTAAAGTAAGGCTAATCCTCAATTACTCGCTACTTTTCCGGCATTTTCCGTTTTCAAGCATTTTTTAGTGTTGCCGCGTACTAAACAGCCCGTCTTACACTATAATTTGCATATGAAAACTCTTTTAGCGACAAGCTGCGCATGAAAATACTACTTTCCAACGACGACGGTTATTTTGCACCAGGTCTTAACATTCTAGCTGAGCACATCGCTAAGATTGCCGACATCACGGTAGTTGCCCCGGAGCGAAATCGAAGCGGCGCGAGTAACTCACTCACATTAGATAGGCCGCTAAGCGTTAAAAAAGCCGCAAATGGCTTTTTTTATGTCAATGGCACACCAACGGATTGTGTGCATATCGCCTTGACTGGCTTGATGGATACCATGCCTGACATGGTAATTAGCGGCATTAACGATGGCGCGAACATGGGCGATGATACGATATATTCAGGCACGGTTGCTGCTGCCATGGAAGGCTACTTACTTGGCATTCCATCGATTGCAATTTCAATGTCACAACACAATTCCACCTATTTTGAAACTGCAGCAAGAGTAGCCGTTGAGCTAGTAAAGCATTACCAAAAAGTCGGCTTTAAATCAGCCACATTGTTAAACGTGAACGTACCAGATATTCCGTATAACGAATTGCAAGGTCGCGTTGTTACACGCTTGGGCAAACGTCACAAGGCTGAATCAGTGATCAAACTCCAAACGCCTCGGAACGAAACAGTATATTGGGTGGGCGCAGCAGGCCAACCTAATGACGGCGGCGAAGGCACTGATTTTTACGCCGTGGCGAATAATCAAGTGTCACTCTCCCCTATTCATGTCGACTTGACCAAACACTCGCAACTGGCTGAAATCAAAGACTGGCTTGACCTCGATATTGGTGATGCAGAAAAGAATAACGCAGGAAAGAACTAATAGTGGCTCTCGCAAGACCTCCAACCCAGTCAGGCATAGGCATGACATCTCTGCGCACGCGTGACCGCATGTTGGTGCGTTTGCGCGAGCAAGGCATCAAAGATGAAGTTGTGCTTTCAGCCATTGGCAGCATTCCAAGACATATTTTTGTAGATGAAGCGTTATCAATTCGTGCATATGAAGACGTTTCGCTACCCATAGGCTTTGGCCAAACGATTTCTCAGCCTTATATCGTGGCGCGTATGTCAGAGATTCTACGTAACGGCAAACCACTGGATAAAGTATTGGAAATTGGCACTGGTTGCGGTTATCAAACCGCTGTGTTGTCCAAACTTGCTAAAGAAGTCTATTCCGTTGAACGAATTCGCCCCTTGGTAATGAAAGCGCGTGGACATCTGCGCGAACTCAAATGTGTGAATGTAAAGTTAGGCCATGCGGATGGCAATATAGGCATTGCAGAATATGCGCCATTTGATGGCATTATCGTCACCGCTGCTGCCAGCCACATGCCACAAGATTTATTGGATCAACTTGCTGTTGGCGGGCGTTTAGTGATTCCGGTGGGCACAGATGAACAAATTTTATATCTTGTAGAGCGGCACACTCAAAAAGATTACCGTCACACAAAACTCGAACCAGTAAAATTTGTGCCGCTACTAGGGGGCACATCATAACGATGCGCAACCCTTTATATTTAATCATCTTAGCGTTCCTTGCAGGCTGTAGCAGCACCCCTCCAGCACCAGTCATTGACCGCTTACCAACAAGCAAACCAAACGCAACTAGCGCTAGTAGTATCAGCAAAAAACCAAACAGACCCACTTACAAAACTGGTGATTGGCGACCTGATACTTACGTCGTGAAAAAAGGTGATACGCTATTTAGCATTGGTCTTGAGTATGGTTATTACTATAAAGATATTGCTCAGGCGAACAATATTAGCGCGCCATACAATATCAACGTTGGGCAAACGCTCAAATTTAGCGCGTTAAAAGACAAATCAATCATGGCTGAAACAAAGCCTGTGCCAACAACTACTAGCGACGGCGTTGAAATTACGCCTATCAATACTGACGCCAGTGCTAGCAGCACTACTACCACAAGCAAAGTAATTAAAGCGCCAATCATAGTCGCGCTTACCGAACCTAAAGCCATACGCGAACCTTACAGTGACGAGGCACTTAAAAAACCTTTACCTGTCGCTAAAACGATTGAAAAGACTGCTGAAAAAGGCAGCGAGAAGCCAGCTGATAAATCTGTAGCAACTGCGCCAACAGGCAAGCCTGTCGTCGCGTCTACATCTGACACCAAGCCAAGTGCAGAAGTAAAACCAAACGCTGATGTAAAACCAAGCGTTGATTCAAGCGAAGATATTGATTGGGCATGGCCAACTAAAGGTAAGGTTGTAGCTGACTTTAATGAGGCTAGCAATAAAGGGCTTGATATCGGTGGCAGCACAGGTCAGGCAATTACTGCAGCTGCTGCTGGCAAGGTGATTTATAGTGGTTCAGATTTACGCGGTTACGGTAAATTAGTCATTATTAAACATAATGCCAACTACTTATCGGTTTACGCGCACAATAGCCTAATACTGGTTAAAGAAGGTCAGCAAGTGAGCCGCGGTCAGAAAATTGCCGAAATGGGTAACACCGATAGTAATTCGGTAAAGTTACACTTTGAGATTCGCCGTCAGGGTAAATCGGTAGATCCAAGTAAGTACCTAGCTTCTAATTAACATTGATTGAGTTAAAATTCAGAGTGATAAGCTTTAAATATTAAGGAATGTGATATGGCCAAGCAGAAACCAAACGATAAGGTAGACCCAAATAAATACCTCAAAAATAAGGATATTGATCCTGAAAGCAAGTTGGGTGTTTTAGCTGCGATGGGGCGTATGGGCTTGATGCTGGTTGGTATTGTTGGGATTGCCATGGAGTTCTTTAAAGATGATGGTGTACTGAAAAAGATTCTGGGCAAGTTATTCGAATCCACCACGAGCATGATGATGATTCCAGTGATTATTTTTGTTTTGTGGCTGCTTAACCGCTGGATGAGTTCTGGAAGTAAATCCGAAACTAAGAAAAGTGGTGATGTGCCGATGTATGTGATGATGCTGATTGGCGCATATTATTTGTTCAGACTAATTACGACAGGTTCTTTTTAGCACACACTTTACAGCTAAAAAAAAGCGGCTTTAAGCCGCTTTTTTTATTTTACTTAGACTAACTGTTTACCACTAGTTAGCTTTTTGAGCTTCTTGTTCGTAATAAGCACGTACTTCTGTCATGTCAAAATCACGTGCCCATTGAATAATGGCATCTAACGCTGGCGCGCCGATTTCACCCACTTGCGCATGAATACCAGCTTGCTCGCGAATCACTAAAATACCTGGAATTTGATTCACTTCAAAATACTCGCCAATTTCAGGATCTGTTTCAGTATTGACCATACCAAATACAATATCAGGATGTTTTGCAGCAGCGGCTTCAAATGTTGGCGTAAACGCTACACATGGATCACACCATGGTGCCCAAAAATCTACAATAATAAAATTATTGTTTTCGATTGTTTCTTTAAAATTTTCTTTGTTGAGTGCAACAACCGCCATAACTAGATCCTAAATTTAATTGATTAATTTGATGATTTAAGTAACTTGTAAATAATTTGTAACTATCAGACTAGATTTTAGCAGACCTAGCAGGTTTAGTTAAGCCCAGTCGGTTGTAACTAAACCCAAAAATGATAGTTAATCAAGTATTTAAAGTTAGCTAACCTACTTATTAATAGGCTGACCCCAGCCATTGGCAAAAAATAATTCATTCAATGGGCGACGTGAGCGTGGCGCAGTTTCACGTGCTAGTGCTTCGCCAGTCACAGTTGCAATATCTGCAGCATAACCAACGCAAACCATGGCCATAGGCGTAAATTGCGCGGGAATACTGAATTTTTCACGTGTTAGATCCGCATTAAAACCACCCATTTGATGCGCCATCAAACCCATACTTGAAGCTTGTAAGCATAAGTTTTCGGCAGCTGCGCCAGTATCATATTGCGCCCAACGGTTAGGCTGCTGATTATGGTTAAACAAACTACCCGCACACACTAATAAAAGCACAGAAGCATCTTTGACCCAAGCTTGGTTACTTGGTGCTAAGCAGTCAAACGCTTGTTGCCAAGCTGCTGCATCTGTATTTTTATCCCACACAACAAAACGCCATGGTTGATCGCCAAAGCAAGATGGCGCCCAACGTGCCGCTTCAAGCAAGGCAATAATCTGCTCTGTGCTGACTGATTTTGCCGCATCGAAGGCACGACCGCTCCAACGGTTAGCTAGGGTTTTATCAATGTCGACTTGGGTGATTGCTGGATTGTGCATGAAGGTTTTTACTCCAAATTAGGCGTTTAAAAAAGGATAATCAGTGTAACCTTTTTCGCTTCCGCCATAAAAAGTATTTGAATCTGCTTCATTGAGTGCAGCATCCGTTTTATAGCGTAGCACTAGATCTGGATTAGCGATAAATGGCACACCGTAAGCAATCGCATCAGCTTGACCGTTAGCAATGGCAGCATTACCACGCACTTTGTCATAGCCTAGATTAGCTAAGTAAGCGCCTTTGAACAGTTGACGTAATGCCGCAAAATCAAACGGGTCTGCAACTCCACCGCCATGAACGCCGCCCTCAAGCACATGTAAATAAGCAAGATTAAATTGATTTAGAGCACCTGCAACATAGTTAAACAAGGCTTGAGGATTACTATCTTGCATATCATTGAACGGATTAACTGGCGAAATACGAATACCCACCTTGTCTGAGCCAGCAACGTCAACAACCGCTTTGGTGACTTCCATCAACAAGCGAGCACGATTCTCGAAGCTGCCGCCATAATTATCTGTACGTTTATTCGTACCATTACGTAAAAACTGGTCTAGCAAATAGCCATTGGCAGCATGTATTTCTACGCCATCAAAACCTGCAGCGAGTGAGCATTTAGCCGCGTGTACATAATCCGCAATGATTCCTGAAATCTCGCTGGCATCTAATGCGCGCGGCTCTACGTAATCCACCAAACCTTGATAAGTAAAGGCTTTACCTGCTGGTTTTATAGCGGATGGCGCAACAGGTAGCGCACCATTAGGTAATAAACTCGGGTGCGAAATTCTGCCTACATGCCATAATTGCAAGACGATTTTTCCGCCTTTAGCATGGACTGCATCAGTGACTTTTTTCCAACCTGCAACTTGCGCATCCGTATATATACCAGGCAAAGCTGGGTAACCATGCGCCATAGTTGATATCGGCGTAGCTTCGGTAATGATTAAGCCTGCTGTCGCGCGCTGTTCATAATATGCTACGTTGATTGCTTGCGGTACGCCGCCTTCACCTGCTCTGTTACGCGTTAGTGGCGCCATCACTATTCTATTTTCTAATGCAATTGAACCCAAACTGACCGGACTGAATAAATCTAATGCCATACATTTCTCCATATGATTGCTGTGAATGTGCGATATAAATTACGCGAAGGATATTACTTAAAAATGATTACTTGATGACGATTTCAGCGGGTTGTTTAACGCCCTCTATTAACAAAGTGACTTCAATGTCGTCGCCTACAGGCGCGTTCGCTTTGCTTGCCCAGCCAAAGCCATAGTCAGATGCTTTAATCAAGGTATGTGCTTCAAGACCCACTCGATAACCACCCCATGGATCCGAACCAAAGCCTAACACTTTAAACGGAAAAGATATTTCTTTAGTCACGCCGTGCATAGTGAAATTTCCAGTCAATACACCTTCAGTTACGGCACTGGCAGAAGAACTACTTACAGTCACTTTCGTACTCACAAAAGTCATTTGATTAAAGTTTTCTGCATCTAAATATTCTTTCTTTTTGATATTCTCATCTCGTTTAGCATGGCTAGAGCTGATACTAAGTACATTTATTTTCGCCATGACTGATGACTTAGCTAAATTTATTGAATCTATCATCAGCTTGCCAGTAACGTCGCTAAAAGTACCCGATGTTTTAGAGGCGACATGACGAATCGTCCAATTTGCAAAACTATGAGTATTGTCGATACGATAAGTATCAAGATCCGCCATGACTAAGCCAGGAACCATCATGGACACAAGTAAAGTTGATATTTTTAAGATGTATTTTTTCATGCTCACGCAACTCGGTTAATTAGTTTACAAAGCTATTTTTAACTTTACCAGTTTAGCGAAGTATGACAAACCCTTGCATGACTACGTTCACTACTGCTGCATAATATCTACAGAATGATGAATAGGCAGATCAAACAAAAGTATTTCCGATTGCGTTAATGCCTTAAACGTAAACTCCTTTGAGCCGTCCGCCATCAGCGCATCGCCCGCAGATAAATGCTGCCCGCAAATTTCAATCTCCCCCCTGGCAAGCTGAATATAAAGACTTCTGTGAGCGGGTAGCATGTAATCTAACGATTCATTCTCAGCCAGTAATGTGGCAAAAAGGGAAATGTCTTGTTGAATTTTAAGCGAATTCTCGCGGCCATCGTGCGAGACAATCAAACACCAGCGATTTTGCTTTTGAGCCTGAGTAAAATGTTGATCTTTATAGCCGGGTTCTAGTAGCTTACGTTCTGGAAATATCCAGATTTGTAACAAATGTACCGCCTCAGTTTCTGAGGCGTTCATTTCACTATGCACGATACCAGTACCCGCTGTCATGCATTGCACATCACCAGCTTTAATAACAGAAGTATTGCCAAGGCTGTCTACATGTCGCAATTCACCTTGCAACATATAAGTAATAATTTCCATGTTTTTATGCGGGTGCATGCCAAAACCCTGACCCGCCTCAAAAACATCTTCATTAATCACACGCAATACTGAGTAATGCATATGTGCAGGATCGTAATAACCAGTAAATGAAAATGAGTGGTAACTTTCTAACCAACCCTGATGAACATACCCTCTATCGCTAGATTTCCTTAATTTTGTTTTATTTAGGCTCGGTTTCACAATATTTCTTTCATGAAATTTGATTTTAATTAACTTTAGGCATCACTTATTTTTAATTTTTTCACTAAAAGAACACCAGACAAAATCCATACAAAGCCCACAAACAAGCCATTTGAGCGCAAATTAGTGTATATTTGTCAACTATAATTGAATTATCTTTAGTCTAATAGTGGTCATTACTGCATATTTTGTTCAAATAATTTGATTTAAATATAACTATTCAACTATTAGATTCAACTACTATAATAAGTACTATGACTATTAAAATCTCTTTAGAATCTTTAGAAGTACTAGACGCGATTGCAAGCAAGGGAAGCTTTGCTGCTGCGGCTGAGTCCTTATTCCGCGTACCATCTGCAATTACGTACACAGTGCGCAAGCTAGAACAAGATTTAGGTGTCGCAATATTTAACCGTAGTGGGCATAGAGCTGAGCTTACTGAAGCTGGCGCTGAGCTTTTGCGTGAAGGTCGTTATTTGCTCAATGCAGCAAGCGAGCTTGAATCGCACGTAAAACTGGTTGCCAGTGGGGTAGAAACTGAACTCACTATCGCCATCAGCGAGTTGTTTACTTTAGATGCGCTGTACAAGGTCATTGATGAGTTCTACTCACAAAATTTTGGTACGCGTCTAAAAGTAATACGTGAGGTTTACGGCGGAAGCTGGGATGCTTTAGTCTCTGGCCGCGCGGCGATTTCAGTTGGCGCTCCGGGTGAAGGTCCTCACGCGGGTAGTTATACAACTAAAGCCATCGGCATTTTGGAGTTTCATTATGCGGTTGCAGTCAATCATCCATTGGCGCAAATAGCAGAGCCATTACAAAATATAGACCTCAAACAATATCGAGCAATTTCTGCTTCAGATAGCTCGCGCAGTTTAGAGCCAAAAACTTCAGGTATTATTAATGGTCAGGAAGTGCTATCAGTACCTGACATGCAAGCTAAACTACAGGCGCAGCTTGCTGGTTTAGGTACTGGATATTTACCAAAAAGAATGGCTGAACGACATGTAGCCACTGGCGAGTTAGTGATAAAAGCGGTTGCTGAACCTAAACCAAAAATCACCAGCTATCTTGCGTGGCATAATAAAGGTGGTAAAGCTCAACAATGGTTGATTGAAAAATTAAAACAACTGACTTTAGATGATCTATTGATGTAAGAATTAATCGTCGAAGTCTTTATTGAAATTGTATTGGTAGTAAGCTTACCGTAAATTGATAATGACGCCACTGCAAGAAGCAACCATCGCTTATACATAAATCAGAATGTGTACGTGCTTCACTTTTATGTTGGATGTATTTTACGTGTTGGATAGATTGAATCAAAAACAACCATCTCCCTAAGCTTTAATTAAGCTTTATCTGTATCATCATGCTTTAAGTTCGTTAAATTCGTTTTTGAATGACACTCATGAAAAAAATCACAGATGCCATTATCGCCAAAACCAGCGAAGTCATTCTAGGTAAAGAGCAACAAATCAAACTCGCCCTAGCGTGTATCTTGGCTAGGGGGCATTTACTCATAGAAGATTTACCCGGTATGGGCAAAACCACATTGGCACACACGTTGGCGCAAGTGCTGGGCTTACAGTTTCAGCGCGTACAGTTTACTAGCGATTTATTACCTGCCGATGTACTAGGTGTTTCTGTATACGATAGAAATGCAGCCAGTTTCAAATTCCACCCCGGTCCAATATTTACCAACGTATTATTAGCCGATGAAATCAATCGTGCCACACCTAAAACGCAAAGCGCATTGCTTGAAGTAATGGAAGAGGCTCAAGTGACAATAGATGCCGTCACTTACACCCTGCCCCAACCTTTTTTTGTGATTGCAACACAAAACCCGAGTTCACAAATCGGCACTTTTGCATTACCAGAGTCGCAGCTTGACCGCTTTCTGATGCGTATTACCATTAACTACCCAGATGCAGCTTCTGAACGCAAACTATTACAAAGCAATGGTGGTCGTGAGCAACTAGCAAAACTAAGCCCAGTGATTGATGCCAAGCAGTTACAAACGCTACAAGCCGCATGTCACGACATTCACGTTTCGGATGCGTTACTTGACTACTTGCAAGCCATCTTGAAATACACACGTCAATCCGCACAATTCAATGCAGGTTTGTCGCCACGCGCAGGTTTGAGCTTAAAACAATGCGCGCAAGCATGGGCAATGTTGGATGGACGCGACCATGTGATTCCAGAGGATATTCAAGCCATATTACCGAGTGTGGCGGGTCACCGATTGGTCAGTAATAGCACATTGACAGGTAGCGTAAATAATATCGCCCAACTGCTAAAATCTGTCGCTGTTTAAGCCTTAGCCATCATTCAACATGGCAAAAGGCTTAAACCTTTCGAGCGATGCGAGCCTTAAACCTGACTTCAGGCTCAGCTCGCCTAAAACTTGGTTTCGCACGGCAATCGCCATAGACTCAACCACCACGCTAAGCCGCAGGCATATTTACATATTACCAACACGGTTTGGCTGGCTATTCGGCTTGCTGTTGATAGGTCTGCTAACCGGTTCTATTAATTATTCCATCAGCTTAGGCTTTGCCATCACATTCTTATTGGCTGGATTAGGTTTAATTAGTATGTTGCATACTTGGCGTAATTTAGCTCATTTAAAAATCGAAGCAAAACGCGCAAACCCTGTATTTGCAGGTGAGCAAGCAGTGTTTGAACTGACCGTCATTGATGGTAGCAATCGCGCTCGTTACAGTATTTTTGCGAAATTTGCAGACCAAGAGGCTGACATTCAAGATGTCCCGGCACTTGGAGAAGCTATGTTTAGGTTATCTTTACGCAGCCAAAAGCGCGGATGGCTAAAAACGCCTCGCATGACATTTAGCACCGAGTTTCCCGTATCACTATTTCATGTTTGGGCATATGCTGAAACGGCAAACCAATGCCTGATATACCCTAAGCCAAGCTTGCGCAGCCAAATATTACCTAGCGCAGATGCCGATGGCGCCACTGGACAATTATCAACCACGCAAGGTGACGATGATTTTGCCGGGCATCGCAATTACCAGTTTGGCGACTCGCCTAAACGCGTAGACTGGAAAGCATCCTCTCGCGAACAGGGCTTGCTAGTTAAGCAGTTTCAGGGTGAGGCTAGCTCTACTTTGTGGCTAGACTTCAATGCAACAACTAGCAACAATCTAGAGTTACGCATTAGCCAGCTAACGCGCTGGGTGGTAGATGCTAACGCACAACACCTAAAATACGGCCTACGTTTACCGCAGCTCAGCATTCAACCCAGTACTGGTGACATCCATTATCACCAATGTTTAACCGCACTGGCACTTATGTAATGGCCAATCAAACTGACATACAAACTAAAATCAGTACGCAAGCCATCATTTGGTTGCTGCTCTCGTTAAGTATCACCTTCACGCTATATGCATTCAATATGGAAAACTGGGTGCCTGCATGTTTTGTGGTATTTGCAATTTGGCGCTATTTAATTAAAAAAAACAATTGGGCTTACCCAAAACTCTGGCTGCGTTTTCCGCTAACGATTGCTGGTGGTATTGCAGTTTTAGTCACCTACGGCTCGCTGTTTGGACGTGATGCAAGTGTTGGCTTATTAGCCGTCATGATTTCAATGAAGCTACTTGAAACCAGAACAAAGCGCGACTTTGTTGTGATGGTGGTGTTAAGTTACTTTCTCACAGTTAACATCTTACTTTTCACCCAAGCCATCTGGGTTTTTCTGGCAGTCTTACTTGCATTGACGGGGCTTACAGCTTGCCTTATTAGCGTGAGTCATCAAAGTAAGCAAACAACCATCAGCCCACAGATATGGAAAGTTCAAGCAAAACTAGCAGGTAAATTACTGCTGCAAGCAACGCCCATTATGTTGGTATTGTTTGTACTGTTTCCGCGCATTCCAGGCCCGATTTGGGGCATTCCACAAGATGCTTATAGCGGCATGACCGGGCTTTCTGACAGCATGGAACCCGGCAATATCAGTCAGCTCAGCTTATCCAGCAAAATCGCTTTTCGTGTTGAATTCAAATCTGCAATTCCGGCAAACAATCAGCTCTACTGGCGCGGCCCTGTGTTGTGGCATCAAGAAGGTCGGCGCTGGCAAATGACTAGCGACAGCATTCATTTACCTACGGAAACCATAGAAACTTCAGGAGAAGCTACTGATTACACTATCACGCTAGAACCACATAACCGCAATTGGCTGTTAATGCTTGATCTACCCGAAATGGCATCAAGCACATTGCCAGCTGAAGCCCACATCAAACATGATATGCAGGTACTTTCCAAAGAGCCTATCCGCACACGCATTCGCTATCAAGGTCATTCATACCTGCATTACAAATTGGGCGCTGAGTTGAGTGAGCGTGAGCGCACACTGGCCTTGCAATTAATAGAAGATGAAAATCCTAAAACACGTCAACTTGCCAATAAATGGGTTAGCGAGAATAAATCACCAACGGCCATTGTGGAAGCTGCACTCAGTATGTTTCGTGAGCAGACATTCGTCTACACACTTGCACCGCCAAGATTAGGCAAAGAACCTGTTGATGATTTTCTATTCAATACCAAACGTGGCTTTTGCGAGCATTATGCCAGTAGCTTTGTTTATTTGATGCGTGCTGCGGGGGTGCCAGCACGCATCGTTACAGGCTACCAAGGCGGCGAAATCAATCCAAATGGTAATTACCTAATCGTGCGCCAATCTGATGCACATGCTTGGGCGGAAGTCTGGTTACAGGATAAAGGCTGGGTGCGCGTAGACCCTACCTCAGCGGTATCTCCAGACCGTATAGAGTCTGGCATTGGAGCAGCACTACCAGATTCAAATTTGTTACCGTTACTCTCACGCCAAGATTACCCTGTGCTCAAAAATCTCTACATGAACTGGGATGCCGTCAATAACGGCTGGAATCAATGGGTGCTAGGCTATGACCAAACCAAGCAACTCGCACTCCTCAAGAAGCTCATCAACAAAGACATCGCATGGGAAGACATAGGCTTAATATTAGTCGTGACTATGATTGCCCTGATGCTTTTTGTAAGCTACTTGTTGCTGCGCAATAACGGCATTGTGCTAAACCCAACAAACAAAATCTACCAACAGTTTTTGAAGAAACTATCTAAAGCTGGCGTGACTAAACTAAGGTCTGAAGGTGCAATTGATTTTGGTAACCGTGCCGCCAAAACCTTGCCTAATCAAGCCATTGAAATACTAGAAATATCAGCGTTATACTCCTCTATGCAATATGCCAAACATCAAGCTAGTAACAACATAGGGGCTACCACTAATAAACAAACGCTAAACTTGCTCAATCAATTAGTAAAAAACCTAAAAATAAAATGACCGAACACTCAATTAATTTAGACCAACAAACCGCTGACGAGCATTATATGCAAATTGCTTTAGCGCTTGCGCAAGAAGCCGCCGCTGCGGGCGAAGTGCCTGTAGGGGCGATTATTGTGAAGGATGGCGTGGTGATTGGTCGTGGTGGCAACTCGCCAATCGATACACACGACCCGACCGCACATGCAGAAATTGCCGCCCTTCGCGACGCTGCTAAAAATTTAGGTAATTACCGCTTAGTTGGCTGCTCACTTTACGTCACTTTAGAGCCATGCGCCATGTGCACAGGTGCGATTCAACATGCAAGAATCGCTAGGTTGGTATATGGCGCCAATGACCCTAAAACAGGCGCTTGTGGCAGCGTGGTGAACTTAATGGCAGAGCCAAAGCTGAATCATCACACCGAAGTCTTTAGCGGCGAGTTGGCTAAAGAATGTGGCGCAATGTTAAGTGAGTTCTTTAAACAACGGCGATTAAAAAAATAAGCAATAAAAAACCCGCCTTAGCGGGTTTTTTATTGCTTATAAATCCAGCTAGCGCATTAATCTCTGTTACCCATCAATGCCATCAAAATATTAAGCAAATTCACAAAAATATTATAAATATCAAGATACAGATTTAATGTCGCCATGACATAGTTGGTTTGACCACCACGTACAATCTGGTTAACGTCATACAAAATGTAGCCTGAAAAAATGATGACCGATATACCTGATATCGCCAGAGACAACACAGGAATATGCAGGAATGCATTCGCTAGCGAAGCAATGATGGCAAGAATCAAGCCGATAAATAGAAATTTACCGAGATAGTTAAAATCACGCGCTGGTGAAGAAGCAATTGCAGCTAAGCTCAAAAATGTAATGCCAGTGCCAGCGGCAGCAAGACCCACAATCTGCCCACCATTACTCAAATGTAAGGCGTGCTGCAAAATTGGCCCTAACATTAAGCCAAACAAGAATGTAACGCCTAATAACAACCACACACCCACGCTACTATTTTTATTTGCGTCTATTAATTTAAACATACCAAACATCACGGCTAAGTAACCAATGCCAAATATGAACGGGTGTAATGCGATAAAGCTAAAATCTATTTGCAAACCAAAATAAGCACCTATCACTGTTGGAATAAGTGAAAGTCCTAACAAAGCATAAGTGTTACGCAACACTTTATTGGTAACCATTTGCGCTGATTCTGAACGACCTAGAACAGGTGTATTGTCAAACATTGTGTATTCCTTTAAGTAATAAAAAACTAAATTACTAAGTTTATTAAGATAGTGTTTATTAAGACACTGCTTACTAAGATAGCGTTTAAGCCAATAAGTTTCAAGTGATAAATTGTTACAAATTAATGATGATGAAGCTTACCTAGACAAACAACTCACCTTCAGATTTCCCAACTAAGGCCACTTGATGCACAGCTTTTACAAAGTCTGCACTTTCGTGCAATTGATCTAGACTGAGCGGATTTCTTTGTCCATGCATGCGTGCCAGCCTTGCAATGCTTTGCGCGGAAATCGTCCATTTGAGATTCGCCAGCAGCTCATCTGCCATGGCTGGCTGATTGCATAGCAACACCATATCGCAGCCAGCATTTAAAGCGGCTAAAGCACGCGTAGTCACATCACCTCCCGCAGTTGCTGCCTCCATACTTAAATCATCGCTAAAAATAACACCGTTAAAACCTAGGCGCTCTCTTAGAATTTTTTGCAACCAACGTGGCGAGAAGCCAGCAGGCTTATCATCCACCTTAGAGTAAATGACATGCGCAGGCATAATGGCTTGAATACCATCGTCAATCAGCATTCTGAAAGGCTGCATATCATTTTGTGCGATTTGGTCAAACTCGCGGTCATCCACTGGCATGCTTACATGTGAATCTGCCGTGACAAAGCCATGACCCGGAAAGTGCTTACCCACCGCCGCCATACCGCCTTTTTTAAGACCTTGCATCAGTGAAAAGGCTAAATCATTAATCGCTTGTGGCTTAAGGTGAAACGCTCTATCGCCAATGACTAAGCTATCGCCATAGTCCATATCAAGCACTGGCGTAAAACTGAAATCAATGCCGTGCGCACGTAATTCTGCCGCTAAAATCCAACCAGCCTCCACCGCAAGCTCTTTCGCTTTTTTCGGATTGGTGTCCCAAATCTTGCCAAATTCACGCATAGGTGGGATTTTAGTAAAACCGTCTCTAAATCGCTGCACGCGACCACCTTCATGGTCCACGGCAATTAAAAGCGGTGGCTGGCGAACCGCATGAATGCTTGCTGTCAGGGCATCTAATTGCGCGTTATTTTCATAGTTACGTTTAAATAAAATAACACCACCCACCAATGGATGCTGCAAACGGCGTATATCTTCTGCCGTGAGCACTGTACCAACCACATCCAACATAATAGGACCTAATGACATATTTCTACCTTTAAAATCTATTTTCTCAACCATATTGTAGATCGTACAAACGACAGACCTACAATTTTACTGTTCTGTTCTTACGTCTAACTTATCGCGTAAATAATCGCCGCCTAGGTTAATCGCTAAAATCAAACTCATCAAGCTTAATCCTACAATTAACACATAATGCGGCGCGATTAGCATGTATCGCACACCATCACGCAGCATGGCTCCCCAAGAAGCATTCGGCGCCTGTATACCCAAACCAAGAAAAGACAGGCTGGCCTCGGCAATCATCACACTAGCCAGACTATAAGTTGCTTCTACAACTAATATCGACATCAATAAGGGCAAAATATGCCTAAAAATCATACGAGGTACAGATGCGCCTAACGATTCTGCAGCCAACACATGTTGACGATTTCGCAGTCCTAGCGCTTGCCCACGAGTGAGTCTTGCGTAGCTCACCCAACCCGTGATGCTTAAAGCGATCATCAAGTTCACCAAGCCTGGACCTAGTACTGCCGCAAATGCAATCGCTAGCAAAATGCCAGGGAAGGCTAAAAACACATCGGTAATTTGCATCAATGCACGGTCTATCTTGCCGCCGTAAAAACCTGCCAGTAGACCTACACATACGCCAACCAACATGGTAATGGCTGTAACGATGATGGAAACCATAAACGAAACTTCAACACCACGTAAAAGGCGTGCCAGTATGCTACGACCTAGATCATCTGCTCCCAACAAGTAAGAAAAGCTTGGCGAACTGAGAATGCCATTCAAGTCAATCTGATTCGGGTTAAGCTGCAACAATCGTCCAAGAACAACTGCGGCTAGCCAAAATATCAAAATAGAAGATGCGAATTTTTTCATTTAATCATCAAGCAAACTTTACGCACTGACTCTAACTCTAGGGTCAGCAAATCGATATAAGGTATCTGTGATTAGATTTACCAATACATAACTCAAAGCGACAATCAGCACACAAGCTTGTGTCACAGGGTAATCACGTTTCTCGATACTTTCCACCAACAAGCGGCCGATGCCGTCCCAGCTAAAAATCGTTTCGGTAATCACTGTGCCTGCCAGCAAACTACCCATTTGCAGACCAACAATGGTAATAATTGGCAACAAGGCAGCACGTAAAGCGTGGCGTAAAATCACTGCCTGTTCAGTTAAACCTTTGGCACGCGCAGTACGAATATAATCGTCATTTAGTACCTCAAGCAAACTGGTGCGCGTCATGCGCGTAAGTATTGCGCTTAGGCCAAAACCTAAAGTCAACGCGGGCAGAATAATCGAAGCCCCAGAATCCATGCCACTGACAGGCAGCCAACCCAGCCACACAGCGAATATCAGCATTAACATTGGTCCTAGCCAAAAAGCTGGCATGGCAGATAAGCGCACACTCACTAAAGTCACTACAATATCTTGCCAATGATTTGCTTTTAAAGCAGCGTAAATTCCCATAGGTACGCCTAAAGCAATGCCTATAAACAAAGATAATAACGCCAACTTCACCGTAGCTGGATAGCGAGTTTTAACTATTTCAACAATTGGCGTTTTTGTGTGGATAGACTTACCTAAATCACCCTGCGACAACTTAGCCAAATAAGTACCAAACTGCTGGATAAGCGGCTGATCTAGCCCCAAGTCAGCACGTAATTGAGTACGGTCAGCGGTGCTGGCAGATTCGCCTAGCATAACTTCCACTGGGTCACCCGGTACCAAATGAATCAGTAAAAAGGTAAGTAGCAATACGCCGAAAATGACGATAGCGAAGTTTGATAGTTTTTTGATTAAAAACAAATTTAAACTCCGTCATTCCCGCACAGGCGGGAATCTAGGCAATGAACGTATCTAAAGCATGTTGTTAATGCCACGATGCACCAGTCCGGACTGGATTCCCGCCTGCGCGGGAATGACTATGGTGAAGTTTAAATTTCATTCAGAAATAACGCCAAATTTAACTGTCATCCTGAGCATAGCGAAGGATCCAGCACTTTGGTCACAAAAAACTGGATTCTTCACTACGTTCAGAATGACAGGCTTGAATTGACGCTTCATTCAGCTATCACCACAGACGTGCCAAAGTCAATCCAATCAAACAGCTCAATCACCTCCGCATTATGCATACGCACACAGCCATGTGAGCCAATCTTGCCAAGCTCTGTGCTATCAGGCGTGCCATGAATATAAATATAACGTTGCATGGTATCCACATTACCCAAGCGATTCTTACCAATTTCTTTACCTGAAAGCCACAAAATACGCGTCAAAATCCAATCTCTGTTTGGAAACTCTGCCATCAATTCTGGGGTATATATTTCACCCGTAGGTCTGCGTCCAACAAACACGGTGTTCACTGCCGCACCCGCACCAATCTTAGCGCGGATAATATGTTGTCCTAATGGGGTACAGCCGCTATTTTTCTCGCAACCAACGCCATTCGCCGCAGTAGATACACTGTATTTAGCCTTTACGCCGCCGAAGTTATCAAAAAGCGTGAGAGTTTGATTGGAAATAGAGATTTCAATGTGCATAGCTAATTGTACCCAAATCATCCCAATTTCCATCAGGTTTTGCGTTGTAATTAGTGATACCTTTGCGCATGGCGGCAAATTGTCCTTCGTACCATAGTGGTATATAAGGTAATTGCTGGCGAATACGCGCCGTTGCTGCCTGCCAGTTTTCTTCAGCAAGTAGTTTATCTAGTTCAGCATCTGCGTATCTGCCACGGTTAAAGCCATTGGGAGGAGTGCTTTGTGAGCCAAAGGCTTTTAAATAAATTTCAGGCGTTTTAATGCCGACCCAAGTGAGACCGTACAATTGAAAGTTGCCTTGTTTTACGTCTTCAAAAAACGTGCCCCAATCTAAGCTGCGGATCTCAAGGTCTATGCCTGCTTTAGCCATCTGTGCTTGCAAGATAGTAGCGAAGCGCACGCGCTGTGCATCGGTTGAGGTTTTATAAACGAGTTTAAGTGGCAACTTAACACCCGCTTCTTGCAAAAGCTGTTTTGCTAAAGCTGGGTTGTAATCGTTTGGCGTTAAATCAGTATTGGGCTGATTCGTGTAATGTTCGGGCGGCAAAATCATGTCCGCTTCGCGACTATGTTGAATCATGGCTTTTGCTATGATTTGTTTACGGTCTATGGCATGTGAAATGGCTTGCCTGACTTTAAGCTTTTGCAATACTGGGTCTTCAAAATTCAAGCCAAGATAAGAAAAATTAGCACCTATACTGGTTTTTACAATCACATCAGGCTTAGTTTGCAGATATTTAACTAGCTCTGGCGGCAATTCTCCTTGTAACAAATCCACTTCACCATGCAGCAGCTTGAGCACACGTACAGTTGGGTCTTTTACCTCTATCAAGCTAATACGTTGATCATCGCCTACACGCTGTAAAGTTAACTTATTCTGCCAAGTGACAAACTTTAAAGGACCACTTCCTACAGGGACGTGCGAGAAGTCATAATTCTCCGCAATGAGTTTTGCGGGCAAAATCCCTAAAATAAGTTTGGCTGGAAAGTGCTTATCTGCTTGATTTAACTGAAACTCAACCGTGTCATTATCGATTACCGTGATATTTTTAATATTGGCGAACTCGGCAGTATTAGGCGAGTCTTTTAAAGTGGCTAATGAATCGTAAGTGGCTTTTACGTCATTGGCTGTCAGCGGCATTTGATTATGAAACGATGCATGATTTTTATTCAGGGTAAATCGAAATGCCGTCGGGTTGAATTCTACCCAAGTAGCCAAGCTGGCGACTGGCTTTGATTGTGCATCGAAATCCACCAAACTTTGATACACCAATCGATTGACGCGCTCCGAAGCAGCATCTGTAGCATAGCGTGGATCTAAGTTCAGCGGCATCTGCCCAATGGCAAATACAATTTCATGTGAGGATGCGGATGGGTTTTGTTGAGTACAGGAGCCTGTACCCAACATTAGTAAAACCAAACAAAATTGCGCTAAAACTTTCAATGCCTTCATAGCACCGAAGTTTACTAGATTATGAGTCGCTTAGACGCTTAGGTTAAATGAATATTTATATCTAAGATTATTAGAGTACAAAAAATAAAAGCCACGCTAGAGGGGAGCTAGCATGGCTTTTACACTACAAGTCTTTTAAAGCTATCAATCTAGAAGTTATATACAGCGCCTACACTCACTACATTCGCGCCAAAATTATCTTTGCTATTCGTGACATCTTTAACAGCTGCTGAGTAATGATCCCAGCCTAAACGAATGCCGATATTCTTGTTGACGTTATACTCACCACCCAAACCATAAGTAACAGACGTTCTAGTATCATCATTCATAGGCGCAAGGCTTGATGACACTTTGGTTTTAGTTGCAGCAACACCGAGCTTACCGTAAAGATTAAACTCGTCATTGAGTGGCAAAAAGCCGATAGCAGCAATGCTGGCAGCATCGCCCTTTGCCGTACCGCTCACTTTATCAGTGACTTTACCGATACCTGTATATTCACCTTCCACACCCAAATACTTGTTAAATTTATAGCCTAAGACAATGCCGCCAACGGCAGATGAGCTTTTATCTTCGCCATTAGGTGTGTTGATATTTGGCTTACCTACGCCGACATTTCCACCTGCATAGAAACCTTCATCACCTGCAAAAGCTGCGCTGGAAATAGTCGCAATGGCTAACAAACTACCGAGCAATATTCTTTTAGTTATTTTCATATAGATCCTTTATAAATTATTAAACCGTTAATTAATCAAACTGTCGCTTTTTTAAAATCGTATTAATTCACTTTTTTCTCTGCAGTTTTCAAACCTTCTTCAACTTCTTTCTTACGGCCTGCATCTGCATCTTCACGGCCAGGACGCGCAGGTGCGGCTAAAGCTTTTTTGTAATACTCCACAGCTTTTGCGTATTCGCCTTGCCCACTTAAAAAGTCAGCATAGAAATAATTAGGGTCTATGCCAGATGGATTAACTTGTAAGGCTTTTTCTAAATAAGTACGTGCTTTTTTCTTATCACCAAAACCAATTGGCCAGCCTGGTACTTTGTAATAGAGCGAACCTAAACTGGTGTAGGCAGACCCTTGCAAAGCATTTGGGCTAACCTTTTGTGATGCGAGTAATAAATCACGCGCCTTTTCAGCAAACTTTAAAGCACCGATTCCACCTTTAGCTTTGGCGTAACCACTGTTTGAAATGGCTTCCCAAATCATGGCTTCTGGTGCATTGTCATTCGCTATAGTTACTTGGTGCGCTTTTTCAATAAGCACCTTAAAAGCGTCCTCTTGCGCATCTTTTGGCGTTTGATAATTCGCTTTTGCCCACTCGTGTTGAATCTGGGCGACTTCAGCATCTAATTTTTCATCAGCAAATGCTGGGCTTGATAGTGCAATGAAACTTAGCAACAACATCATGTTTTTCATATATCTTTTCCTTTGTGACAAATACGTTCTTAATTCTTTGTGGTGATAAATTGACGAGCGATTCTGGTTGGTTTTTTTAAACCCATAGCAACTAGACTCGGTAAAAAACCATTCAGCCATGCAAAGAAAGATTCTGGCTGCCCAATGTAATACTCTTGTTTGTCAGCCTCGATGGCTTTAATGATTTCTTCCACAACCACTTTTGGTTCATCAATCGCAGTTTTTGTAGCTAGTAACATTTTTGAAGCGACCTCGCCATTCATAGATGTTTTAATGGCGCGCGGCGCAATGTATGTGACAGTGATATTGTTATAAATCAGTTCACGTCTTAGTGCTTGAGAAAAACCACGTACAGCAAATTTACTTGCACTATAGGTCGCATAGTGCGGAAAGCCTATAGAGCCAAAAATTGAGCCTATATTGACGATTTGTCCGCTATTCTGTTTAAAAAACTGAGGCAATATTGCATGTGCGAGCTGAATAGGCACTACTGCGTTGATATGCATCATTTGTTCAATACGAACTGGATCTTGTTGCTCGAATAAGGTGAAGTCGAGAATCCCTGCGCTATTGATTAATACATCAACACCGCCCAATAGTCTCATAGCTTCGTTCACTACATCTCTTGACGGGTTTTCTGAAATTTCACTCGTTTTAAAATCAGTCAATATTGGAAAGGCAATACCACCTAATTGATTGATTTTTTCGCACAAATGATTTACATGTAACTGATCTCTATCAACCAAGGCTAACCTAGCACCCCTTCTGGACAAAGCAAATGCCAAAGGTTGCCCGATACCACCAGCAGCGCCAGTTAATATAATGTTTTTTCCAGTTGGATTCATGCGAATGCCCGAGTGGATTTTAATGACAAAAATCGAATACCCAATTCACGGAAAATATCTCCGTACAATCTATAGAAGTTTTTTGCGCTATAGATTAGTAAAGTGCGCTCATTTTCATCTTCAATTTTGTTGACTAGCCCTGCATAAAAATCTGTATGCCCAACATCTAAAGCGCCATGTGAGCTTAAATAGGTAAATGCATCCTCACCTAAACCAAAACTTTCTTGAAGCGCTTCTCCTGCTTGTGTGGCAAGTGCAACACTCGTGCCTTCCAGCACCAACACCATCCCAAAAAAACCAACAGGATTGATAAGATTTATCATGCTATACGCATATTGCAACATTAAAGTTGTAGAAACGCCTGGTGTTCCATTACGCACAGATTCTGCATCTGCCCCACAAGCACGAATATCATTAAGAATCCATTCTTCGTGACCAAGCTCTTCATCGATGTACTCATTAACGCCGTTGCGCAGCCATTCATAATGCTCTGGTAATTTCGACCCACATAGGCGTAAAAGCGGCACAGTATGTTTTACGTGATGATAAGCTTCAGTCAAAAATGCAACATAAGCTGCCAGGCTTACTTCTCCAGCAGCTCCTGCTTTTATTAGCGGTACACTAAATAATTCTTCACGTTCTTTAGTAGTTTCATTGAGCAATGTTTCATAAAACGGCATAACTTTTTCCCTTATAGATTTCGTCAATTCTTTCTTGGTACTGCTGCCATATGGCGATTCTGCGTAAACGCCCATTAGCAGTAAGCTGGTTGTTTTGCGGAGTAAATGGCACACCTGCCAATATCCACTGGCTGACACGTGCATAATCTGGCAAAGATTGGTTGATGTTTGCGATTGCAATATCAATTTCGGCTGGAGTCGCATTTTTTGCGGGAACGATGATTGCTACGTTCCATGGCTTGGCTTCACCAAAAACAGCTGCCTGTGCAATAAATGGCGACATAGTGAGTTCACGCTCTACCCACTCTGGTGCGACATTACGGCCAAATGAGGTAATAAATTGGTTCTTTTTACGGGCGGTGATGTATAAATAGCCATCTTCATCTAAATGACCAATGTCACCTGTTGGAAAATATTGAGTAGTCTGCTCGTTGCTCACATCGCCAACGTAGCCTAGCAAACAAGCGCCTTTCACTAAAATTTCGTCATACCCACCAAACTTAATCGTGACATGCGGCAAAGGCTTTCCTACACTCCCTATTTTTCTACTAGCCGGTGTGTTAAGAGCAACAACTGAAGCACATTCAGAAAGGCCATAGCCTTCATAGACAGGTAAATCTATTGCTGCAGCACGATTAAGTAACTGAGGTGAAACCGAAGCCCCGCCAACTGCTACAAATCTTAAATAAGGTGGCTTGGTGTAACCAGTTTCAATGGCACTCACTAAGGCATTAAGCAACTCTGGAGTAAGCACCGTGGTAGTGGCTCTAGAAGCACTTAATGCCTCCATCATGGCGGCAATATTTAAGCCTGTTGCACCAGACAAGCCAACCTGCGCAGATGGCATCAATATTGCCGTTGCCCCAGCTAAAAGCGGCACATATAAGCCCGCTATATTTTCCAGTAATGTAGAAAGTGGCAATATGCTTAAATGGCGATCTGTAGGCATTGCCTTAGTAGCATCAAGCAACGAAAGTGCAACTCGGTTCAACGTCAGTAAGTCTAAACATACCCCTTTAGGCTTACCCGTCGTTCCAGATGTGTAGGTAATTTTAGCCGTGTCTTTTGGCAGATCATGGATATTTTTGGTATCTAAAGTAAATTCAGTAATAATTTTATCTTCTATCAAATACTGTTTTTCTTGCAGTATTTTTTTGCCGCACTCATCAAGCATTTGCTTGAATAAGATAGGTTGGTCACTGAGCACCACGTTAATTCCAGCATCATCAATTGCGTGAATTGTTTGCTCCGCAGAAAAGAAATACGGTAAAGGTACTACTGGTAAATTCAATTCCATGGCGGCTAAATCAGCAATTGCCCATGCTGGAGAATTGTCCATGGCTAAGCCTAAAACTTTGACTAAGGCTTTATTGAGCCTATAAGTGACCAGCTCAATTGAAACTGCTAACTCAACATAGGTTAGAGTTTCTGTTGCTCTCCCCTGTAACGCTGCTTTATTGGGTGAGTGAACTGAAAAATGCGAAATCGAATTAAGAACGGATTGATATTGAGAACTCAAGATATTAAATCCTATTGCGCAGCTGGTTGCGTACGACGAATCGCCACCACTTGTGGACGCTCATTATAATAAGTACCCCAAGCAGCACGTTCGTGTTCTGGAATACGTTCAATACTCGCTTCGCCCAAAAACTGTAAAGACATATTGAGCTTTGTTAAGGAGTTTCGTAGCACTGAAATCCCTGTAAACACGGCCCACTCTGAATGCGTGCTATGTAAATATAGGCTAATGCTAGCGAGTAAACTGCGCACATTAATTGGATCAGCAACGGCTAAATTTCCAACCTCTAAAATAGCCTCACGTGCGATTGTTATTTGACTATGCTGAGACAACAGCACTTCGATTGGCGAGTCAAAATAAGTTTCTAAGAACAAACTCTCTTCATGAGCATGACGAAGCCCACATACTGCAAGCAACTTATCGCCAGCATCACGAACGCTTAATAACTTAGGCATAAAGTGACTGACTTCTGCACGATGTGCACGTCGGTATATTGCACGAACAAAGCTCTCTAGCTCTTGCCTATCAGCCTCGCATGGTTCTGAAATCGCCGTGATGACGGATTGCGCTCCATGCAGATGGATAGCCGCGCTTTTGTTTGGTGTAGAAGCTGTTTCTATTGCTGACTGCTGAATATCAGCATGAGCTAATTGTTGCGCAAATTGCATATAACACTCCTGTAAGAATGTTTTTATATACGCAAGCCTTATGCCAAGTCAGATATTTATTGCAGATTTTTAATTTAAATCAATAAAAATCATAGTGTTACAATTATTATTAACTTTAATTTTGATAAATATAGAAGGTTTTAGAAACTACAATTCTTGCAGACTTGCAGTCTGTTACTTGATATTCCCTGCAATTTTTGTAGGATTTATGTTTAGTTTTTATGGATTACGGAGCAGCACTGACAGACTTTTCAGAACAATTAAGTTCTGGCGCCGTAGATAAAACATTATGTTCAGCATTAATCCAAGCTAATGGTTTAACCCTGTCATCTAATTTACAAGCGTCAATATAACCGATAGCGCCAGGCGTATCGGCGACAAATCTAAGCATCGCCTCTTGCGAACTCACGACGTGTGGTGGTGAAATACCGTGGAAATATAGCCCATTCCAATAATCAGTTTGAGTTTCTGGTGCACTTTTTAAGATAGACAATGAAAACTGCAACCTAAGTGGATTTGTTGCAGAATAATTCAGGGTTTGAATACGTTTCCCATCAGCCCAATACAACTTCTTTCGCCAAAACATGAGAGAAAGTTCGTTAGCATCCAACTGATGAATATTGTGACTACGTGGCACAATCACAGCAAGCACTTCTGCACTAGCCTCTTGAATAAGGCTAGATAGCAGCATACTTATAAACATCATTAACAATCTAAATTTATGCATGTGAAACTGACGCACTAATACAATATCGAAAATGAAGCGAGTAAACCTTTCGGCGATTCGGTGCTTTCTTCATCGCCGCCTACATATTCAATTTTAAGTATTTTTCTGGGTGACATACGCCATGCTGAACCTATCAGCCAGCGTGCAGTTGAACCTTCTTCTGGACGCACATAATTCTCAACCCTTGCAACTGCAAACCACTGATTGCCAAGCGGTGCAACACCCTGAAGATAAGCACCACTGCCGCCATCACTATAATTATTGTAGTAGCGCTGAAAAGCTTCACCACTAAATTCCCAGCCTTGATGCTGCACTAAGAAATCCAAGCCAACCATGTGAAATTCAGGGCTATTCGGAATATTCTCGCGAAACTCCAATAAAGAAAGCCCCCAGTTCACTTTGCCAGAAAGCGTAAAGCGCGCACCTTTAGTATCCTCGAACGGAATTTCCTTATTATTAACAATTTGATCTTTTAAACCCTCTACATAAAAACTGTATTCAAAAGCATTGTCTGCTAGGGGCATCGCACCATAAAACATCAATCCGTTAACTGCTGTAGGAAATAGGCGGCTTGTCACCAAAGGACGAGTCGTTGTCCACACTAGAGGCTCGGCATGCACTAGATTCCAGCGACCTGCTGGAGTTAAAAATCTACCTGCACGTACATTCAATTTTTCGGATAGGTTGTAATCGAAGTAGAATCGCTCCAGATCTAAGTAACTGTCTTTGCCAATTGAGGTGTCATCTTTATTAAAGCTAATTGGCCTATCTATGTCGAGCTCGGTTAAAAAGTGAAACCGACTATTATTTTCCCAGCTGAGTAAAATGCCAATTTCACTGATAGCGCCTTCTACTTTCCCACCAGGATGCACATTCATTTCGGCATTGGAATAACCGCCTAAACTAAAATTTTCCCATGGCGATGCTTTATCTGCGTCCGCAGCAAATGCTGATTGCATAGACATCACAATCATTAGGCATATAAAAAATAGTGGTGGTCTTCGCATCATCACGCCATGCATAATTTCTCCATCTCTAAAAACTACTACGTCGATAAACTAGCAACGGTATATCATTCCAATTTGCTCAACTCATCATTTGGTATAAATTACTTTGCTCACTACATTACAACTTATTATGTTTTCATTCTCGCACTAAATCAGATGCTTAGAAAAGCCTTACCGATACGCTTTATTCTACTTGGTGCATTTTTGCTAGTAGGTTTACTGCCAACCATGCTGGTCACTGGTATGGCTTTTTTTGAGGCGCGTGGCGCATTAAAAACCGAAATTAAACATGATACCCAAACTCGAGCAACCGCTACTGTAGATGAAATTGACCGCATCATGTTCGAACGTTTGCATAATACTGCGTCTTGGAGTCAGTTGGAGATTATGCAAGATGTTCGAATAGATGACCTTGATAAGCGTCTATCAAAGTTTTTAAGTGATTTAAAATACAGTTACCACGATATTTACCATGAGCTTTATGTTGTAGATAACAAAGGTATTGTGATTGCCTCGAGTAATGCCGAGTCGATCGGCAAACAAAGTCCACATTACAGTGATTGGTTAAGCACCAAAATTCAGGGAAATAATATACATATTGCCCCCATTATGCAGGAGCAGCTCAAAATCTCAGCCGATATAAAAGATGCTTTTGATGGCAATAAGCTTGGCACTTTGGTCACTGTTTTTAACTGGAGTCAAATCACTAATATTTTGGAAGGTGCCGTTTCTGGAAGAAGCGGTGCAGCACTTTTAGATGGCAACAACAAAGTATTATCAATGACCACACATTGGTCAGATATTCAAACTAAAGAAAAACTATCCACTTCTTCTAAATCCAAAGGTTATCAGGGTTATAACGGTTTCAAGTGGCACGTAGTGATTGCAGAATATCGTTTAGATGCATTAGCACCCATTCAGCAAATGGCTTATATTTTTATTGGCTTGCTAATTGCCACCATCATTCTAGCTAGCTTAATCGCCTTTCCCGTCGCGACCGCTCTGACTCAACCACTTGTAAAACTCACGGCTTTTGCCAATAATTTTATACGTGAACCTAGCAATGCGTTGCCCCCGAGCACAAGTAACCTAGTTGAGCCTGTAGAAATCACAGCACTTTCAAACGCTTTCAGCAAAATGATTAACGACCTTGAACGCTCCAAAGAGAATCTGACGCGCGCGGCAAAGCTCGCGGTGGTCGGTGAAATGGCAGCCGCTATGAGTCACGAAGTACGCACACCTTTAGGGATTTTGCGCTCATCCGCACAAGTCTTATTACGTGAACCCAATATTAGCGAAGAAGGTCACGAAGTCTGTGGATTCATCATTAGCGAAACCGAGCGTTTAAATAAATTGGTATCCGCATTGATTGACTCAGCTCGACCGAGATTACCTGATTTTAAGCATACTGACCTTGCAGAGCTTGCGCAGCAATGCGTTGCAATGTTACGTATGCAAGCTGAGAATAAAAAAATTGAATTGATTTGTGAAGCTAATGAAAAAGCAATAGCGTTGTGTGACGTAGAACAAATCACACAAGTCTTGTTAAACTTACTACTCAATGCGATCCAAGTATTGCAAGATAATGGCAAAATAATATTGAAAGTAACCAGCTCAATTGACCAAGTATTAATTACCGTTTCAGATAATGGCCCCGGCATTCCAGTTGAGCATCGCAACCAAGTATTTGAGCCATTCTTCAGTAAACGCAGAGGTGGCATTGGCTTAGGCCTGGCAATTGTAAAACAGATCGTGATGGCGAACCATGGCAATATTAGCGTGCATCAAAGTAACTTAGGCGGCGCCGAATTTCGCCTGCAACTACCTGTTGATATAGCGGTATAAGCCAGAATATTTTATGGAATGTATGAAAAAATGAATCAGCAAAAACGCATACTCGCTGTTGACGATGAACCTCACATGCGGCGCCTGTTAGAAATTAGCCTACGCCAAGCAGGTTACCAACCTGTAGTCGCAGAAAATGGCAAAGAAGCACTCACGATATTACGAAATGATAATATCGACTTAGTCGTAAGCGACTTGCACATGCCTGTGATGGATGGCTTAAAACTGCTAGAAGCCTTACGCGCAGAAAATATCGATACTCCAGTGATTATTGTGACTGCCCAAGGTGAAATTTCCTCAGCAGTACAAGCCATGAAATTAGGCGCTTCTGATTATATTTTACGGCCATTTGATTTAGAAACTCTTGAAATTGCCATTAGTCGAGCACTTTCCGTGACTCGATTAAAAGTCGAAAATCAGTTTCTGCGTGATGAAGCTGGGCAAATTGGCAAAAGCTTAATCGGTGAAAGTCCAGCCATTCGTAAAGTACATCAGGCCATTTCCCAAGTAGCCGCTGAAAAGGCTACCGTACTGATTGCAGGTGAAACAGGTACGGGTAAAGAGCTTGTAGCACGTGCAATTCATCAACAATCCCCAAGAAAAAATGCGCTCTTTATTGCCGTAAATTGTGCTGCAATTCCATCTGAAATGTTGGAGTCTGAACTATTTGGCCATGAGCGCGGCGCATTTACTGGTGCAGTTAAAGAGCGTATCGGTAAGTTTGAGCTGGCTGATGGCGGCACTTTGTTTCTGGATGAAGTGACTGAAATGCCAATTGCTTTACAAGCCAAGCTGCTTCGCGCTCTGCAAGAAGGCACCATTGAGCGATTGGGAAGTAATCGACAATTGAATGTAGACATTCGGGTGGTGGCTGCAACCAATCGAGACCCCATGCAAGCGATCAAAGAAGGTAAATTACGTGAGGATTTATATTACCGCCTGAATGTATTCCGTATTGACTTACCACCTTTACGCGACAGGTTAAGCGACATCAAAATACTGGCGGCGCATTTTCTAAAAAAACGCAATGTGAGTATTGATGAGAATGCAGCCAGCCTGCTAGAGAACTATGCCTGGCCTGGCAATATTCGTGAGCTAGAAAATGTGTTGGAACGTGCAGCCATCGTTTGTAGTGGTCCATTAATTAGGGCAGAAAACTTACCTGTCGATATGATTAAGAAAATAAACCCCATAGCTCCATTATTAACAAACACAAATGACTTATCCAACCCAAGGCTATCACTCTCATTACCCGATGCAGTGCAATCTATAGAGATACAAATAATTTCAGAGGCACTGACACAAGCTAATGGTAACAAAAGTCGTGCAGCAAAATTGTTAGAAATTAGCGAACGTTCACTTTGGTATAAATTAAGCCGCTATCACTTAACAGATCAATAATGTTGCACTCAATTAGCGTTTATTAATCTGCAGAATATGAATTAACAAACGGTTGTTTATATATTGCGTACAAATCATAGCAATTCTTAAGCAACATCAAGACAAACCGTCAATTTTTGGTAGTTTTAAAAAAATTAAATTTATTTAAAAAATCACTGAACCTTAACGGTGAAAATTGTATCTATTTGTAACATTATTAATTGAGCTAAAATACAAAAATCTTCTACGTTATCAAGCAACTAATCCTAGCTAAGAACATCCAACAGCGCTAGAATATCGACCTTTTAGAAACTAAACTCAATTTCCATCTAATTGACATAAATCAATTGGATTTACTGGAATGTGCGACAGAATGTCACGTGTGAAACTCACAAAGAATTATCAATAAGTGCTATAGGGGAAACAAATGCAAGACCTTAAAACTCAAGCAATTACGTATGAAGATGGCGTCATACGGCAATTTTCAATCATGGCCGTAGTTTGGGGTGTGGTCGGCATGTTGGTGGGCGTGATTATCGCCTCACAGCTTGTCTGGCCAGAACTTAATCTAGGCTTACCTTGGACTAGTTTTGGGCGTTTACGTCCACTACATACCAACGCGGTCATTTTCGCATTTGGCGGATGTACATTGTTTGCCACTTCTTACTATGTAGTACAACGTACCTGCCAAACTAAGCTGTTTATGCCTAAGTTAGCTTCTTTTACATTCTGGGGCTGGCAATTAGTAATTGTAGCCGCGGCGATTTCCCTGCCTTTGGGTTACACGCAAGGTAAAGAATACGCTGAACTAGAATGGCCTATCGACATTTTGATTGCTATCGTTTGGGTGTCTTACGCGATTGTGTTCTTTGGTACGATTGGTACACGTAAAGTAAAACATATTTATGTGGCTAACTGGTTCTTCGGTGCATTTATTCTGACAGTTGCTTTGCTACACATTGTAAACAGTGCGGCAATTCCAGCTGGTTTTATGAAATCTTACTCAGCATACGCTGGTGTGCAAGATGCGATGGTGCAATGGTGGTACGGTCACAATGCGGTTGGTTTCTTCCTTACAGCGGGTTTCTTAGGCATCATGTATTACTTCGTGCCTAAACAAGCTGAACGTCCTGTGTACTCATATAGCTTGTCTATCGTGCATTTCTGGGCATTGATTTTCACTTACATGTGGGCGGGTCCTCACCACTTGCATTACACAGCATTACCTGACTGGACTCAATCTCTAGGCATGGCATTCTCTTTGATTCTGTTAGCGCCAAGCTGGGGCGGTATGATTAACGGTATGATGACAATGTCTGGCGCATGGCACAAATTGCGTACAGACCCTATCTTACGCTTCCTGATCGTTTCATTATCTTTCTACGGTATGAGTACCTTCGAAGGTCCAATGATGGCGATTAAAACAGTTAACTCACTTTCACACTACACAGACTGGACAGTTGGTCATGTTCACTCAGGCGCATTAGGCTGGGTTGGTCTAGTTTCAATGGGTGCTTTGTACTACATGGTTCCACGTTTATTCGGTCAAAAACAAATGTACAGCATCAAAGCAATTGAGCTGCATTTCTGGTTGGCTACTATCGGCATTGTGCTTTACATCTCATCACTATGGATCTCTGGTGTGATGGAAGGCTTAATGTGGCGTGCGATTAACACTGATGGCACATTGACCTACACATTCGTGGAAAGCGTAAAAGCTAAACATCCGTACTACATGATTCGTGCGCTGGGTGGTTTGCTCTATCTTAGCGGTATGACGATTATGTTGTGGAATGTCATTAAGACGGCAACAAGTGGTAAAGCTGCTGTTGTCAACATTCCAGCTGTTACTGCTCACGCTTAAGGAAAAACCATGTCAAATAATGAAACGAAAAGTGGTTTTAGCCACGAAAAAATTGAGACCAATAACTTCCTGATGATTGTGCTGATTTTGCTCACAGTTGCGTTTGGTGGTTTAGTGGAAATCGTTCCACTGTTCTTTCAAAAATCAACAACAGAGCCTATCACTGGTCTACAGCCATACACGGCATTGCAATTGGCTGGTCGCGACATCTACACGCGTGAAGGTTGCTACAACTGCCATTCACAAATGATTCGTCCATTCCGTGCTGAAACATTGCGTTATGGTCACTACTCAGTAGCTGGTGAATCAGTGTATGACCACCCTTTCCAATGGGGAAGTAAACGTACTGGTCCAGATTTAGCACGTGTTGGTGGTAAATATAGTGATGATTGGCAACGTATTCACTTAAACAACCCACGTGATCTTGTGCCTGAATCTATCATGCCTGCGTACCCATGGTTAGAAAAAACCCTTGTTGATGCCGATGCAATGCCAGCGCATATGCGTGCGCTTCGCACTGTAGGCGTACCTTACACTGACGCTCAAATTGCGAGTGCTGTAGAAGACGTCAAAGGTAAAACTGAACAAGATGCTTTGGTTGCGTTCCTGCAAGTTTTAGGTATTCACTTGAAATAAGCTAAATATCTTGAAGTAACCTCAATATAAGGAAGAACCCAAAATGGATATAACCACACTGCGCATTGCTGCGACAATCATTAGTTTTATTGTGTTTGTTGGCATTCTCATCTGGGTTTGGCGAAATCGAAATACTTCAGACTTTAAAGAGGCAGCTAACCTGCCTTTTAAAGAAGATTAAAGTTAAAAAAACTTCATACACTGAAGAATAAAGGAAAATAAAATGAGTGATTTTACTAGCGGCTTTTGGCCGGTTTTCATTACAGTGATTGCGCTAGGCGGCATACTTTTCTGCGTAATCATGCTGTTGATTGCAAGCAGAATTAAAGTAGTGACTTCTGGCGTTGACAACACCAGTGATCATGTTTGGGATGGCGATCTTCGTGAAATGAACAACCCACTACCACGCTGGTGGGTTGGGATGTTTATTCTCACCGTAATCTTTGCCTTGTTTTATCTTGCGGCTTATCCTGGTTTAGGCAGCTTCGCAGGTAAATTAGGCTGGACTGCAACGAAACAATACGAGCAAGAAGTTGCAGCAGCAAACAAAGCGCTAGAGCCAATGTACGCCAAATTTGCCGTGATGAAAACCGAAGACCTTGCAAAGAACCCTGAAGCTAGAGCCATTGGCGAGCGTATATTTATGAACAACTGCGCTCAGTGTCATGGTTCAGATGCTAAAGGGAGCCGCGGCTTCCCTAACCTGACTGACAAGGACTGGTTACACGGTGGTAGTCCAGCTAAGATTGAAGAAACCATCACTGGTGGCCGTATCGGTATGATGCCTCCAATGGCAGCAGCTGTAGGTACGCCAGAGGACGTTAAAAACGTTGCTAACTATGTACTCAGCCTATCTGGCAGCATTTACGACTCTGGTCGCGCAGGATTAGGTAAAGAGAAGTTTGCCGCTTGTGCAGCTTGTCATGGCCCTGAAGGTAAAGGTAACACAGACATTGGGTCAGCTAACCTAACAGACAACATTTGGTTACATGGTGCAGGTGAAGCCGCCATTATCAAACGTATCAACGAAGGTAAAGTCAACCAAATGCCAGCGTGGAAAGATAAATTCACACCAGCGCAGATTCATGTTTTAGCGGCGTATGTTTGGGGTTTCTCAAACAATAAATAAGCTTAATATTGTTAAGCCGAGTAACAAACGGTATTAAAGTAAGCACTTTAATACCGGGTAGTTTAAATACAGCATAGTAAAAACAAAGCAATTTAAGCGCGTTTCGGAAAGTTGGATGCATGAAAAAAGCACCAAGCAATACAAAAGCAGAAGTAACGATTCCTCTAAATGAGGTCGTGATTTCTCTGTACGAATCGGAAGATAAAATCTATCCTCGCAGCGTTTCAGGCTTTTTCACTCAATGGCGTTGGGTGATGATTTGGCTGACCCAGCTCTTCTTTTACGGTGTGCCTTGGTTAGAATGGGGTCACCGCCAAGCGCTGTTGTTTGATCTTGAAGCCAAGCGCTTTTATATTTTTAAATTAGTCTTGTATCCGCAAGATTTGATTTATCTCACTGCAATTCTAATTATTTCAGCATTGTCATTATTCCTATTCACTGCGATTGCTGGTCGCTTATGGTGTGGCTATGCCTGCCCTCAAACCGTCTATACGGAAATATTTCTTTGGATAGAGAAGAAAATTGAAGGTGACCGTGCGGCACGCATGAAACTTGATGCAGCGGGGATGTCTTCTAAAAAACTCAGCAGAAAAGCTGCTAAACATTTTGTTTGGATTGCATTTGCATTGTGGACTGGCTTTACTTTCGTAGGTTACTTCACGCCAATTCGTGAGCTTGCACACGCTGTGGTCAACGTAAGTTTAGGTCCATGGGAAACGTTTTGGGTTTGCTTCTACGGTTTTGCTACTTACGGTAACGCTGGCTTCATGCGCGAGCAAGTCTGCAAATATATGTGTCCATACGCACGCTTTCAAAGCGCCATGTTTGATGACGATACGCTCATTGTCACTTATGATGAAGCACGTGGCGAACCTCGTGGTGGGCGCTCACGTAAGGCTGAAGTCAACACCAAGGCATTGGGTTCTTGTATAGATTGCAGCCTTTGTGTTCAGGTTTGCCCTACAGGCATTGATATTCGAGATGGCTTGCAGTATGAATGCATCGGTTGTGGTGCATGTGCAGACGTATGCGATACTGTCATGGACAAAATGGGCTATGAGCGTGGCTTAGTGAAATACTCTACGCAAAATGCGCTAACAAATAATTGGTCTCATCAACAAATGTTTAAGCGCATACTCCGTCCGCGCGTACTCATTTACTCCGCAGTGCTTCTGCTACTCATTACTGGCTTATTAGCAAGCTTATGGTTCAGAACCCCATTCAGAGTTGATATCATGCGTGACAACGCTGTAATGGGGCGCTTAAGTGATGACGGTATGCTAGAAAATGTCTACCGCATGCAAATTATGAATGGTACAGAAGAAACACAGCATTATCGTATCAATGTAACGGGCTTAAAAGGTCTTGA